>CAKZOC010000180.1 GCA_937136025.1 uncultured Bacteroidota bacterium
ATTATACAAGGCATAATCGATCGATGTGTAACTAGCATCGGTATTGTTTAATGAAAGTCCTATCATAACACCTTTATCTGTACTACTCGCACGCCACTGAATATATCCATCTGCATCAATTTGCTCAATGGTAGCAAAACCATTACTCCAACTATTTGAGGAATTCGTACTGGTAATCTCATTTCCCGAGATTGCCACATTGACAAGGTCCTTAAGGCCGGATAAAGTATTGGGTATTTCGCCTCCAACGGATTTCTTCGATAACTGACCTCTTTGATCATATGTATTCGAAGTTATCGTTGTGGTCAGCCCATCTATAGTCTGATTTTGTACCAGTAAACGTCCCATAGGATCATACTCAAACTGATCCAAGGTCACTAAAGCTGGATCTGCTCCTTTTTGATGAGATGTTTCAGTTTGCAAGACTTTACCAACAAAATCTAATTCGGACTTGTCCAGGTCTGTGGTTTTTTAGTAAAATTCATAACCGAAACCCTGCTCCACTTTCTATATCGGCAATATTTATATTGACCAAAATTCTTTGAAAGAAAATACCGGAGTCAAAATTCCAAAGGTTCTTTTCTGGCATAGCGCACCCGGAGAATGTAAACCGCCTTCTGCTCGACCAGATAGGATATCCGGTAAGTGTGCTTTTCGTAAGCCCTGATATTTCCATTGTTGTCTTTTTTGAGGACATCCAGTTTGTAGATTTCTGGATTCTCCCTCAATACTTGGGTAGATTCGTAGATTTCGGAAATGATTCTTGTCGTAGTATCTATGGATTTGGATTCCTCCAACAAATCTAAAAAGGCCTGGCTCAGGTCTGCATCAGCGCGATGGGTCCAGATTACTTTTTTGCCCATTTCTTGATACGTTCGCCCATTTCCTCTTGGGTGTAGGTTTCCCCTCGCGCAATCTCGTCAATCGACTCGTCCAATTCCTTGTTGTACTGCTCAATACTTATGCGCTCCTCGTCATAGTTCTCGGCCATAGCCTTGACGAGTCTCAAGAACCGGTTGTCGGCCCTTTTGACATATTCTAATACGCTCTGCCTTAAATCCAGGGTTGCCATTTCTCTTTTGATTTGTCCCTAATAAAGGTACAATTTTCGTTCCACACAAGTTGCCTTTATCGGATCGGGTCGAATGGTTCGGCTACTAATAAGTGAGTTCTGTCAGATTATACTACTCTTATAAGACCTCCAAAACCACTTTGATCGTAAACCTTGAGGGATACTATCTTTGTTTAATATGCAGGAGATATAATGGTAATATGTACTCCCCTGATTTTTGTGGTATCTACAGTTCGCAATCTGGTAAAAGCACTCGAAGGAGAAATGACCCATCCAGAAAACTCCGTCATACCTCAAATATTTTTAGTAAATTTATCTTGTAGACGCTCATTTAAATTACTCAAGTTTGACCTGATTTGATGCCGCAGGTATAGTTCGGTTAATCGGCGCGTAAAAACAGTGTAAGATATTGATTGCGAATTAGATAAGTGATTATCTTTATTCCAGTCATCCCGACAAGAAAGCAAAGCCTCTTCTGCTCGTCAGAAGGGGCTTTTTGCATTGAGACGAACTGAGCTTGCTTGGGTGAAGTCTTAAGGCAAAAGTGAATTGCGCAGGCGCGCACAGGCTTTGCTTTCGGAATTTTCCGGACTACTGGATCACGCCGGAGGCGTAATCCAGAGTTTCCAGTATGCAGTGGCAGTAAGCAGGGGTTTGTTAAGGCATAGTTCAATCCCTATTACCCCCTCTCTGGATCACGCTGAAGGCGTAATCCAGAAGTTGGCAGTTGGCAGTTGCTGTAGGCAGTAGACAGTGGGCAGTTGCAGTTGGCAGTGATTTATGGGCGGGTAGAGCGGAGCTTTAATGGATATTCCAGGATTGTTCGAGACTGTTTTAATGCCTGAAATGCCCTGTTATCACCTATCAGCAGGATTCTGGTTTCGGATCAGGAGCTCCTCAGCCGCGGCTCGAGCCACAACCAGCCCATGGCAGCCAGGAACAGGACATAAAACCACATGGATGAAACAGGTACAAGGCCCTCCCCGGTAGTTTCGGTTTCCTTTATTCCCTTAAAATAGCGACTATTGACTTCCAGGGTGCTTTGAATACCCAATGCTTCCCAATCCCCATCCCCATATACAAAGTAGTTGAAATCCGGAAGAGAATCCGCAGTGAACCGGAGATGGTTCCAGCCCACGCGCTCCGGATAGTCCGTTCCTTTCCAAACGGCGGGGACCAACATGTCCTGGATCAGGGGAAGCCGGAGGCCCCTGTCATTTTTGAGTACCTGTTCTGAGAGCGCTCCACGGATTCGGAAATCAAAGGGCTCATCGCGCCTTGGAAGGAGGGTTCGGGTCTCCCAGGCCACCGGCACTTCGTTTGCTGCGGCCGCATGGCTGAGTAAGACCGCCCATAACTCCCGATAGGCTTCCCCTTTACCCTGCAATACCCATTGATAAGTGTCTTTCAGCAGGGTGGTTACCACCTTCCCCTTCCCCACGGGTCGGTAGGCACCGGCCTGTTTTCCATTGGGCAGCAAAATGGGTTGAATGGGAAAATTCATGGAGAAGACAAGAGGAAATTTGTCCAGGACCAGCCCTTTACCATATCCGGCGTCCCAAGTGGTGCGCCCATCCGGGCGAAAATCGAAGAAGGACTCATCTTCTGGGAGGCTCAGGAACCGGTCGTCTGCCTGTATCAAAAGGCCCAGGCCAGAATTCTCGATGCTTTCACGCAGGGCTTTCCGGGAGGAGGCGCCAAGGCCACGGTAGGAAGCGGCGTCTGTGATGAGCAGGTCAAATTCCTGCAGGTTTTCCCCGGTAAGCTGGTAAACAGGCTGTTCTTTCCTATTGAGGTATTCGAATTTATATGCGCCCCGTGTCAATTGGCTGCGCACCACCACTGCATTGCCCTTCTCTGCCAGGAGATTTTTCAGGTACCGCGTCTCAAAGGTCGGGAAGGTATTGAGGATCAGCACGCGCATCGGACTCGCCCGCTTTACCCGCAGGGGAAACGGGTCGATGCGGACTACCTGCCCGCTGCTGTCCTGTTCTTCCAGGAAATAGGTCAGGTTGCCCGCTGCCTTTGGTACCGATTCTAAACTGAAATTCCATTGCGGTCTATTTGGCATCAGGACGGAGTCCCTGGGATTCCCCCCGGGGTCCCTGAGCAGCAGCCGATTCCCCTCTACCGGTTTGTTGTACATGCCTTTAATGGAAACACTACTTCCCAATACGACATCCCGCGGACTGCGTAAACGGGTGATTCCGGCAGGAGGAGGAGCAGGAATGAATACGACCTTACGGTCTTTAACCTGCCAAAGGTCATAAGGAGCGAGTCCGTGCCCCAAAATAAGGACCGTGGTCAGTGAAGGATCAATAGCCAGGGGATTCCCTGGGTGGTATTCAAGGGTCCGGATACCCGGATGTGCCTCCTTGAGGCTGTCCGCGGCCTCAGGGTCAAAGCCTGGGGTAAGCAAAAGGGCCTTGCGCTGTTCCAGGTCCTGCCGAACAGCCGGTTTCAGCACAAGGCCGAGTAGTGCCAGCACAGCGCACATCCCCAGGAAAACCCTCAGGTAAAACCCGCTGTCCTTCCTACTAGGCCACTCTTTTAAAATAAAAAGGCCTGACAGCAGCATTGCGGCGGACAAGGCCGGCCACAGCAGCGAAGTGTTCAGGATGCCCCAGCTCTCATTCATATTCCAGCAGTTCCTTGAGGAATAAGGTATTCATATCATCCCGGTTTCCCGTCTGAAGACCGGGTATTTTTTCTTCCGCCGGCAAGATTTGCAATAGCTTTTGACGGAGCTCCTGAAGAGCCTCAACGGCCCTTCCGGACTTGGTTTCTGTCGCTTTGAGGGCTCTGAGGAGCGACAGGTACCTTCCCGGCTCTTCGAGCGCCTTTGCGGCCAGCTCCTGCCCGGCGCGCCGGAAGAGTTCCCGATCTGCATCGGTATAGGTCGAGTTTCCTTCAATCAGGGTTTGCAATCGGGTCACCCCCTGCCGCATGGCCGGGAAGCTTCCCTCGTACTCGAGGAATTCATCCCTGGCGTAAGTGCTCACACCTTCAATATCCCCGCTCAGCCGTTTTTCTTCCTTGATCGGGGGTGGATCGAATCCTATGCGATGCACATATATTCGCGCACTGTTCTTAATTTCCTGAAGCAGTCCAAGTGCCTCGTACTGATAGGGCAATGAGGCTTCGGGGGTATAGAGCCTGAGATGAAGTTCGGCATCCCACATCACATCCAGGGCCTTTCTCAGTTTGGTCCTCAACGACTCTTCAAATAAGGTGGCTGCCTCTGGGTCCTCATGATTGTGCAGGTATTCGTGTAACGGATCCTCTTCTTTCTCCCCTTCCCCTTCCGCTACCAGATTGTGCGCGTTGTCCCCGTCGTGATCGTGTGTAAATTCGGCCAGGGGGTCCGCATGGTCTGCATCTTCGCCCTCAGGGGTATCTTCGGACAGAGATTCTTCAGGGGCGAGGTCCATCTCGGATTCTTCCCCCATGAATTGTCCGTATTTGATGCGCAGGGCTTTCTGGTCAAAGCCCAGCTCATTGCTCCGGAATTTGAATTCGGAAACTGGCAGGGAAGGAGCTTCAGCGATAAGTTTTTCAGTATCGATGATGAGCTGGCGCTGGCTGCGGAAATAATCCGGCATCAGGTCTACCCCCAGGCTTCCCTCAACGGCGAAGGCCGAGGAGGCCGTGTCCCGGATCACGGCAAAATACGTCTCGCTCCGTCCGCGGTTGGGTAGGGGTTGTCTGCGATCCAATGCCTCTACATAAAAGTATAATTCGTCTCCGATATCCATCTGCAGTTGCTTCAGATTCAGTATTTTGGACAGCTTTTCAGAGCGTGTTCCGGGGGTAAGGGGGGTGTCAAAACCGAGTCGTTCTTCCCGGAATTTCACCGATTCCCCGGATCCCTTGCTCACGGTGGCAACAATGTAGGCATCTGATATCCCCAGATCATCAAAGATTTGTGCGGTAAAATCAAGCCTGAGGGCATCTTCAGCCCCGAAATAGGTGAATTGTGGGACGCCTTCTATTTTCGCTGTAGGAGGTTTATCGGGAATGGCCTCAAGGGCATACAGGTCGGAAACCTGCCAGTTCCCAAGGGAGTCTGAAAACCGGAAGCTGTAGAACCCCGATCCGTCCAGGACCTGCCGGAGGGTAAAGAACTCCCCGGTGGGTTGAAGCGGAAACCGTTCTCCACCCCGTTCCATAATCACCTCGAACACTGCTCCTTCAAAGCGAAGCTCCCACAGGATGGTCGTTCCGATCAGGGCACGGATATTTGGGTCTTGGGTTTGCGCATCCGGTTTATTCGTATAAGCGGGGAAATCCAGGCGGATCCGTTGGCCCGTTAGCTTTGGTGTCTCTGTTCCGCCCTGAAGCGAATCAACAGGTGCGAATTCAATCCGGGCCGGACTTCCTCCGCGGCCTGCAGAAGCAGCCTCTGTATTGAAAAATCCGGTACGCGGCGCCAGAACGCCCAAAAGGATCAGGAGGGTCATAGTGGTCAGAGCCCGGAGTAACCCATTGGGAGGTATAAGCCTGCGGACCGGTTCCCGGAGTTGACCGGCCACCCGGTTGCGCTGCAGTCGGGAGAGGCCGGGAAGGGAATCCGCTTCGGACAAGAGCAGGGCGCTGCTGTAGTCGGCCTCCACCACCGCGGTATCCACAAAAGCGGCAACGCGCTTCAAATCCCGCCTCCAGGGTTTGCGCACAGCAATACTCACGCCAAAGACGAAGAGTCCTGCCAACAATCCCGCGAACACCCCCCCGCTGACCAGGAACAAAAAGAGGCCTGCCCCCAGGGCATACAAGGCACACTCTATATACAGCAGCATTTGCCATCGGTTCCGGAAGTGGGTCAATATGGATGCTTCGCTATTGGTCATTGCTTTCTTCGTAGTGCCAGAAGTCGTTCAAGGGTTAAAAGGGCGAGGACCACAAGCCAGAAATACCCGGAAAGATCCCGAAAGTCTGAGGCCCTGTCCTGCTGCTGCAGGTCTGTGCCCTCAGGCTTATTGGTGTTATCAGAATAGCCTTCAGGTGGCCCTCCCAGCATAGCACTTTCCCATTGCCTGCGGTCCGCATTTTCAATAAGCCCTTCCCACTGCTGAGGAGGGAGGAGCAACTGCAAAAGCTGCTCGGGCAAATGCCCCTCCATGGAATTCCCCAGGTTCAATCTGGCGGTCAGACGATAGTGCCCCTCCTTCAGGTCCGGTTCGATGAGTTCACTGGACAGGGAATCGGGTCGAAAAAAAAGCACTTTTCCATCCACCTGGGGTAGGGGATCCGGACTCAGCCAAATCAGTATATCCGCCTCCCCTAGGGTACGATCCCCGGTGGCCGGTCCTTGTTCTACCCGGATCTCCTGATCCAGATAGTTCGAAACTGCGCTGAGGGCAGCCTCCATATAATGAGCATCGGCCTGCATTTCGGAACCTGTATACATCCTCACGTGCAGGGGAGTGTTGTTTTGGAGGGGCAGCAGGAAATTCTCGTTTTCACCCCTCAGACGAATGCTGTCTCCCCCTGCCGATACAGCATACGTACCCTGGGAGGCCGTTATCCGTCGCCGTTCAAAAGTAGTTTTTTCCCCCTGGCTTCTGATCGTGTAGAGCTCAGCCGTTTCCCCGTTGCCCCGCGCCAGCAGGGGTTGTACATGCGGGTCTTTGTTTTTTACACCGATCCAGCGGATGTGACCCCGGGTTGCGGGCCTTTTGGACCGCGTCCCGCTGAGGTACCCACGGGTGAAGACCAGGACACTGTCGGCATTCAGGGCATTCAGTTCCGGCACCAATTGCCAGTAGCCCGGAGGGCCGGCAGCGGGGGGTGGGGTTTCGTCCGGATCCCATACGGGCAGGCCCTTCTCCAGAAGCCTGACATGGGGTGATTCCCCTGAGCGGCTGCCAAGGTCGGCCGGTAGTCCCGACCGGAGCAGGGATCCTTCGACCACATAGACTACCTCATGTTTCGGGGCAGGGCCCTTTATCCGCGGGCCGGATAGGATCAATGCCAGGAACGAAACGATAAGGGTTCTCAGGAACAGGAGCCACCATTCGTTCGGGCGTATTGATCTGGAACTCACAGAATCCGATGCCTCCAGCAGGGCAATGCTCCCCACTTTGATCGTCCTGGCTTCACGCCGGCTCCACAGGTGGATGCCAATGGGCAGCAGCACGCCCAACAAGGACCAGAGATATATGGAATTGGCAAAAAACATTTCAGTTCAAACGGCTTCGTTCTTTCAGATAGTGATGCAATGCCTGATCAAGAGCAGTGTCCATGCGGAAGATGTGATATCCAATCCCCTTTCCGAGTAAAGCCTCCCGGATGGCTCCCATCCTGGCCTGGAGTTTTTCCAGGTACACTTTCCTGGCCTTACCGGCATCCACCTGAACCCTGGCTCCGGTTTCCAGGTCTTCAAAAGTCAGGGGGGTGCCGTAGTCAAATTCCATTTCATCCCTGCCCATGATATGTAAAACCACTACCTCATTCCTGGGTGTTTTCAGATTCCCTGCAAAGCGTGTGAGCTCCTTTTCGCTCTCATACATATCGGTTAGAAAAAATAGCAGTTCCCTTCGGCCGTGCTGCGGAATCCTCTGTATGGCCCGGGAAGGTTCCGGCCATTTTCCGCTATTGGTCACCCCGAGCAAATGGAGCAACAAACGGTAATACTGTCTTTTACCTGCCGCTGGAAAGACGCTGACCAGCTCTTTCTCATTCAGGGCATGGAGTCCGACGGAATCTCCCTGTTTAAAAGCCATATAAGCAAGCGCAGCCACGAGCAGCCTGGCATATTCTGCCTTGGAAAGCTCCCCTTCACGATATTCCATGGAAGCGCTGGCATCCACGATGAATTTGACAGTTACCAGGCTTTCCTGCTCCGATTCTTTGATATAATACCTGCCGGAGCGTGCGAGCATTTTCCAATCCAGCAGCCGGGGGTCGTCCCCGGCCTGGTATCCGCGGTACTGACTGAATTCCATCCCGGGGCCCAGTTTGAGGCTTCGGTTCAGCCCCGCGGTATAGCCTTCCACGGCAATGCGCGCAATCAGGGAAAGCCCGGATACGGTGCCGAGCCATTCAGGTTTGAGGAGATCCTGATAATCCTGCCCTCCCATCAGGAAACCTTATAGAGGACTTTATCCAAAATCTCAGCCGTAACGCTGTCGGAGCGAATCCCTTCGGATTCTGCCCGGAAATTTACCAGGATGCGGTGTCGGAATACCGGAAAGACGACTGCCCGGATATCCTCCGGGGTCACCGACAGACGCCCCTGCAAGAGGGCATGTGCCTTGGCCGTCAGGATCATCGCCTGCCCGGCCCGGGGTCCTGCCCCCCAATCTACCCACTTTTTGACAAATTCCAGGTGTGAGGTGTCCGGCCGGGTGGCCCGGACCATCTCGCTTACATACTCGATAAGGGGATCGCTGATGGATACCTCCCGCACTAATTCCTGTAACCTGAGGATATCCGTCCCGCTGATGACCTTGTTCAGACGGGCCCGGGTGGTCCCCGTGGTAGCTTTTAGGATGGCCGCTTCCTCCTCCGCTCCCGGATACCCGATTTCTATATACAGCAGGAAGCGGTCCTGTTGGGCTTCCGGCAACACAAAGGTCCCGGATTGTTCGATTGGGTTCTGGGTGGCCAGAATGAAAAACGGTTTTTCAAGGGGGTAGGTCTGGTCCCCGTAGGTCACTGAAAATTCCTGCATTACCTCCAGCAAGGCAGCCTGGGTCTTGGGAGGGGTCCGGTTGATCTCGTCCGCCAGGATGATATTGGAGAAAATGGGGCCTTTGTTGAATTTGAAGAACTTCTTACCTGTACTGTGGTCCTCCTCCAGGATCTCCGTACCCAGGATATCCGAAGGCATCAGGTCCGGGGTGAACTGAATCCTTTTGAATTTCAGATCAATGGCATCGGCCAGGGTGCGGATCATGAGTGTCTTGGCCAGGCCCGGCACCCCTTCCAGAAGCGCATGCCCGCCAGCGAGGAAAGTGATCAGCAACTGGGAGACGGTTTTCTCCTGACCGATGATGACCTTGCCGATCTCCTCTCTCAGGGCCTTAAGCTTTCGGGATAAGGTGTCCACTTCCGCAGCGATTTGTTCCAATTCCGTATTCATTATAATGGGTTATGAAGTTAGCGCGTACAGGACGATATTGATCCCGAAGCGCGTGTTGTCGATCTTGTACCATCTTTTGTTCCTGAAATCGTAGTCCCATTCGCAACCGTAGTCCTTGTTGCTGTAAAGTACACCGATTCGCCCCTGGAATTCAATGGCTTTCAGGTAGTCGTGGACCAGATCGTCCCCCCAGCCGTTGAGTTCCTGTGAGGTTGTGGGCGGCCCGTCCTCAAAATCGAAGAAAACCGAATACAACTCGTGGTCGTTGGGGATCTTCCCCAGGGCCCCGGGCCCGAAGATCTCTTCCATTTGCCGCTCAAAGGATTTTGCAAAAAGGCCGTCGATGTCGTGGTTGCAATCATCCGCAAAGACAAATCCCCCGTTGCGCACATATTTTTCGAAGTTTTCTTTTTCCCGGGAAGTGAACTCCACCAATTTATGGCCGGAGAGGTAACAAAACGGGCTTTTGAAGATATCCTCGCTGCTCAGGGGCACAATCCGCTCCATGGGATCCACCTGCAGGGTGGTGTACTCTACCAGCGAATTCAACAGGTTCGAGGGCATCCGTTGGTCCACGTCCCAGTCACCGGACTCGTATTGTAGTCGCGTAAAGAAAAACTCGTTTCCCAGGGCAGTACTCACGTTTAGTTTAGGTCAGCATTCACAAAAAAAAAGCTGGTTGCCTATGCCGGCAACCAGCCTGGTGTTTTTACAGGGGCCTAAACCGCATCGGAAAGACTGGTAAAGGTAAAGTCGCGTATTTTCATGTATGGGATCAGGTTCCCGTTGATCCGCACCTGTTGCCCGAGGGTTTCCAGGTTATTGAGCATGATGATCGGACTCTCGTTAAAACGGAAGTTTTTGACAGGGTGTTTAATCTTTCCGTTTTCGATATAAAAGGTTCCATCCCGTGTAAGGCCCGTATACAAGAGGGTTTGGGGGTCCACACTGCGAATGTACCAGAGACGTGTGACCAAGATCCCTTTCCGGGTGCTTCGGATGAGGTCCTCCAGGCTGGCGTCGCCCCCGGCCATGATCGCCCCGGCGGGAAAAGGAACAGGGTCTACGCCTTTTTGTTCCGCCCAATAACGGTCATAGGCGAGATTCTTTACTACGCCGTTCTCGATCCACATGGTCTTTTTCAGCGGCTGCCCGGCACCGTTCCATGTGGCGGTTGGTACGTCCGGATGTAACGGGTCTGACCACAGCGTTACCCGCTCATCCACAATTTTCTGCCCGATTTTATTGCCGCCGTCGGGGGCCGACATGAAATTTCTTCCTTCGTCCGCCGTACGGGCGCTGAAAGAGGAAAACATATTTTGCAGAAGGCCGGCTGAGGCTGCAGGTTCCAGGATTACTGTGTACTTCCCGGGCTCGATGGCTTTAGCTTCACGCGACATCACCGCTTTGTCAATGGCTATTTGGGAGGCCTCGGAGGCATCAAATTTGCTGACATCGTTGTAATCCCGGCTGACCCATCCGGAGCCCGTACCGTCATTGGTCCTCATGGTGACCGTAAAGTCCACGTTGGTCGACTGGTTATAGGCGAACAGGCCATTGCTGTTCATCATGGCGCTGAAACCTTCAGAATCGTTGAAATATCCGGCAGCGGTAACATCCTTTGCCGCGGCGGGCTCGATACTGCTTTTGGCAACCTGGGCCCGATACTCGGGGGATACCTTGGCGGTACCAGCCTTATAACTCGCTGATTCATCGTATTCCTGGGGCCCAAGGGGCTCCATAAATTCCGGGTTTTCCGGGGAAAGCCGGGCCAGTTCCTCGGCCCGTCTGACTGCCTTTTCAAGGGAGGCATCGTCAAACTCGTCGATAGTGGCCGTCCCGGATTTCTTTCCAAAACTCGATTGTACCACCAGGGTCTGGTTGGAGCTGTACCCGGAGGTGGAAACCGTATTTCTCGCATATCTTATGTTTCCGCTGTTACTGCCATTGAGATTGACTTCACAGGCATCCGCCTTGGAAAAGCTCAGTGTTTTCTCGAGGATTTTTCTCGCTTCCTCTTTTGTATAAATTGCCATTGTCTACTTTTTTATGGAAACCCCTCTTAAATGGTCCTTCCGGTGTTGATCACATTTACATCGTTAAAACGGGCAGTAGAACTGCCGTGGGAAACCGCGCTGATTTGCGAGGGTTGCCCCTTGCCATCGAAGAACGAACCAAACATGCGGTAATCGCTCTCATCACAGATCTTTACGCAGGAGTTCCAGAATTCCTGGGTATTGGACTGGTAGGCGACATCATCGAGCATCCCGACGATCTCCCCATTCCTGATCTCAAAGAAAACCGTACCTCCAAACTGGAAGTTATAGCGTTGCTGAGCGATGGAGTAGGACCCGCGACCGGCAATATATATGCCTTTTTCCACGTCTTTGATCATCTGGTCAATGGAGTATTTCTCCTTTCCGGGTTCCAGGGAAACATTCGGCATACGCTGAAACTGCACGTCGTCCCAACTTTGCGCATAACAGCATCCGTGGGATTCGTTCTGCCCGATCATATGTACCTGGTCCCGGATGGCCTGGTAATTGGTCAGTACCCCGTTTCGGACCAGGTCCCATTTTTTGGTCTTGATCCCTTCGTCGTCATAACCCACGGCGCCGAGGGACCCGACCTGAGTCTTATCTGCTACCAGGTTGACAATGTCGCTGCCGTATTTGAAATTCCCGGTTTTCCATTTATCCAGTGTGGCAAAACTCGTTCCCGCATAATTGGCTTCGTAGCCCAGTACCCGGTCGAGTTCCAGCGGGTGCCCGACGGATTCGTGGATGGTCAGCCCCAGGTGGTTGGGTTCCAGCACCAGGTCGTACTTCCCGGCTTCTACAGATTTGGCCGTCAGTTTTGCCTGTGCCTGTTGGGCGGCGAGACGGGCGTCTTCCACTATATCGTAGCTATTGCGGTAGAGCTTTATCCCTTCAGGCCCTGCCAGTTTCTCTGATTCCAGGCCGTCCATATATTCGAAGCCCATCCCCATCGGGGCGCTCATGGCCTGGCGTGTCTTAAATTTTCCGGCGGCACGATCCACGGCTGTCACAGTGAACGTAGGCCATATGCGATGGATGTCCTGGTCTATATAGGACCCGTCCGTTGAGGCGAAATATTTTTGTTCATTAACCATGAAAAGGGCGGAATTCACAAAGCTGGCACCGGCTTCCATAGCCGCAGCATTGGCGCTGAGCAGCAGGTCTACCTTCTCGGATACGGGAACCTCCTTGAAATCCTTCTTTATGGGAGTTTTCCATGAAACTTCCCCATGCCCGGGGGCCGAAGCCAGTTGAACAGGCTCTTTTTGAAGTATCCCATTGGCCTTGGCAATGGAAACTGCCTGGGTGGTGGCTTTGGCAATGCCATCTGCGGTTACATCGTTGGTACTGGAAAAGCCCCAGGTGCCATTGACAATTACCCGGATCCCGATCCCGAAGGATTCGGTATTGACCACATTTTGCACCCGGTCTTCGCGGGTGAAGACGTATTGGTTCAGGTAGCGTCCGATACGCGCATCGGCGTAGGAGGCCCCAAGGGATTTTGCCGTGTTCAGGGCCACATCGGCCATTTGCTTTTTAAGGACAAGGTCCATTCCCGGTGTCAGCAGGGCTTCCGTGGGAATGTCTTTTCCCATCAGCAGGGAAGGCATCATCAATGCCCCGGCTCCCAACCCGGCATACTGCACAAAGTCTCTTCTTTTCATTTGTTTCGGTTTATATGTGTTTGATTGGCCATATGGATTTGACCGTTTCGTAATCTATCTGGAATACCCTGAGGTGTTTTTCCGATTCAGAATTTAGGACTCAGGCCGTAAAAGCCGTTTCACGAATGCCCTAAAAATAGAAAGGGTAAGGTAGTAAAAATGTTAATCTTAACTTAAAGAATGGATAAAATAGGTGTTTTTATCCGATCCGAATAGATTACGGTGGTCAGGACAACGTTCTTCCGGCAGTATCATGCCCTGGTGACTGGAATCTGGAGATACATTCACTGTATTTAAAGGGCACAAAAGGATTACGCCCTTATTCCCGCGGAGCTTAGGATAGAAAAAACGATTTTGAGAAATTCAGGAAGCCGAGGAAACACAGCACGCTGTGCTAAATATGTGACGGGACCCTTTACATACCTGCTGCTGGATGGTGGGCACCGGCTCATCAGTGGCAGTTATGATAAAGTTGGAGCTGCTATCAAAGCACATAAATCCATATACAAAAGCGAACCTGGTAATCAATGGATCATGAGTACACAACTCGAAGCGGAGTATTTCATCACCGGCAGGGGGGCACTGGAAGCACCTGCCTCAAAATAATAGAAATTCCTCCTCCAAGGTACCTCAAAACTGCAATCTCAACTTACACTTCGTAGGTAAAGGATATTACATAAGTACTTTCCTACAACACCTAAACAAGTTGGCGAGTAACTGTGCATTTCATCGATGAACCACCGTAAATAAGAGCTTATGGGACCATGGTTTAATTATTTTAACATATATTTAGGGAATGGCAAATAGAGATTCCCCCCTGTTTTTAAATTACCGAGACATCCGATCGCGGAATTAGGCTCTGTTTTTCATACCATATCTTACTCCTACACCTGCCTGTTATGGTTTTTAAGAGTACTTAAAAACCGGCATTTGCGTATGGAGCAGAATTACTTCTATTCCTTTTTAACGAGTCTCTTTTTATCCAGCCCTGAAAGCGGGATGCAGGCTTCGTATGTATTTCTGCCCGCGTGGCCCGTGTCCGGACCCTTACAGTTAGACACCTATTCCTATTTTAAACACCCTACAACCTAAACCACATCCCAATGGAACATTTTTACTCCACACTCAAACGAATCAGTAATACAAGCGGGCGAATGCTTTTATTGCTGATTGCTTTTTTGGTCTCTGAAACAGTTACCGGGCAGGAAGTTACTACTGATAAGTTGGATTATCAGCCCGGTGAGACGGCCTATGCTTCGGGTACGGGTTGGTTAGAGAACGAAAGTATTACCCTGACAGTCCATGAGGAACCCACGATCCACGAGGATAGGGTTACATATACCACCGCTAATTCAAATGGTACTTTCACCGATGTAGCAATTTATAACTTTGATTCATCGGACTACGGTGCAAGTTTTACACTAACGGCGATCGGCCAGACTTCAGGTCGCACGGCTATTGCGAAGTTTACGGATGGAACCCCGGTTATATGGGCTTGGCGTAATATAACGAATCCTTCCGTTTGGAATTCCAATACCACGGTACAACAAGCAAATTCAGCTTATGCAGAGGGTGAGGTAAT
>CAKZOC010000181.1 GCA_937136025.1 uncultured Bacteroidota bacterium
AGGCTATAATACCGATGCATTGGATATGTTCCACTATAACTACACGGCCGTTACTCCGGCTATGGCCGTTACTATGGAAGGAGCGGGATCAGATTATGCCATTTCATTTCTGGATGGAGATAAAAATGCTTTTGATGGTGCCAAAGAATACAAATTGCATATACCGGCCAATGTTCCTGTAAATGATTTTTGGGCGGTAACCATTTATGATACCCAAACACGCTCGTTGCTGCAGACCGATCAACAATTTCCAACAGTGGGTAGTTTAACGGAAGGGTTTAAACAAAATGAAGATGGTTCTTTCGATGTCTTCTTCTCACCAAACCCCGCACCAGGTCAGGAAAATAATTGGTTGCAAACCATTCCAGGAAAAAGTTTTATAGTCATCCTTCGTGTTTATGGTCCTTTAAAACCATGGATAGATAAAACATGGAGACCCGGAGAAGTTGAATTGGTGAAATAGAAAGAGTAAAAATAGAATCATAAAATGCTGAAAATGGATAATTCGAGCACAGATATTATCGCCTTCTAGAACGGTTTATGGAATAGGAAAATAATTCTGTTGTGAAGTTTAAACTGGTTTTAATTATCATCCTTTTTAACACGGGTTTAAACCCAACAGTGAATGCTCAAGATACACTCACCAATGGCATTGTTACTGAACAAATTTGGTTGGATTATGATGTAACCTACACGCTGTCAGAAAAGGTGAATGTATATGGTGAGATTGGGGCCAGAACAGTTTTTCCCAATGAGTGGTATAGGTTTGTTATAAGGCCTTCAGTTAGCTATAAACTACCCAAACGATTACTTCCGAATTTATATCATAATTCAAAATTATATGGCGGTGTGGCGTTCCTCTTTACTGATAACAATACAGAGTCTAATCGTTTGGAAATTAGACCTTTCCAAGGGTACAAACTAACATGGCCAGATCGGCCGAAAATCAATATATGGCATTATCTTAGGCTGGAAGAACGTTTTGATATAGAAACTGCAAATTGGAAAAACACATTTGGACTTAGACTTCGCTATCAGGCGGAAATGGTGTTATTTTTAAAAGGCGAATGGTTTAGTTTTAATGATGGCGTTTACCTCCCTATCGGACTAGAACTTTTCTGGAATCTCATAGGAGTAAAACAGTTTAATGATGTTGTTAGAATTACTCCGGGTATTGGTAAGGAATTTTCTCCTTCATGGAAAGCTGAATTTCGGATTGGATACTTTTATACAAGACAGACTGTTGAGGATGTTTTTGGCACAAATGATATTGTTTTTAGAATAAGAGTTTATCATACATTTTAGAAACAATGATTCTATAGTACAATGTCCTCCTACCTTTCTAAAAGGCTAACTTCTGATTTTCTGGAATGAACACACAGGAGTGTACTCTGCTGGCTTGCGACCGCATCTGCTCAAAATGACCCGAACGTATCCCCTAAAGAAATTTTCACTTATTTCATAAGGGATAAAATACTTATAGCGAATTTGACCGCTATATTAAAGCTATTATAAAGATTACGGGATCTACCGATAAACCCAGATTAGTTATCCCTGGAAGCCCAATGGTAATGGGTCTGTATTCAATTATTACAATATGTCACATCTGGCAACCTAGGAAAGCCGAACCTGAGGGGATACATTTGTTTGCGGTAGTTGAAGAGAATTATACAGGGAATAAATATCCCGGAAGCAACGACCGTTCATTTCCGTATTTGAAAAAAGGGCAGATTACGGAACTCTCAAATCGTATTGAGGAAGCACTTGAGAAAAAATATAAGTACTATTTTTAGGAACGATTGAAGTGCCGGAGCTACCCCAAGCCCTTTTAGCTTCCAAGAACCTGGACATATGAATATTCAATATTCCCTTCTAATGGGCCTCATGCTGCTCCTGATGGCAGGGTGCGGAGAATCTAAAAAATCCGAAGCATCCCCCGGGGTTCAAACAGGATTCTGGCCCACATCCACTTTTGAGCAGGAGGGTTTGCGTGAGGAACCCATAGACACCCTTCTCGCTGAAATAAAAAAAGGCACCTATGGATATGTCGATGAGCTATTGCTACTTAAAAACGGGCAATTAGTTTTACATCAGACTTTTAACAACGATTACACACAAATAAGCCAGGGGTTCAGCGGTGACCTCGGATGCGGTTATAAGAGCTGTGCGGATTCCACGGCATATGGGGACTTTAACTATTACCATCCCTATTGGCATCCGTATTACCACAATCGAAAAGTACACACGCTCCAATCCATTACTAAGTCTGTGTCTTCCCTGCTTATCGGCATCGCCATAGACCAGGGGCATATTGAATCAACCAGGGTGAAACTCACGGATTACCTGGAAGATTACGACTTGTCGAATACCGGTGAATACTTTCAACTGGCCACTTTGGAAGATCTTCTGACCATGCGTCTGGGCATGGAATGGTATGAAATTGGGGCTCCGATGGATAATAACACGACGGGAGCCCTCGAAGCGAGCAGCGATTGGATTCAGTTTACGCTGGATCAACCCATGGATACCTTACCGGGAACTACCTGGGTGTACAATAGTGGCGCCAGCCAACTCATGTCCGTGATCCTCAAAAAGGCGACCGGATATCCTTTGGATGCCTATGCCCGGGAATTCCTGTTTGGCCCTTTGGGTATAGAAGACTTTTACTGGAAATCCACACCTAAAGGGTATCGCGACGCCCTCGGCGGGCTATATCTCAAGGCTGAGGATCTCGCGAAAATCGGGTATTTGGTGTTGAACCGCGGCACATGGGAGGGCAAACAATTGGTATCGCGGGAGTGGATAGAGAGGAGCACCACCCGGATTTCAGATTCTACCCAGGTGGAAAACACAGGATATGGGTACCAATGGTGGAGACAGGACAGCGGCGATACGCCCGTGTGGTCCGGAATGGGTTTCGGAGGCCAATCCCTGTTGATTTTTCCGGAGTTACAGATGGTTGGGGTGGTGTACAGTTGGAATATTTTTGACCAGGAGGTCCCGGATATCCGCCTCTCCATGGTAACTCCCCTCATAGAAGCCCATAATCGATAAAACGAATTATAATCCATCGGACAGCTAAAGTATTGTCCCTGAGAAAGGGTAACACAAATTCATGGAAGACAACAAAAAGGTTCGCATCAATAAGTATTTCAGTGAAATAGGATACTGTTCGCGCAGAGCCGCCGACAAACTTATCGAGCAAAAACGGGTCACCATCAACGGGGTGATTGCCGAAATGGGGAGTAAGGTCTCCCCGGAAGACGAAATTCGCCTCAACGGGAAACTCATTAACGCCCCGGAAACAAAACCGGTATATCTGGCCTTTAACAAACCCCGCGGAATTGTGTGCACCACCGATACCCGACGGGAGAAGAACAATATTATCGACTTTATCAATTACCCCGAGCGCATTTTCCCGATTGGCCGTTTGGACAAAGACAGTCAGGGTTTGATCCTGCTGACCAATGATGGGGATATTGTCAATAAAATTCTTCGCGCCCGGAACAATCATGAAAAAGAGTATCTGGTCACTGTAAAGCGACCCATCACCCCTTCCTTTATCAAAAAAATGGGCAATGGCGTTCCGATACTGGGCACTGTCACCAAGAAGTGTTTTGTAGAACAGCTGGACACCTACCAGTTTCGCATCATCCTCACCCAGGGGCTCAATCGGCAAATCCGTCGGATGTGCGAACAACTCGGGAACGAAGTGCGGCAGTTAAAGCGCTATCGGATCATGAATATTTCATTGGACATCCCCCTCGGAAAATGGCGGAATTTAACCCAAAAAGAACTTTCCGAACTTCATAACCTACTGGCGGATTCCTCCAAAACCAATGAAGTGAAGGGATAAACAGGTTTCCCTTAATATCCCTACATTTAAAAACCATCAACAAGGGCACCCCTAAACCCGCGCTTTTAAATAGCAAATCATGAGCCTGAAAAGATTGAAAGTAGTGAATATCATAATTGCAGTGATGCTTCTGGGTACCTATGGTTTTAGCCAAAAACCAAGAGCCCGCGACCTGGGAGTGCCCTTTGACGGGTCACCCGGGGCGTTCAATGCCATTACAGATGTTGCGGGGGTGGAAGTGGGTTATAGCACCGTGATTTCCGGAGAAGGCCTCAATGTGGCCGGGAAAGGCCCGGTGCGAACCGGAGTCACCGCTATTTTCCCAAGGGGAAAGGCCCGAAAATTCAGCCCGGTGTATGCCAACTGGTATAGCCTTAATGGCAATGGGGAAATGACAGGGACCACCTGGGTGACCGAGTCCGGTTTCCTGGAAACCCCGGTCATGATTACCAATACCAATAGTGTGGGTGTGGTGCGGGACGCGGTTCTGAAATGGTATGTGGATACAGACTGGTACAAGGGCGAAGATTGGTGGTACACCTATCCGGTGGTCGGGGAAACCTATGATGGTTTTCTGAATGACATATACGGGTTTCACGTAACAGAGGCCCACGTGCTGGAAGCCATTGAGAATTCATCTTCCGGCAAAATCGCAGAAGGCAATGTGGGTGGGGGTACCGGCATGATGTGTCTGGGTTTTAAGGGCGGTACAGGAACGTCTTCCAGAGTGTTTACCATCGGAAAGGAAACCTATTCCCTGGGGGCTCTGGTCCAGGCTAATTTTGGAGCCAAAAGGAACCTCACCATCGCGGGTGTCCCGGTAGGACGTGAATTAAAGGACACCTTAAACTACGAGTTCAAGGCGGCGCCCCAATCCCGGAGGCAGGAAGGAGATGGCTCCATTATCGTTATTGTAGCCACAGATGTGCCCCTGCTCCCGCATCAATTAAAGCGAATTGCCCAACGAATCCCATTGGGTATCGGCATTGTCGGCGGACGCGGCAGCAATGGCTCCGGGGACATCTTTCTCGCCTTTTCAACGGCCAATGAAGGTGCCTTTAACCGGGAGGAGACAACCCAGGTGGAATCCATATCCAATGACCAGATCATGCCGGTTTTCGAAGCTACCGTACAGGCCGTGGAAGAAGCCATCATCAACGCCATGGTGGCCGCGGAAACTATGGAGGGAATCAATGGAAATAAGGCCTATGCCCTGCCCCACGAATTGCTGGTCAAAACCCTGAAGAAATACAACCGACTCAACGAATGATCCAACCTTGTAGTTCCATTTTCCGACCCTATTTTCTAATGCTTGTTGTACTTGCCGTCGCACCCCTGGGCTATGGCCAGACTGCATTGGCGGATATCGGTTTAGAGTACGGCCCGTATCCCGTAGGGTTCAGGCACAGTGTTCTTTCCGACAGTTCGAGAACCTATCACAAAATCTACGACTTCAGGACGGAAAGCATCGCCCGCCCTATTCCTGTGAGTGTCTGGTTTCCGGCTCGGAAACTATCAACCCGGGCTGAGTCCCTGAAGGTTTTGGATTATTTTCAAATTTTAAAACAGGAAGAAGAATGGGAAAATTTGCCCGATGAGCAGTTGTTGAATTGGTTTTATTACCAGAATCCTCCGGCCAATCTAGTCC
Organism: uncultured Bacteroidota bacterium; assembly: GCA_937136025.1. GTDB lineage: Bacteria > Bacteroidota > Bacteroidia > Flavobacteriales > Flavobacteriaceae > Robiginitalea. The sequence continues at coordinate 5,505 of CAKZOC010000181.1, forward strand.
TTCTCCTTGAAAAGACCCAGGCCTTCAGCGGGAGGGAAATGGCTGAGGGAAGCTTCCCGGTTATCGTCTATGCCCCGAGCTACCAGGCCTCCTCCATCGAAAATTTTGCCCTTTGTGAATATCTGGCCAGCCATGGGTATCTGGTCATTGCAAGCCCGAGCCGCGGGACTCAGACCCGATGGTTCAGCCCGAAGTCAGAAATGGAAATGGAAACCCAGGCCCGGGACTTGGAATTCCTGATCGGGCAGGCGTTGCGATACCCTGGGGCGGACGGCGCCAGAATAGCTGCTATGGGGTTTAGTTTCGGAGGTTTATCGGGGGTTGTGGCCCAAATGCGAAATGATCGCCTTAAGGCCTTCGTAAGCCTGGATGGCACAGAAAGGTATCAGGAAGACCTGTTGCAAAAGTCCCCCTTCTTTGATTATGACAAACTGAAGGTCCCTTACATCCATATGGCGCAAAAAGAAATCCCGGAGGTGGTCCTTCAATCCGACAATATCGACCCCGAGCTCAATACAAAGTTCACCGTATACGACAGCCTCTCGAAAAGCGAGGCGTATAAACTCAAGTTTCACGATCTCACGCATTCCTATTTCAGTACCCTGGGGGTGCTTTTCCAGCAGCGGGATGCCCGTCAGGACAAAAGCGATGCTGAGATTATGGAATCCTACCGATGGGTTGCCCGGTACTCCAAAATGTTTTTAGACGCCTATCTGAAAAAGGATGCCGCGGCCAAGGATTTTATTCAGAATGCCCCGGAAGAAAATGGGGTAGCTGCCGGGCTGATCAGTCATACCTTTAAACTGCCGGACGCAGTCCCCATGAGCTTTGAAGGGTTTAATGAACTGGCATCCCGGAGGGACTATGAGAATTTAGACGAGATCTACCAGACCGCCCTGGAAAAATATCCGGGTCTGGTCATTCCTGAAAACGCTCTCAATACCCTGGGCCTCCAACTTGTTTTTGATCCGGAAAAATCAGAGCAGGGCATTAAAGTCCTGGAATTTGCCACAGCACGCTATCCGGAATCTGCGAATCTCTTCGACAGCCTGGCTGAAGCCTATCTCTACACCGGGAATTCTGAAAAGGCTTTGAAGAATTTTAAAAAATCTCTGGAACTGTATCCCCAAAATTCCAATGCGATACGCCGAATAGAAGAACTTGGGGGATAAAACACAATTCAAAGAAAGGTTTGGTCAACTGCACAAACACAAGGCTTGAAGTACAGTTTTTAAACAAGATTCTTACCTTTAAAACCAATACCCTTAAAACCATAATCAACCTAAAAGACAAAACAAATGAAAAAAGCAGTAGCAGAATTTATCGGTACCCTGTGGTTAGTCCTCGGGGGATGCGGAAGCGCCGTACTCGCCGCTGGGTATCCCGAACTAGGTATCGGGTTTACAGGAGTGGCTATTGCCTTCGGTTTAACGGTTTTGACCATGGCTTATGCCATCGGCCACATTTCGGGCTGTCATTTAAACCCGGCGGTAAGTATTGGATTATGGATCGGGGGTCGGTTTGATGGAAAAGACCTCCTGCCCTATATCGGAGCTCAAATATTGGGCGGTATCGCCGGCGCATCTATATTATACGTGATCGCCACAGGGAAAGCGGGATTTGAAATTGGCGGATTCGCAGCAAATGGCTACGGCGAACACTCCCCGGACGGATATAATATGATCGCCGCCCTGGTGACCGAAATTGTAATGACCTTTATGTTCCTGATCATTATCCTTGGTGCCACGCATTCCAAAGCTCCCAAGGGTTTTGCGGGGCTTGCAATAGGTCTGGGCTTAACACTGATTCATTTAATCAGCATCCCGGTAACCAACACCTCCGTGAACCCCGCCCGAAGTATCAGTCAGGCCCTTTTCGCCGGCGGTTGGGCACTGGATCAGCTATGGTTGTTTATTGTAGCCCCTATTGTCGGAGCCCTATTGGCTGGCTTAGTTTACAAAATATTGTCGCCCGAAACCGAATAAACGAAGTGAGAAGAAAAGTTTACGGGGCCCTGCCGGTTTCTTCTCCTAAATCAGATTGAGACTGACTATGCCAACACAAACCGCAATGATCTACGCCACGGTAGACGGACACACTAAAAAGATCTGCCAAAAACTCATGGAGGTGCTTAAAGAACACGAACAGCCCGCTGACCTCATCTCTATTGAAGATTTTAATGGAGACTTCTCAGGATACGACAGGGTAATCATCGGGGCGAGCATTCGATACGGCGTACACGACAAGAAAATTATCGAGCTGATCAACACAAAACAGCCTGAGCTGGAATCCAAAAGAACGGCCTTTTTCTCTGTGAACCTGGTGGCACGAAAACCCGAGAAAAGCAGCCCGGAAACCAACCCCTATGTGGTGAAGTTCTTCAAAACTATCACCTGGAAGCCCGACCTGGTGGAAACCTTTGCCGGGATGCTGGAATACCCGAAATACTCGTTTTTTGACCGCACCATGATCCGCCTGATCATGTGGATGACCAAAGGCCCGACAGACCCCAAAACTGTAAAAGAATACACGAACTGGGACAAAGTAACCGCTTTCGGGGCGCGCCTGGCGGAATTGTAAGTGCGGACCTGGCGGAGGGTTCAAGGTTCAAGGTTCAAGGTTCAAAGTTCAAGGTTCAAGGTTCAAAGTTCCATTGGAAAGTGGGCAGTGGGCAGTGGCAGCGGGCAGATCAGTTTTAGAAGGTTTGTGACTGCCTACTGCTACTGAATACTGCAGACTTAGTAAAGGGTTCAAGGTTTAATATTTAAAACTCATCTTATGATTACACGTTTTCTGTTATGCATTCCTCTGATCACCCTGCTCATAGGGTGCAATACCACCCCGGAATCCATCGTTCCGACAACAGCCCTTCAGGGCGCTACCCTCTTTGACGGAAAAGGCAATCAAATGGCCCATAGTGTCATCCTGATTCAGGAGGGTCGGATTACCGCCATTGGAGGGGCTGAAACTGAAATTCCACAAGGGGCGGAGGTCATCGATGTTTCCGGGAAATACATCACCCCGGGTCTGGTAGACGCCCACGTGCATTTTGGGCAAACCGGTTTTTATGACGGAAGGCCGGATGCTCTCGACCTCCGGGACACCCTTCCATATGAAGCCGTTCAAAAAGAGCTTGCCACAAATCCGGATCGCTACTATGAAGCCTATTTACGCTCTGGAGTCACCGCCGTTTATGATGTTGGCGGTTATGAATGGAGCCTGGGTCTCCCCGCTTCGGCAGAGGAAAATTTAAATGCGCCCCATGTGGCTGCAGCGGGTCCCCTCCTTACTCCGGTACCCCAGGAGAACCTCTCAATCATCAACACCGCCGAAGGCAAACAGCTTATCCAGCTTACCAGCCCGGAACTCGGGAGGGAACGGGTTCAGAAACAAACCGCCCTGGGGGCCACGGGGATCAAAATCTGGATGATTGCCCTGAAGGACTCCGTATTTATGAACAGCCTGCGGGCCGTTCAGGAGGAAGTCGGGTTACAGGATAACAAACTCATCGTCCACGCCACATCCCTGGACCAGGCCAAAGAAGCCCTTCGCCTGGGCGCTAAAGTACTGGTCCACAGTGTGGATGATAAACCTCTGGATGATGAATTTATAGATCTCGCCAAAAAAGCAGGGGTAATTTACTGCCCTACCCTCATAGTCGTACGAGGTTATAACAATGCCGCAAAAGCCCTCAAGAATAATTTCTCCGTAAACGATCCGAACAACGTTGTGGATGCTGAAACAAAAAACCGGATCAATTCGGGCCACTTGTTCTTTAAGTATTACCCGAATCCTGAGAAATACGAGGAAAATATTGCTGCAGAATCCGAATATATCAACGGGCTGGAAGCCATGATGGCGGCCAACCTGAAACGAGTCTATGAAGCGGGAATTCCCATAGCCCTCTCCACCGACGCCGGAAATCCGGGCACCCTACATGGAATCTCCATCTATGACGAGCTGGAAGCCATGCAGCAGGCGGGCATCCCACCGTCAGCTATTATCCCTATGGCCACGAGGAACGGGGCCATGGCCATGGATAGAGGGGATGACTTTGGAACGCTGGAGGTAGGAAAAATGGCCGACCTGATCGTTCTTGAAAAAGACCCTTCTATGGATGCGTCCAACTTCCGCTCCCTCACGCACGTCATGCGCGGAGGGCTTTTAAGACCTGTAAATGAAGTGTTTAAAGATTAATAAAGCCCTCCAGGGCTGAATAAAAAAAGGCGATGACCCCACTTGTGTCATCGCCTTTACTAAGGTTTGGCTAATCCTTATGTGTTCGGCAGACTGCGCGTCAACCAGCCGCTTTTATTTGCCGTTGCGATCGCGTAAGGGGTAATCCAGAACAGACCAAAAGTGTAGAGGATACTGTAGGAATAGGCCCAAAACGATTCGGATAGGGTGTACCTTCTGGCGTAAAAAATCACCGGGAAGGTGGATAACACCAGAATGCTGAAGAGCGTTGAGCTCAGAAATAACAAAGGATGGGTGGCTACGAAATAGAGCATGAGAATCAGCAGCGGATAACACAATACGATTTTCAAAAACTGGCTGATAAATAACAAGCGCGCCCCGGCTTTGGAATCTTCCCGAAAGTCGGTAAAGACGTATTTCGCCATCTGAATGTTCTCCCGAACGTTGCTCCTGCCCCATCGTGTGAACATCTTATGGAGTCCGCGAAATCCTTCAGGCACATTGGTATAGGCATAGGCATTACTTTGAAACAATACGTGGTATCCCTGCTTGAGGATCATATTGGTCATGGCCCGATCTTCCCCGATATCGGAGGGTTTCCCCATAAAAGTCTGGTTGATCCAGGCGTCCAGGCAATTAAAAACCGCTTCCCTTTTGTAGGCAGCCAGGGCCCCCGGAGTACACAGCACAGAATTCAGAGTACTTTCCGCAGACCGCACGAATTCAAAGCTCAGTACAAAACTGACATCCAGCATTTTAGGCAATAGCGCCTTTTTGAGGTTCAGCACCCGGATATTCCCGGCAACCGCACCACATTGCCGATTGGTAATAAATGGGCTTACCAGATTTCGGAGTGTATTTTGATCCACTTCCGAATCACTGTCAACGGTCACAAATACATCGCCTGTCCCCAGGTTGAACCCGCGGTAGAGCGCATGTCTTTTCCCCATATTTTTGGGTTGCTGATAGATATCCACACGGTCCCCAAGTTCCTCCTTTGCCTTCTGCATCCAGGTCCAGGTATCGTCCTTACTGCCGTCGTCGATACTAATCATCTGGATCTTTGCGAGCGGATAGTCACTGGCCGCCAGACTCTTTAAGGTGGCATAGACCTGCTGCCCTTCATTGTAGGCGGGTATGATAATGGTCACTGTAGGCAACTCCTCATCGGAAACAGAGGCAATGGGTTTGTAGGTAAAATAGCGATATAGGATGAAAAGGAAATAAAAAGCCTTGAAAAGAAAAAGCGCTCCGGCAACCATCAGGAAGGCATATCCAAAGGTCGTGCTCATTCGGCCGATATGGTACTGCTCAAAATCCGATTGCAGGACAAAGACCAGATTTACGGCTCCGATAAGGAGCACAAGCGTACTGCCCTGTACAAAAATGCGCCAGGCGTCAGCGGTGTCAAAAAAAGTGCGCACCCGCTTCCCCGGGGAGGTGCTTTTTGTAACATTGGACCCCCCTTTTCGGGAGTTCAAAGCGTTTTTAATCTTCATAATAGTGTTTCTCTTTTGTAGGTGTATTCTCGTACGTTTGTTTTACGTTGAAAAAGAAGATTCAGATGTCGGTTTTTTTAGATTTATCATAATCTTCACATTTCCCTGCATATCCTTTCATATTCAGATTTTTCAAGGGCTTGTTTTGCGAAATTGAGATCTCGGTAGTTGGTAGTGGAAAGTGGGCAGTGGCAGTGGGCAGTGCGCCGTGGCAATTGGCAGCGGTAGTTGGCAATTAGTAGGTCAGAGATAAGTACAAGTGGTCTACAGATAGTCCTCCCTCCTTTTGAACTTTATAACTTTAAACCTTGAACGGGTAGAGGAAAATCCAGCTGCGTACTGCGACTGCACACTGGGGACTTTGGGAAAGGTTCTTTCCCAAATTATTTTTTACCCCTGAAAAACAACTTTTCGGCTTTTTGAGTAACTTAAGCGGGAACATTCTTTGCTATGCCCCTATACACTCTGGAAATCAACGGTACAAAACGGGAAGTAGAGGTTGCTGCCGGCACTTCCCTCTTATGGGTCCTGCGCGAACACCTGGGTCTCACCGGTACCAAATACGGATGCGGGATCGCGATCTGCGGTGCCTGCGTGATTCACGTGGATGGCACGCCGATGCGGGCCTGTGTGCTTAACGTAGAAGCTATCAGCGAAGGTCAGCGCCTTAAAACCATCGAAGGTTTGTCGGAAGCAGGCGACCACCCGCTCCAAAAAGCGTGGATTGAAGCCCAGGCACCCCAGTGCGGGTATTGCCAGTCCGGACAGATCATGCAGGCAGCGGCCCTGCTGGAAGCGAACCCCTCCCCTTCGAGGGAAGAAATAAAATCCCATATGAACAGCGTCCTCTGTCGTTGTGGCACATACCTCCGTATTCTCAAAGCCATTGAGCTTGCCGCCCAAAATCATTCCCCCGCTGAAAGCTAAACCCATGCCCAAAACAGGAACTTCCATGAATCGCAGGCACTTTCTCAAATCATCCGGGGGAGTTGCTATTTTTATCGGGATGTCGGGTCTTTTACCCCAACTCATCTCCTGTAATGACCCGAAGAAGATCGGGGAACAATTGACAAAACAACCCCTCACGGCCTGGGTCAAAATAGCCGGGGATGGCAGTATGGTCATCTGTAACCCGGCAGCCGAAATGGGTCAGGGATCCATGACTTCCCTGCCCCTGATCTTTGCGGAGGAAATGGATGCAGACTGGTCCAGAGTATCTGTCGAATTCTCCCCCCAGGAAGCCGATATCTATGGGGGTGAAGGCTGGAGCCCCGGCACTAAACTGATGTTTACCGTCGGCAGTCGCACCACCAAGAGTTATTATACCGTCATGCGAAAAGCCGGGGCTCAGGCCCGGTACGTGCTCCTTCATAGTGCCGCAAAGCACTGGGAAGTCCCTGTTTCGGAATTGACGACCTCCGAGAGCTTTGTGATCCATGAAACCTCGGATCGCAGGATGAGCTACGGAGACCTGGTCCCCTTTCTGGAAATGCCCGAAGTACTTCCGGAGATCGGGGAAGAGCAACTAAAGAAAAAGAAAGACTTCCGATTGATAGGGAAGGTCATTCCCCGAACAGAAATTCCCGCCAAAGTCGATGGCAGTGCCCAATTCGCCATAGATATCCGTCTGCCTGAAATGGTGTATGGAGTAATGGAACGGGGCAATTTGCACGGGGCTACCCCCACCCTGACGAACAAAACTGAAATAGAATCCCTGGAAGGCGTATTAAAAATTGTGACCCTTCCCTACGCCATTGGTATTATTGGGAGCACTTTAGAGCAGGCGCTGGAGGCCAAAAAGAAGCTTCAAATAAACTGGAGTGATTCTGAGGCATCCGGCCATAATTCTCAACGCGTTTACGAGCGCTACAAGAAAATGGCCTCCGCACAAAATCCAGGTAAAATACTGATAGAAAAAGGGGATGTCGCGACCGCTATGAAAAAGGCGGCAAAGACCTATACCGCCGACTTCAGGAATGATTACGTCTGCCACGCCCAAATGGAACCGCTGAATGCCGTCGTGCAGGTTTCTGCCGACCTCCAGAGCGCCGAAGTATGGGTGGGAAGCCAGCAGGGACCGGACACCAAACTCGGGGTGCCTGCGATTCTCGGGATCCCCCCGGAAAAGGTAAATGTGCATCTGCAATATCTCGGCGGGGGATTTGGTCGCAGAAGTATGAATGATTTTGTGGAAGAATGCACCCTGCTCGCCCGGGAAGTTGCGCCCCGACCCCTGAAACTCCTCTGGACCCGGGAAGATGACTTTACCTATGGAGCCTTTCGGCCCCTGTCCTTTCAGCGTATTGTGGCCGGCACAAATGCAGGAGGGGAACTCACCTCCTTCTCACATTGTGTTGTCGGGGATGGGGGAAATTTGGTGGCCAGCGGAGCGGCTAATGATCATTACAACATTCCCAACCAGCGCGCCGAATGGCGAGAAGCCTCCAATGGTATCCGTCTGAAACACTGGCGGGCCGTGGGGCATGGGCCGAACAAATTTGCCATTGAATGTACCCTGGACGAAATTGCACGGGATCAGGGGCTAGATCCTGTGGCCTTTCGCCGCAGATTAATGTCCGATTCGCCACGTGCCCTGGCCACCCTGGAAAAAGCTGCCGAACTCTCCGACTGGGACGGCGCAACGAGACAAGGTCGGGCAAAAGGAGTCGCCTTTGTGGAACACGGATCCCTCGGTACCGGTATCTGCGAAATTTCCCTGAACAGAGATACCGGAGTCATCCGGGTTCATAATTTCTGGATTGCTGTGGACGCCGGAGTCATCATACATCCGGATAACGTCAGGGCGCAAATGGAAGGGGGCATCCTGATGGGGATGAGCAGCGTCCTTAAGGAACAGATCACCATAGAGGAGGGACGGGTCCAACAGACGAATTACAACACCTACCAATTGCTGAGGATGCAGGAGATCCCGGACAAGATCGAAACCTACCTCATCGATTCGGAGGCTCACCCTGAGGGTGTGGGTGAGACCGCTACCCCGATGGTGGCAGGCGCTATCGCCAACGCGTTTTTAAAGTTAACGGGGAAACAGCTGCGCCACATGCCCTTTACCCCGGACCGGGTGCTGGAGGTATTGAACTCCTGACCAGGCAGGCGTGCGCAAATCCATCAGCCCTCACCCTGAATCAGGACTTGATCTTGCTTCCTCCTTTGATCTGGAGCTCAGTCTTTTTGAGTTGGCTATTGAGTTTCTGAACCTCTACTTTCATAAAGGTTTTGAACTTCTTATCCACGGCTTCCAGCCGATCGTTAAAAATCGCATAGACTTCCCGCTGCTGGTCTGTGGGCTTAAAATCCGCCCCTTTCCCTGTAATGTCACTGGCCAGGGCGCTCAGCCTGCCGTAGAGTTTCATCGGGGCCCTGAAGGCATCTTCCCGGGCTCCCGTCAGCTGTATATCGTACAGGGAGGCGGAAATAGACTCGGCCAATATCTGTAATTCCCGGGCTTTCTCAAGATCCTCGGCCTTGGTGAGTTGCGGGAGAATTGAATCGAGTTCAGACCGAATGCCCTCCATCTCATTGATCATCAGCACGGCTGTATTCATGGCATCCCGTAATTCCAGGGAAAAGGCAACCTGCTCTTCAATATCTTCCAACGTGCCCTCGGAGGCCGGGTCTTTCAGCACCTCAAATTCGCGAACGTATTCCTGCTCCCCTACAATCAATTTCACTTTGTAGGTGGCGGGAACAGCCCTGGGGCCGTATTGGCCGCGCATCAGATCTAAATCCCAGGTCACCAGGGGCCGCCATCCCTCTCCGTTGAGCTCCACCCAGGGTCTTCCCGGGGGCGTGGTTTGGAGTTTGGGTTTGTACGTCGGCTCATACCTCAGATCCCACATGACCCGGTTGACCCCGGCCTTTTTACTTCCTTCCAGGGTCCGGATGAGTTCGTCCGAAGCTGAAAGGATCTGAATTTCCACCTTCTGGTCTGTACTGTCCTTCAGATAGTAGTTTATATCCGCTCCGTAGGCGGGGTTCCGCCCGGAATTCAGGCTGGGCCCGTCCGTTTTTATAGCCTGCTGATCCTGGAAGCGCCAGGCGGGTTGCACGCTGAACAAATGTGCCTCTGAATCAGCGGCATCCACATCGAACTCCCGCAGGGGCGAAATATTGTCGAGGATGTAATACCCCCTGCCGTACGTTCCCACCACTAAATCATCAAAGCGCTCCTGAACCTCCAGCCAATATACCGGGGCCGGGGGCAGGTTATTGCGCAGGCGCGTCCAGTTTGCTCCATCGTCCGTTGAGAAATATACCCCATTGTCAAGCCCTAAATAGAGCATCCCCTGTCGTTTGGGATCCTCTTTGACGACATGCACAAAACTATGGACGGATTTTGGGACCGTTTCGCTGATCTTTTTCCAGGATTTCCCATAGTCCTCGCTTTTGTAGACATAAGGGTCGAAGTCGCCCATCTGATGCAAATCCACCGAGATGTACACCGTGCCTTTGGCAAAGCGCGATGGTTCAATATTGGCGATAGTACCCCAGGCGGGAAGATCGGGGATGTTGGCCGTCACATTTTCCCAGTTTCCACCCCCGTCCCGGGTGAGTTGCACCTGCCCGTCATTGCTGCCCGTCCAGATCAGGCCGGGTTCCAGGACAGATTCCTCAATGCTGAAAAGCACGGAACCATCGAAAGTCATTAAATTATCAATGGCAATGCCTCCCGAACTCTGCTGATGGGTTTTATCATTGAGCGTCAGGTCCGGGCTGATCACCTGCCAGCTTTGGCCCCCGTCATCACTTTTATGCACAAATTGGCTGCCGACGTAGACCCGGTGCCGGGTGTGCGGTGAAAAGGAGAGGGGAAAATTCCAGTGCCAGCGGTATTTCAGCTTCCCGGGTTCCCATCCGTAGCCGGCCTCAGGCCAGACCCGAACATCGCGGGCGTGTCCGGTTTTAAGATTATAGCGCTCCAGACCCCCGTCATAACAGCCAGACCAGATGATATCATTGTCAAAGGGATCGGGCTGCGCAAAACCGCTCTCACAACCTCCTACCCCCTTCCAAAGCCCCAGGGGAATATATCCCTGCCGGCTATTGCTGGGGCCCATATAAGAATACCCATCCTGACGGTTCCCGTATACGTTATAGGGTATGCGGTCGTCCACAGATACATGGTACATCTGTGCAATGGGAAGTACGACCCGCTGATAGCTTTTCCCCCGGTTCAGGGTAATGCTGGCACAGCCGTCGTGGGCGACCATCATCCGGTCTGCATTGGCCGGGTCCAGCCAGATATCGTGATTATCCCCTCCGGCGCTGTAGCCGCTTTTAAAAGTTTTACCGCCGTCGGTAGAAGTGCTGAATTTTACACTGGCGATATAGATCTCATCCGGGGAATCCGTGGAAATGGCCATCCGGGTATAATAGGGTGCCCGCTCAGCGATGTCGTGATTCCGGGTCTGAAGGGTCCAGGTCTCTCCGAAATCCGCGGAGCGATACAGGGCCGGGCTTTCAATTTCAAAAAGCGCATAGACGATATCCGGAGACGAAGGGGCTATGGCCACTGCTGTTTTTCCAACAGGGTTCTCTGCTCCGCCCGGCAATCCGTTTTCGGACATTGGTTTCCAGGTCGCCCCTCCATCGAGGGTGCGGTAAACACCCCCACCGGGTCCCCCACTGCGCAGGCCCCAGGTATTGATGTGTATGGACCACATGCCTACCATCAGCCGGTCCGGGTTGTTCGGGTCCATTGTGAGTTCCGCTGCTCCGGTCCCCTCATCGGTGAAGAAGATTCGATTCCAGGTTTTCCCCCCGTCTGTTGTCTTATAAACACCGCGTTCCTGCTGGGGGCCATAGGTATGCCCTAAAGCGGCTGCATATACAATATCCGGATTCTTCGGATGTACTAAAATCCGTCCGATCCGTCCTGTTTTCTCCAGCCCCATGTGGGTCCAGGTGGCTCCCGCATCTTCAGATTTGTAGATCCCGTCTCCCATGGCATGGGCAGGGCGAATGACAAAGGTCTCCCCTGTACCCACCCAGATGATATCCGGATTCGACGGGGTGATGGCCACAGACCCAATGGAAGAGGCCTCTTGCTTGTCGAAAACCGGTTCCCAACCAATACCTCCATCGGTTGTTTTCCAAAGCCCCCCGGAGGCAGCCCCAATGTAGTTGATCATCGGATCTCCGGGAACCCCGGCAATGGCAATCGCACGGTTGCCTTCAGGACCGATAAATCGAAAATTCAGGTTTTCGAATACTGAAGCCTCCGTTTGTGCCAGGCCCGAAAAAGCCATCAAAAGAAGAAAATATAAAAAAGTCAGGTTGGATTTCATTTGTTTGGTTTTGGTCTGATTGTTACGAATATAAACAAGATTTGGGGTATCTTACCCGGCATGCATACCCCTTCTATGAAAAAATTGATCCTCCTGTTATTCCTTCCTTTTCTCTGTTGTAAATCCCCCGAAGGTAAAAACGTCCAAACATCGGCAGACCTAAAGGAAAAACTCAGTCAGGAGATCGATTCCCTGCTCTCTTCAAAAATTAAACCGGACGGCCCCGGGGCCGCCATACTGGTCGCATACGATGGGGAAGAACTCGTCGCTAAGGGGTTTGGGCAGCGCAGCATAGAAGATAAAGCCCCGATTACTCCAGCCACAAACATGAGAATGGCCTCCGTTAGCAAACAATTTACAGCACTTTGTATTCTACGCCTGGCCGATCAGCAATTGCTGTCCCTTGACGACCAGGTCACTAAATATTGGCCGCACCCTGTTTTTGCAGGGATTACCATAGAACACCTCCTTAACCATACTTCCGGAATAGCCGATTACGAATCCGTTTTTATGGAGGAATGGGACCATTCGAAAATTGTAGAAAACAAGGATGTCCTCACCTGGCTCAACACAAATCCGGCGCCTGTATTCCCTCCGGGTTCAAGCTGGGAGTACTCCAATACGGCCTATTTGGTGCTCGCCCTGCTGGTCGAGAAAGTCAGCGGCATGCCCTTTGCCACATTTGCCCGGGAACAGGTGTTCAAACCGGCGGCTATGGGGCGAAGTACATTTTACAATCTTGCGGACCCGGTCGAAATCGATCAACGCGCCTTTTGCTATGAAAAAGACAGCACGGGCACGTGGGCCCGCAGGGATGGATTCTTTATGAATGGCGTAGTAGGCGATGGCGCCCTGTACACGAGTGTACATGACTATTTCAATTACGACAATGCCCTCAGGAGTAAAGCAATACTCAGTGCCGAAATGCATTCCAAAATCTTTGCCCCCAGCTCCATGGCCATTCCGAGGGATAATGGTTTTTATTCCTTTGTATCGGATTTTTCTTTTTGGGAGAAGGAAGACGTGTATTACGGCATGGGGTGGTTCCTTAGTGGGGATGTGGCATTTCACTCCGGCAGTTGGAATGGCACCCGGACTTTTGTGTTCCGAGAACTGGAACGTCCCCTGACCATAGCCGTGTTTTTGAATTCCGATGCAGCTGACCTTCGTGCAGACTTGTTTGATGAAACCTTGCAATTGGTCCATCAGTATCTCCAGCACACAGAACCCGCAAAATGATACGATTCCTCTTCCCCTTACTTGTCTTTTTTACGCTCTGCACGGTTCAGGGGCTAAAGGCACAGCACCATGAAACCGACATAAGGGCGCTGCGAATGGCTTCCAATGAAGCCCTTAAATCCTACGATCACGAAAAGGTACTCTCTTTTCTCACAGAAGATGTACTGACCACCACAGGGGCTGGCACCCTGCTGAGTGGCAAAGAAGCTTTAAGAAGCTATATTGCTCAGGGCGGGGATAGTCAGATGTACTGGATCCGTACACCTTCAGAAATCTCGGTCAATGATGCCATGGGTCTCGCCTGGGAAACCGGGAGTTGGAAAGGATACGATCCTGCGCAGGGCCCGGACCCCGTGATCGGAGGCCGATACTCCGCCCAATGGACCCGGAAATCGGGAACATGGAAAATCACATCCCAGCTTTTTGTCACTTTAGAATAACTCCCCGCTCAGGGCGTTAAAGAAATCTCCGGATCCCGCGCTGAGTTTGATACCGCCCATATCGGATGATGTTACTATCCGATTCAACCTGCTTTTACCGACAATGCCCATAAAGCCAGCTGGCCTGCAAGTGGCTTGTAGGGTGCGTATTTACATTTACGCCCAGATACGAGCACTGCTGTATCCTCTTTTCGCGAAAGAGCCGGGCGGAAACCGAAAAGCCTTTAAGAGAGTAGGTCCAAATCAATTAAAGACGAACCATGAATCACATAAAATTGCATTCCTATTTCTGCGTACTTGTTACGTGCCTTGTCCTTGTGTCCTGCAGTAAGGAATCCGAAATCACCCCTGTGCCGGAGCTTTTAGAAATCGCCGAACCCCAGGGTGCATTTGAAACTGAAAACAAGCTCCTTAAAGACGTTTCCCTCCTTGTGGGTCAGGCCCTGACGGATGCTGAAGTACGCGCGGAGGTAAATTCAAAAATCGAAAACGCAGATGCGCTCCAAGAGTTGGTAAGTTTATCCTTTTTACTTGGAAGGGAAAATGGTCTGAGTAAAACGGAATCCACAGCCCTGAAATCCGGAAAACTAAGTCTTGCCTCCGGCACCAATCGGTTTGTAAAGGCCCTGGCACATGAGGTGGCGACAAATGGATCGGCCTACACTGCCCTATCCGAACAATTAGAGCGCAATGGGTTTGATCCCACGGCCTCCAAATCTGCTGGAGCCGCAACGGAACAACTCACTGCCCTGCTCGCAGATCAAAATCTGGAGCTGTATTACCCTTTTGCCGAAGGACCACAAGCGGCCTCAAAAAGCGCAGGGGATTTCTACGTCTCCTACAGACCTGTTCAGTATGTGGAAGTAAATGAGGTATTTCTACATAGCGGGGCGGATACGGAAGCCGCCGCTTTAAAATCCTTTGGAGTCGTGAACAACGATTTTATCGATACCCATAATGTCTACATCCTGGGCTACATGGACGCCTGTGACGTCCCCGGTAAGCAATGTGACTTTGTGGATTTGGTTCCAGAAGAGCCCGAGGGCCAGCCAGAGCCTCTTGGAGCCCAGGCGAAATTGCTTACTTATAATGTAAATCACAGCTCTATTGAAGAAGAAGACATCGTGAGTACGCGTTTTTCCGGGTTTAAAATAGATGGCAATGACTGGTTGGGTTTCGGAGCCTCACATCAGAAAATAGAAATTTATCGCGGTTCCGCCGATGGTAAAATATCCGTAGAGGACGGTAAAATTTCGGCTACCTCAAAATCCTATAATATCAATTACTACAGGATACGGGCGAAGGGCGCCCGCAAAGGCTGGTGGTACCACCATAATGATGAATTCGACGATGACTGGAACATGAGTGAAAATGAACAGGTCATTACATTGTTTACAAAACATCACCTTACCGGATCTGCTTCTGTAGAACTCAACACCAAGGCCGGTTTGGAATTAAAAAACGGCAGCATTAAGGCAGTTCCCCAGGCCACCGTATCCTCGAAAATCAAGGTGAGCCTTGGCTCTGCCAGGCAACGGACCAAAGCGCAATTATCCCGCCGGCAGGTGCTTGCCACAATTGTGGGGCCCGGAGTTACCCAACGGACCATTACCCGGGACGGACAGACGTGGAATGTCAAAAAAAGCGGCATTTTCCATTATTATTTCAAACATTATTATACGGATTTATAAAACACAAGGCATGCCCCACCATACGGTTGGGGCATGCTTTTTTATTCCATAACCCTATGAGATTATTCGCTATTTGGTTGCTGGTCTCTGCTTCCTTATGGTATGGGGAACAGCTCTGTGCACAGACCGGTATTCCAAAGTCCAGTCTGGCCTTTGGGATCGGGATCCCAGCACATCCGGATATGGATATAGACGAAAACGGACTTTTTTTGAGTCTGAATTATCGAAGGAACATCGGGAAGGTTTTCAATTGGGGTGCCTTGCTCCTGAGATCCAGCGCCAACAGCGAGCTGGATTTTTTTGACGATACATCCCGGATGCTGGACTATTTGAATTCCCCGAACAGTCCGGGAGGCATCGGCACTTCCTGGTCCAAAATTGAAACCTATGCCCTCGGAGGGCAACTCCATATTAATGCTGTCAATCGCCCCGGGCATTTTTTATCTTTCAGCGGGGGTATCGGTTACTACACCTCCCGCTCCTCGAATCAGCGGTTAATCGAGGTGACCGAAGAATCTATATTTACGACAGAGGGAGCGTTTATATCCTCTTCTATTACTGATTTCGAAGGCGAGACCCGATCTGAGCGTAAGACTGAACTCTTCGCAATGCCGGCGATCACGTACCAATTCATCTTTAATAGCAATTTCTTTATCGGCGCCGAGGTGAATTTGTTACTGGATCTGGACGCCCAGGAACTGACCCAACATCCTGTACTGGCTAACTTTTATAGTTTTAACCTGCATGTTGGCAAACGATTCTAAGACACCAGAACAGGGGTTTAAGATTTAGGAGATCCAAAGGAAAACAAGTGTACCTTTAAACGCTGAACGTACTACAAAAACCGCTGTTGAAAAAGCTGCCCAAAAACCTACAATTAACCCTCTCCGCCATAGTGGTTGTCCTGGCTGCCCTGGTCTATGGGGCAAACCCGGCAAAAATCTTACCCCTGGTTTTTGATTTTCAGGTGGATAATCTCGAACTCAAAAACATATTCCGGGCCGTCATGGGGCTCTACCTGGCCTTTGCTGGGTATTGGGTTTGGGGTATTCGAAGCCCGGCACATTGGAGAGGTGCAACCCTAAGCAACATTTTATTCATGGGGGGTCTTGGAGCAGGCCGGCTGATCAGTATACTTTTGGATGGTGTTTCGCCTCAGTATACCCTTGGGATGATTCTCGAACTCCTGATGATGGGCTGGGGAATCTACAATCTAAAACATGAGAAGGAGCTCCTCTAATTATGCGAAGTGCGTTATATTCGCACCTTCAATAAGGGCTATTGAACCGTGTTAATTCTAAGAACGTATCTCATGAAATACCTGATCCCCATCTTCCTCTTCCTTTTGATTCCCCTTTCCGGCTGTACAGAACAACCGACCCCTGAAAAGTCGAATCCTTTTGAAGGCCTTTGGAAGCTTCAGATTATGGAACAAAAAAATCCGGAAACGGGACTCTGGCAGGAATGGCGAGATGGTATGCAGGGGTATATCCTCTACGATGCTACCCATACGATGGCCTTACACCTGACCATGAAGGGGTATGAAAATACAGACTTGCGGTTTCCGAATTTCATAGACACCATTCCTGAAGAAGCGCTGAAGCATCTCACAAAGTCTTATGTGTACCTCGCCAAGTACACCGTAAATGAAGAGGAAGGTTATGTAGAGCATGCCCGCATCTCGCATTCCAATCCCGGGGATTGGAACAAAGTGGTTCGCAGGAAATATACCTTTAAAGGGGATACCCTGATTTTACAACCGTATGAAAGCGAAAATGCAAATCTTAAACTTACCTGGGTACGCAGTACTCAGTGATCATTATTCTTTCCTGAGGTTGGTCCCTGAACCCGTTTAGATCTGGCCCCGGCACCCCGGACTATTTCAGGATAACCCCGGAATTGGGCCCGAGAACCAATTGATTCCCGCTCAGCTCAATGTTCCCGGTGGCAAATAACAGGGTTAAGCCTTCGCCTACAGTAAGACTTTTTTCCTCCTCTGAAATATTGATGAGCACGTTCACCCGGTCCTTTTGATAAATGCGCTGAAATGCGAGGACATCCCCCGCACTGAATTCATCCATCCATTTTAGACTTCCCCATTTCAGGGGCTCGGAGTCGCTCCGGATTCTGAGTAATTCCTTGTTTGTGGCCAGCAGGGATTCGGCCTCAGCCGCCTGTCGCTCGACGTTGAGGGTCTCATAACCCGGGATAACCGGCAGCCAGGGTATGGCATTCGCTGTTGTGAACCCGGCGTTGGCCCCGCCTGACCATTGCATCGGAGTCCTGCAATTATCCCGGTTGACCACCTGGTCCTTTGCAAAATCAGGCAGCCAGTCAAAGGCCGCAGGCAAAGGGTCCAATGCCTGCTCCCCGGGAATATTCGCCATAGGCATTCCTATTTCCTCCCCCTGATAGTAAAAAGGGACACCTCTCAGGGTAAGCTGCAGGAGTGCCAGGGCTTTCGCCTTTTGCATATCATTTCCCAAAAGGGAGATGCTCCTGATCCGGTCGTGATTGCTGAAAACATAGGTGGGCGTATACGGATAGGGATAAAACGCCTCAATCCTCTGAATTTTATCCCGGAAAAAGTCTGCATTCCACTCCAGAGCTGAAATATCAAAAAGAAAAACCAGGTTCAGCCCATCCTGTTTCTCGCCCAAAAATTTACGAAGCGTTTTATGGTCTCCAAATACCTCTCCCACCATAAACCTGGGCGGATCGTAGGTATCCAGTATGCCCCGGAGTTCTTTGGCCAGGGTAAAATCATCCGGGTGATTCATATTGTACTTCTTTTCCTGCCAGAACATTTTGGTATAATCCTGGGTGGGCACAACCCGCAGACTAAACGGATTGTCCCTGAACTCCGGATCCTCGTAGATATAGTTAAAAATATCAAGCCGAAACCCATCCACTCCTTTATCGAGCCAATGCCGAACGACATCGAACATGGCCTCTTTAACTTCTGGGTTTCGCCAGTTCAAATCGGGCTGAAAGGACAGGAAGGAAGAAAAATACCACTGTTGCCGGCCTTTGTCAAAATGCCAGCCATTCATACCCAGGGCACTATGCCAGTTGGTGGGGGGATCTTCACCCTGTCCGTCGCGCCAGAGGTACCAGTCACTTTTGGGGTTGTCCGGGCCTTTGCGGGACTCCTGAAACCAGGGATGCTCTTCAGAGCTATGATTCAGTACAAGGTCAAAAACGACCTTCATATCCCTTTTGTGAATTTCACGAATCAGGCTATCTACCAATAAGGTGTCCCCGTACTCAGGGTCCGGCAGGTAATAGTCACTGACGTCGTAACCGAAATCCTTTTGAGGACTTTTAAAAAAGGGTGAAAACCAAATCGTTTCAAAACCCAAATCTGCGATGTAGTCCAGTCGGGAAAGGATTCCGCCGATATCCCCTACCCCATCTCCGTTGGAATCCTGGAAAGACCTGGGATATACCTGGTACACGGTAGTGGCTTCCCACCATGGACGCGCTGTCGCAGGAACCTCCGCTCCAAACGTCGTTTCGATCTCGGGAATAGGTTCGGGGGTATTGGAAAGATTAACCACAACCAAAACCACAATAGCCGTTATGAGAATAAGCAGAACCCCAAGGAATATTTTTCGCAGCATCCGGAAATTTTTTAAGCTTTGGTAAAGCTATCCATTTTCAGAAGGTTTTACTGTGAAAAGTCCTGTGAATGGCCAGAGAATACCCCATAAGTCCATCCACCACCTGCACCTCCTCTATTTCAAAACACTTGTATCGCTGCCCTAACGCAACTTCAACCCAAAATCCCGTTCCACAGACGCATACCATTCTTCGTCGCTGACTGCATTCCAATCCACCCACTGCTCATCGGACATAGAACTGCGCCATGCGATAAAAGGAATAGCATCCGGCCCAACCGGATACCTCAGGGTCCAGCTGTCGCTTTCGGCTACCTCCAAGATTTTGTCTGCCACGAGCGTTGGCGGAGTCGGAGTTTTCAGTGCGGCAGAAAAAAGCGCCGCCTGCCGTTTTGAATTTGGATAAATAGAGGCGCCATCTACAGTAATATCCTGTGCCATTTGGGTATTGATTATACCCGGCTCTACGACAGCTACCCTGATATTGAAAGGTTTGACCTCCTGTGCCAAAGCTTCACTAATCGCTTCCAGAGCGTGCTTACTTGCCGCGTAGCCGCCGAGAGGGCTGTTGGCAATATGGCCCGAGACCGAAGCTATATTGATTATGCACCCTTTTCTGTGCTCCCGCATTTGGGATAAAAATGCTTTGGTACACCGAAGAACGCCCAGGTAATTGGTGTTCATAATCGCCTCAAAATCAGCTATAGGCATCTCTTCAACCGAACCATGGCGTTCAATACCCGCATTATTGACCAGGACATCTACAAAACCATGTTCCGCAAGAATAGCGGCTGAGCACGTTTTGACAGAATCATCGGAATCCACGTCCATTTTGCGAATTGCAATATCCAGGGATTCCTCTGCAGCGCGACGCGCCAGCTCGGGTGCCTGGTCGGGATTCCGCATCGTGGCAAATACCTTATACCCTGCACGGGCAAATGCCAAAGCCGTTTCAAGGCCAATGCCCTTACTGCATCCGGTAATCAATACTGTTTTCATATTATACTGGTGTTAATGTTATTGTTTATGGTTTTACTATTCAGGCATTTCAGAACCGATTTTCGATATGGGACGAAAACTACGTTCGGCCCAGCAGGGACAGGCACTTCCCTGAATACTCAAAGAAACTTTCTCTCAGCGAAAGCCTGAGTATACCCCCTGAACTCCTGATTTTTTTGTTTAATTTTTTATTTAAAAACGTTAAACATTTCACAACGATGTAATAATAGTGCCCCTTGAACGTCTAATCTATGAACCGGGACCTGAGAACAGGTTCTGTTAATGCTAAAAATTCAATAATGAAAGATACAAAAAGTCAACAAGCAGATACCGGCAGCAATGCTGAAAGGGCTCTGACCCGTCATACGAGTTGGAGAAATCACCGACGACATGTTCTGATAAAACCCTTTCGGTTTTCTTAGACAAATCAAAAAGGAGGGCGCAAGTCCTCCTTTTTTTTTGTCCTATCGTACAGACCCTTTTAAATATTGGTCTTGTGGCTGAATCCTTATTATGCCCTAAATTACTATCTTGAGCCGCACACCTGATTGGTGTATCTGCTTTGCAATTTATGGAATCAAAAAATGAATACGCCCTGATAACCGGCGCAAGTCTGGGGATCGGTCGGGAAATCGCCAGGGAATTTGCCAGAAGGAAAATCAATACGCTCCTCATCGCTCTGGATACCCCGGATCTATACGACATCCAAAAAGAACTCCAGGACAATTATGAGATCCGTGCCGAATGCTTTTGCGTTGACCTGACGGATTCAGTCTCGGCCTCGGCCATCTACACCTGGTGCCAGGAGAACCATTTTGTTGTAAAATACCTGATCAACAATGCGGGATTTGGGGCAAGTGGTTTTTTCGAAGACGTGCCCCTGAACCGGTATAATCAAATGATTGACCTGAATACCAAGGCCTATATTGCCATGACCCACCAGTTCCTGCCGGATTTGAAAACACTTGGGGAAAGCTATATCATGAACACGAGCAGTATGGAGGCCAATTTACCCGTTCCCTATAAGGCGGTGTACACCGGGACTAAAAACTTTGTTTATGCCTTCTCTATGGCCTTAAGTAAAGAAGTGCAACGATCAGGCGTTCGGGTAAGTATCCTGTGCCCAGGCCCCGTGCCCACAAATGAAGAAGGCCTCAAACGCCTGGAGACCCAGGGTAAGAAAGGCCAAATGTTGGCGCTATACCCGGACCAGGTAGCTAAGTATGCTGTAAAGTATTTGCTCGAGGGTCGGTTGATTATTCATCCGGGAAGAATGAACCGCTGGATTAACAGGTTCCACCGGATGCTGCCCATGCCCCTTAAAATGCGAATCCTGGAAAAGATGTTCCGGTCCTATACAGAAGAGAGTCCTTCAAAGTAATCCTCTATTCCGCACAGGGATTCGGAAATTTCCCAGAGTCTTCGGGCATCTTCCTCAATATAGGAACCCGGAGAAGAGGGCTTCGGCCGGCATTTATCCCAGTATTTTCCGCTGAGTCCCTGTACTTCATTTTCGGTGGCGAGGTAAATAGAAGTGGCAGCTCCTGCCGCAGGGCTCAAGCCCCCTAATCTCCGGATTCTCCAGGCCAAAGAGTGAAAAGAAATCGTGTGTTTCAATCCAATATCCGTGTTGACCCGCCCCGGCTGCACACAATTGACATCGATGTTCTCGAGGCGTTTTTCTTTTAATCTTCTGTCCAGTTCATAGACAAACATCACATTGGCCAGCTTGGATTGGGCGTAGGCCCGGAGTCCGTGGTAGTTGGAGCGGAGGGAAACATCGTTAAAGTGAATCTTGCCGTGAAAATGCGAATCGGATCCTACACAAATAATGCGCCCGTCATCCGAGGCTGCAAGCCCGCCCATTAACTCTTTGGTGAACAGGAAATACGCCAGGTGATTGACCGCAAACTGTCGTTCGACGCCATCTTCGGTAAGTTCCAGTTTTGAGAACCAGGCTCCCGCATTATTGACCAGAATATCAATAGTGTTAAAATCTTTCAAGACATCCTGGGCTGCGTTATAAATATTTTTCTGAGCGCTCAGATCGGCCAGGACGTAGTCGATATGCGTATCCGGTGCCTTGGCCCGGATCGATTTAACAGCCGCTTCAGCCTTTTCGGGGTTCCGACTCACGATCTTCACGTTGGCCCCTGCCTGAGCCAGGGCGCGAGCCGTTTCATACCCAATCCCGGAATTCCCCCCGGTAACCACGCAATTCTTTCCTTTCATATTTCCACGGTTTCCCCTGACAAATTTAAAACAGTTGGAAAGTTACTCATATACATCCAATCAGAGAAAATTACTGAAAACAATGAATAATGTTCGTGCTGCCCTTTATCAGCTTATTCTACTGTAACCCAGATCCCGGATTGCCAGACAGGATAGAATTACCGACATTTAGGGTTAAACCAAAACTCATCCCAGTGACTGTCGCAGATTAGTAGGGAGTATCTCTAAACCTTAAAAACCATATCTTGAAATACTTTTTCTACACCCCTTTAGACGAGGAATTTGACAAAGCGATTGAATGGGTGACCACTGAATTAAAAAGCATTTATAAACCTACCTTACTATATTTAGAAAAATGAACTATCAGGCATCGCCCAACAGATACAATACCATGAGGTATAACCGATGTGGTCAAAGCGGGTTGTTATTGCCCGCCTTTTCTCTGGGCCTGTGGCATAATTTCGGGGAGATAGACAACTATGAAAATGGGCGGTCAATCATTCGGAAGGCATTCGACGCAGGCATTACACATTTTGATCTGGCCAACAACTATGGCCCGCCCCCAGGTTCCGCTGAGACCACTTTCGGAAAAATGCTTAAAAGCGATCTCGCTTCCCACCGGGATGAAATTATCGTGAGCACCAAGGCAGGATGGCAGATGTGGGAGGGTCCATACGGTGACCACGGATCCAAGAAATACCTGATGGCCAGCCTGGACCAAAGCCTGATGCGGATGGGTTTGGATTATGTGGACATATTCTATCACCACCGTCCGGACCCGGACACCCCTCTGGAGGAAACCATGGGCACCCTGGACCTGATGGTTCGTCAGGGTAAGGCCCTGTATGTGGGGATTTCCAGTTATAATGCGGAAGAGACCCGCCAGGCCTTAAGGGTATTGAAGGAGCTCGGCACCCCCTGCCTGATCCATCAACCGAGGTATTCCATGTTCGATCGTTGGATAGAGGATGGATTGCTTGAGGTGCTCGGCGATGAAGGGGTGGGCTGTATCGTCTTTTCCCCTCTGGAACAGGGCCTTCTGACCAATAAGTATCTAAAGGGAATCCCCAAGGTCTCGCGGGCTGCCTCCGGCAGGGGAAACGGGGCACTGGAGGCGGATCAAATAACAGCAGAAAAGTTAAATCTTGTAGCTCAGCTCAATGCGATAGCCGCGGAAAGAGGACAATCCCTTGCGCAAATGGCGCTATGCTGGGTCAAGCGGGATCCCCGGGTCACTTCCGTCCTGCTCGGGGTCAGCCGGCCCGAACAATTAGAAGACTCCCTGTCAGCTTTGGAAAACCCGGGGTTCGGGGAGGAAGAACTTCTCAGGATTGAGGAAGTATTAGCGGGTCGGGGTTAATATCAGGAATCGGACGAGCGATGAAAAAAATCAGCCAAAAAATGGCCTGGGTTTTTTGGTTGGGATGACCGGATTACCCCGCTCTCGCCCGTGCTCCACTTTGTGCTTATCTTTTACGGGGCATCTGGGAAAGGTTCCGTCCGCTATTCCGGGGAGGGTGCTATACCCTTCAGATTGTGTTAAAACTAGCGCCTGGCCAATTCTTTAAGTTTTGATTAACATTTTAAGTACCTTACCCTTTTTATTTTTAGGCCATTCTTGTATCAAGCTAGTGAGGCTTGCGTCCTATCTTCGAATCCAAAATCACCTGAAGGTATTGCAGATAGACCACTAACCGGTCAATTCTAAATGGCCAATCAAACACATATAAACCGAAACAAATGAAAAGAAGAGACTTTGTGCAGTAT
>CAKZOC010000182.1 GCA_937136025.1 uncultured Bacteroidota bacterium
GGGGCCACAGTAGATGCCAACGGATGTGCACCTTCCCAGCGGGATACAGACAACGACGGGGTTACTGATGACCGCGATGCCTGTCCAAATACTCCTGCAGGGGCTACGGTAGATGCCAACGGATGCGCGCCTTCCCAGCGGGATACAGACAATGACGGGGTTACTGATGCCCGGGATTTATGTCCAAATACTCCAGCCGGATCCACAGTGGATGCCAACGGATGCGCGGCGTCTCAGCGGGATACAGACAACGACGGGGTTACTGATGACCGCGATTCCTGTCCCAATACCCCTGCCAATACAGAAGTGGATGCTGAGGGTTGTCCGGTGGATTCCAACCCGGATTCGGATGGGGACGGTGTTCCCGACTCCGAAGATATTTGTCCGAATACCCCTACAGGTAGTGAGGTAGATGCCAATGGATGTCCGATAAACTCCAGTATCGAACAATTCACTATCCAGAGTACAGGACTGAGCTGCCGGGAGGCCAATGATGGGGTATTCGAGATCATTTCTGCCGTCAGCGGAACCTATGAAGTTACGGTTACGGGATTGGATTCAGACTACTCAATAACCCGAACGTTTACCACCAATGTACTGCTGGAAGGTTTGCAACCCGGACAATATGAACTATGTATTTCGGGTACGGGTATTGGGAATTCCCGGTGCTTTTTGGGAATTATTGACCAACCGGATTCCCTCGAAGTCGACGCCACAGTGAATGCCTTGCAGGCCAGTGTCAATCTGAGCTTAGGTGGAGGAGAGACCTATACGATCACCCTTAACGACTTCACTTTCACGACGACCGCTTCAGAAGTTACCCTGGCCTTAGAGAATAAAGTGAATACCCTGGAAGTTTCCACAGATAAACTTTGTCAGGGTGTTTTTGAAACAGTCATCAGAACAGAAAGAAGCGCCAGTGTTTCGCCGAATCCATTCGCACAGCGATTTACCCTGGACATGCCGGGAAGTTCGGATCAGAAGTTCGATATTTCCGTGTATACTGTGGCAGGTCAACTGGTTTCGAAATCTACCGCAAGGGGAGGCCGTACCTTAATGGAATTGACCTCAAACCCCAGTGGGATTTATTATCTTGTCATCCGAAGTGATGAATTTGAACAGGTCATCAAACTCGTCAAGAAATGAAGCCACACTCTTTTTTATTAGGCCTGGCCTTACTGGTCCTTTGGAGTTGCGACCCCGATCTGGATGTGGCTCTGGATTTAAGTTCAGGTATTCAACCCAGTACAGTATCTCTTATTTTTCCGGAAGATGTGTCAGAATGTACTACGGGTGTTTCTTTATCAGATACGGAGAGTGAGGTGATATTTGAATGGTCTGAAGCGAACGTTGGGGACGGGTATATTCTTACCTTAATCAACCTGAGTAATTCGGATATACAAACATTTGAAACCGATACGGAGTCCATCCCGATCGTCCTTCAGAAAGCCACCCCATATCGGTGGTTGATAACCACTACACTGACCGGTTCCCGGGAAACCTCAGAGAGCGAGGTCTTTGTTTTTTTCAATGCCGGCCCTGGAAGTACATCCTATATACCTTTTCCCGCTAGGAATATAGCCCCTGGCAACGGGCAGGCATTTCCAAACAGCCAGGAGTCGGTAAACCTCATATGGGAGTCCGATGATCTGGATAATGATATCATTGAATACGACGTGTACTTTGGAAACGTCAATCCGCCACCCCTTTTTAGTGCCCGTTTGGCTGATTCTCAAATCGGTGGAGTACCTGTGGAATCAGGCACCTATTATTGGCAAATCATAACCAGGGACGAAAGGGGAAATGAATCTACCTCGGAGGTCTTTCGTTTTACGGTAGACTAAACAGAGGCATCCTTTTTCAAGGGCACCTTAATTTCCTTCTTAAAGAATGCAGAGGTATGGCTTATTGCGCAAGGGCTATACGGCGTTTCATTCGAATTCCAGGGTTTTGGCTCCGGAAACTGGGGTCAAAAAAAGCCCGCCAATCCTGGCGGGCTAAAGAATTCAATAAGAAGATTGGTGCAACCTCCCTCCAGGGCTACTCAATGGCAACATCAAAGGTCTGAGCGATGTCGGTTTCGCCCCCGGCATCGGCAAGGGTACCATCATTGGGCTTTTTAAGATCATGGCGCAGGGTAAAGGTGATCTGGCCTGTACTTTCATCTCCGGCGGAAAAGGTGAATTGAGTGCCCAGTGGGTTTCCATTACCATCTACATTTGAATATTCGGTCTGGGCCGAAAGACTCGCCCCGATGGTATAGAAAAACTGGTGCTCGTCTGCTTCCTCCTCGACCTCCACGGTGATGTTCTCCGGCGGCGTCTCGGTTTCATTGAGCAAGACGATGCGGCCGTCATAGACCGTACGTGCACTAAAATTTCCGGAAACGGTAATTACGGGTGGTTCGGGTCCATCCCCGTCCAAATCTCTGGATTGGAGCTGGACTGCGGTGCCCCCGCCCTGGGGAACCAGGTTTATGGTCATGGTGGTGATGACCTCTTCTTCATTTACCGGCTCCGGATCATCGTCCGAGCAGGAAGTGAGTACCAGGCCCGAGAGGGCAAAGAGTGATAGGAATTGAATCGTTTTCATAGAAGTACAATATTTGAGTGGATTAATAATAGAGTTTTAATTGTAAAATGATGTTCCGCCCCATGTCGTCCGCAAAATAACGGTTGCGGTTCAGGTACTCTCTGTAGTTCGTATTGGCCAGATTTTCCACAGCGATACCGGTGTTTAAAACCAGGGTTTCTGAGAGGGAAAAGGCCATACCGGCCCGCAGTGCCATTAAAAAATAGGCGGGGGGCGGGGTATTGATATCGAGTTCTACGAGTTCCTGTTGTGACGGAGAAAAGACGAAAATATTTGGCGGTGCTTCGTTTTGACGAAAGACATAGGTGCCTTCCAGGCTTACTTCAAATTGGTGCCACTCCGCTTTTTGGAAGGCAACGGAATTTCGGGTGATGGGCGCAGGGATATTGATCAGGGGCTCGTCCTGATCCAGATCATTCCCCTTAGTGAGTGAAAAATGATGTCGGGATTGCCATTGCGGACTCCATTGGTAATATCCCGACAGATCCACGCCAGCCAGACGGGCATCGGTTTGTCGATAGCTCCATACCGGAAAGGCACCTCTAATAGTAAACTCGGCTCCGGTGGGTTCCAGGAGAATAAAATCCCGGATATAATTCAGATAAGGCTCCAGGGTAATGCCCCAGCGCTCCCCGCTGCGGTTGTACGCGACTGAAATCCGGTGAGAGGTTTCTGTATCGATGCGCAAGTCCCCCAATTCAATGCGCGCTGCCGAATGGTGCAAGCCGTCGCTAAAGAGTTCCGAAGGGTTGGGCGGACGTTGGCCCAGGGCATAATTGGCCCGAATTTCCGAATCGGCATCCAGGATGACGCGCATACCCGTAGATGCCGAAAAGTTATGGAATTCAAAAACAGGATTGGTCAGCAACTGCGTTCCCAGATCCTCTACCACAAATTCGGGAAAGTCCTCGTCGTAACCGCGCTCCTCCCATCGGGAAGTCCGGTAGAATTTAAGGGCATCAATGCGGTTGTAATCGTATCGGATGCCCGCCTCAAAAAGCCAGTTTTCCTTTAAGCGATATTCGCCGATGAGAAAGGCACCGAAATCGTATTTATCGTAGTCGGGGATCAATCTGCGCACTCCGGTATCCGGATTGGCAAAGTTATTCTGATATCTTCCGAGAACACCGGCCTGAACCTCAAGATTTGAAGAGGCATCCCATGTAAAATCAGTCATCACGGTATGTGTGGTGAGTTCCAGATCTATAGCGGGCTTGTCCCGGTCAGCACCGACCCGAACATCGTATTCAAACCGGCGGTTATTTTGAAAATCGTACTGGGCTGTCCATTTCCCCACGCCTTTTATCCTCAGATAGTAATTGAATTTTCCCAGGTGGTGTGCCACTTCCTGCCGGGGCACTCCGAGTTCATACGTAAAGGGTTCAATGACCGAGGGCGTCCCGGAATTGATGCTCTCGATCAGGTCGTCTACATTTCCAATATGCGAGGCGCGCAATATGGCAATATCCGCCTGGTAGTAGGAGTAGTCAAAATCCCATCCCTGATTGATCAGGCGCTTGCCCGCATGGAAGGAGAGGCCGAGGTCCTGCATCCCGGTATTAGAAAGGACATAATCCGGAGCTTCCCGGTCGCCCAAACGCTTAAAGGAGGCCTGGCCGTTCAGATACCAGCCACTCTCAAAAGTACGTGTGATCTCAGTGCTTACATTTCCACCCCAACCATTGGACATCAGGGTCATCAGTGTTTTACCGAAGAGGGAATCGGCAATAGCCACCCGCTCCCGTTCAATCACCACGAGGCCGCCAATAGCGTCTCCGGCATACTTCAGGGCGGCGGGACCTTTGATCACCGAAACCTGGTCAGCAGCATTGATGTCCAGATTTGGAGCGTGTTCATCGCCCCATTCCATATCCTGCATACGGACCCCGTCATTGAGGATAAGAACCCGGCTCCCGGTGAGCCCGTTGATCGCAGGTTTTACGATATTGCTTCCTGTTTTCAGGGTGGAAACCCCACTAATTTCACGAAGGGCATCCCCGAGGGTGCCGCTGCTGTAATTCTCTAAAGTTTGCGTAGAGAGCCTTTGTTCCTGCGCGGTATTGGAAACATCGGGAAGCAGGTCGCCTACTACCTGAACTTCTTCCAATTCCTCCAGATGGTGTTCCATTTGAAAATCCCGCTGCGTATTGCCCAAAATTTCAACCTCAAAAATCAAGGTGCGACAAAGTCTGTGCGAAACTTCTACTTCGTACGTGCCATGGCAAATGTCCTCAATACGAAAGCGACCTTCAAAATCGGTCAGTACCGCCTTATCCAGTTCCAGGATGTGCACGGTGGCTCCAACAAGGGGCGTCTGGTCGTGGAAATCCAGTACCTGACCATAGAGGGCCTCCTGGCATTGCTGCCCGTTTGAGACATGGTAAACAAATAAACTTAGCACGATTGCTAAAAGAGTTCTCATAAAAAGGAAACTATCGGAATAATAGGCTCCAAAAAGGCTGGGGCCCTGTATTGAAACTTCTGAAGGAATCAGAGTGTGGGAGGGGGACGCCCAAAGAGGGGCTCCCAGGCCAATCGGTCCTGTGGCGTGGTAAGATAACCGGTAAGCGTTTGATTTTGTGTTGGTGCAGAAGGGACGAAAACCAGCTCCCATTCAGGGGCGGGCTCAAAGGGCGTGCTCTGCAATACCAGGGCAAAATCACACCATTCACAGGTGACCTGATCGGTATCCTCTGCATGCGAAAGTGCATGGAATTCAATGCCTTTAGAACCCAGAAAAAGGCCTAGCAAGAATACAGCCGTAAAGAGACGCTTTACACTTTTTTGCATAAAAGCGAAATTACAGGTTTAGATTTGTATCTGGTGTTAATAAAATGTGAACGATCTCAAGGGAAATGAAGCGCTGCCCCCTGATCGGATCGATGCCCCATCCGATACGGTTTGTTAAAATGACATTCGTGCCGAATGAATATCTTTGGAAGCGCTTGCGGATCAATGCGCAAAAAATCAGGCAAACATGGCGAACTACAAACCTCTGATGAGTCTATTGCTTCTTGCTGTATGTATTTCGGCCTGTTCTGCCCAATCCAGACTGGAGTCCGGTCGGAGGGAGGTTCTGGTCTCAGAAACCCTGGAGTACTACCTCTACTTTCCCCCGGGGTACGAGCAGTCTTCCGACGCTAAATTTCCGCTGTTGCTATTTCTGCATGGGGGCGGGGAATCTGGAGGAGCACTGGATTTACTCAATAAGAATGGTCCGCCAAAGCTTCTGGCAGAGGGGAAGGAATTTCCATTCCTGATTCTGGCACCCCAGAACCCCCATAAACAAAAATGGTGGAATGTGCGGGCCGTGATGAAGCTTCTGGAGAGTGTTACCGAAGAACACCGTGTAGATATGGATCGGTTATATCTGACGGGGTTGAGTCGGGGGGGCAATGCCTGTTGGGAAATCGCCACCCAGTATCCGGAGACTTTTGCCGCTATGGCGGTGGTTTGTGGAATGACTCCTTTACCCTATGCCCACTGGGTTGATAAATCCATGCCCATCCGCGTCTTCCACGGAACTGAAGATCCGGTCATTCCTTTTTCGGAATCCGAAGAAATGGTTCGAAAACTCCAGGAGATGGGCTATGATGTTCAACTGACCGCTTATAAAGGCGTAGGGCATAATTCCTGGGAAAAGGCCTATCTGGAAGAAGATTTATACACCTGGTTTCTGGAGCATTCCAAATAGCCCTATTGGCGATGGACCTGTCCCGCGACACTTAAAAAAGGGTTCCTTTCGGGTTACCAACTTCATCCAAACAACGTTTAATCGGGTGGGATTTGTATTTTTGGCACAACTAAAAAAAAAGCGGACTTCATGATAAAATGCCCTCGTATCTTTTTGGCGTGCAGTCTTGTGTCACTCCTGATGGTTTCTTCTTGCGGAGAACCTCAAAAGGACACGGTCGACGGAAATGCGCTTGGGGCTGAAACGAGTCCGTATTTGCAACAACACGCGTCCAATCCGGTGCATTGGAAGCCCTGGGATGAATCGATTTTCGATAAGGCTGAAAAGCAAGGCAAGCTGGTGCTGATCAGCATTGGATATTCCTCTTGTCACTGGTGTCATGTTATGGAGAAGGAGACTTTTGAGAATGACTCGGTGGCCGCTTTTATGAATGAAAATTTTATCAGCATTAAGGTGGACCGGGAAGAACGGCCGGATGTGGATCAGGTTTATATGACGGCGGTTCAATTGATGACCGGCTCAGGCGGATGGCCCCTGAATGTAATTGTCCTTCCGAACGGGAAGCCCATTTACGGAGGTACATATCATACCCGGGAGCGGTGGCTTCGTGTGTTAAGTGAGGTACAGCAGCGATACGAAAGCGATCCGCAAGGGCTCTCAGAGTATGCAGATCGGGTTGCTCAGGGAATTCAGGAAGTAAATATCATCCCTGAAACCGGGGAAGAATCGGATCAGAACCCAAGAGCCGTAGAGGATGCGGTGTCCCTATGGCAGTCCAGATGGGACGTTCAATGGGGGGGGAATGCAGGTGTTCAGAAGTTTATGCTTCCCTGTGATCTCTCGTTTTTAATGACCTACTCACACCTGTCAGGCGATCAGAAATCCAGGGATCATGCGAAAACCACGCTCGACCGTATGGCACTTGGCGGTATTTTTGATCAGGTAGGAGGGGGTTTTTTTCGATATAGCACGGATACCCGATGGCATGTACCCCACTTTGAAAAAATGCTTTACGACAATGCCCAGCTTCTGAGCATTTACAGCAAGGGATATCAGTTGTTTTCCGATCAGGAGTATAAGGCCGTAGCTGAACAAATCCTGTCTTTTCTCATTCGGGATATGAAGGCGCCTGAAGGGGGTTTTTACTCCGCTTTGGACGCCGATAGCGAGGGGGAAGAGGGTAAATTTTATCGCTGGAAATCTGAAGAATTGCAAAGCGTTCTGGGAAGTGAATACGAGCTTTTCAGCAGGTATTACGGAATTGTTCCGGAAATGGTCTGGGAATCCGATTTCTATGTCCCCTACAGAAGGGCCTCGGATATGGAATTTGCAAAATCGCAGAAGCTCGAACCCGGCCAATTGAGCCGTTTGAAAGCGAAATGGCAAAACCAGCTTATGCAAAAGCGTTCCGAGCGGGTTTTTCCGGGCGTTGACGATAAAATCATCACTTCCTGGAATGCCTTGCTAATCATTGGTTTGGCGGATGCCTTTGATGCCTTCGGAGACGTGAAGTATCTGGATGAGGCCCGGAGCTTATACGCGTTTTTAAAAAGGCACAGCTACGACGATGGGGACCTCCGGCATAGCTATAAGCCGGGAGATATACGTTCACAGGGTTTTCTGGAGGACTATGCCTATCTGGCGAGGGCCGCTTTCAGATTGTATCAGATAACTTCTGATACGATCTATCTCACCGATGCGGAAACCCTGCTGACTGAGATTCAGAGCCGCTATTCGGAGGAGGATTCCTCCCTTTACCGGTATCGGGAACATACGGGTTTGGTCGCCAAGATCATCAAAACAGACGATGGCGTCATGCCTTCGCCCAACACTGTGGTGGCGGGTCTTTTGTTTGAATTGGGTCACTTTTATTACCGGCCGGAATACCTGGAAAAGAGCAGGGGCATGGTGAGTGCCCTTAAAGACCGGTTTTTTCAGATGCCGGAGAATTACGCCGGATGGGGGCAGCTCCTGCTCCGACAACAGCATCCTTACTTTGAAGTGGCCATTGCAGGACCACAGGCGCGGGAAATGCGGGCTCAAATGGCGCAGCCGTTTCACCCTGATGTGCTGCTTGTGGCTGCGGATGCTCCTACAGACTTACCTCTTTTTGAAAGTCGGTTTGACCCCGGTACTACCCGGATTTTTGTATGTCAGGATCACACCTGTCGCCTTCCCGTGAGCACTGTCGATGAGGCCCTTACCCAGTTGCAGTCCGGCCCTGCTTTTATTTTCCCCTGACACGTGGAGTGGGGTTGATTTATATTCCGATCCTATGTTGTGAATAAATTTGGGTTTGCTCGCGCTGACTTTTACCCCCTCACCTTGTATCTTTAGAGAGATATAGATTTTTATTCATGCAGATTAAAGAACAACCCACCGTATACGATGCGATCATCGTAGGATCCGGTGCCGGAGGAGGAATGGCCACAAAAGTACTCGCAGATGCCGGTCTTAAAGTGGCCGTGGTAGAGGCCGGTCCTTTTTTTGATCCCGCCCTTCCCGAACATCAAACCCAGTTGAAATGGCCTTATGAATCCCCCCGCCGGGGTGCTGCCACAGTCCGTCCCTTTGGGGATTTTGACGCCGCTTACGGGGGCTGGGAAATCAAGGGACAGCCCTATACCCAGAAAAACGGGACCCGTTTTGACTGGTTTCGCTCCCAGATGCTCGGAGGCAGAACCAATCATTGGGGTCGGATTTCACTTCGGTTCGGACCTAAGGATTTCAAGCATAAGGACGTCGATGGCCTGGGTGAGAACTGGCCCATTGGGTATGAAGATATTAAGCCTTATTACGACAGGGTAGATAAACTTCTGGGGGTTTTCGGAAGTAAGGAAAACCTGCCCAATGACCCCGATGGCTTTTTCCTGCCTCCGCCCAAGCCGCGCCTGCACGAGCTGTATTACATTAAAGGAGCCCGAAAAGCCGGGGTGCCGGTTTTTCCTTCCCGCCTTTCCATGCTGACCAAAAAAATCAACAATGAGCGGGGTGTCTGCTTTTATTGCGGGCAGTGCTCGAGAGCGTGTCAGGTCTATGCCGATTTCTCAGCGGGCACCTGCCTGATTTTTCCAGCGCAGAAAAGCAGGGGTCAGGTAGACCTTTTTGTAAATTCAATGGTCCGGGAAGTGACCACGGACCAGGAGGGAAAAGCGACTGGAGTTTCCTATATCAACAAGGAAGACCGCAAAGAATATCAACTCAGGGGAAAGGTAGTCATCCTCGCTGCTTCTGCCTGTAGTTCCGCACGCATTCTGCTGAATTCCAAAAGTGCACAACATCCCAATGGACTGGGGAACAGCAGCGATCTGGTGGGTAAATACCTGCACGATTCCACCGGGAGTAGTCGGGCGGCTTTTATACCCGCCCTGATGAACCGTGAGCTTTACAATGAAGATGGAGTAGGAGGGATGCATGTATATTCCCCCTGGTGGCTCGACAATAAAGATCTCGACTTTCCGAGGGGCTACCATATCGAAGTCTGGGGAGGGATCGGAATGCCCAACTACGGTTTCGGTTTTAACCCAAACGAGTTTAACTCCTTTTTTGGTTTGAAAACCGGGGGGTACGGAGACCAGCTGCGCAAAGACGTCAAGAAGTATTACGGAGCAGTGATGGGTTTTGGGGGTCGCGGAGAATCGATTGCCCGCAAGGACAATTATTGTGAAATAGACCCGACTACCGTCGATGAATTTGGAATACCCGTTCTGCGTTTTCATTACAACTGGTCGGACTATGAGCGCAATCAGGCCAAACATATGCAGATGACCTTTGAGGAAATTATCCATCAGATGGGTGGGGAGCCGCTGGGAAGCACACCCGGGGCTGAACGGGATTATGGGCTTGAAACCCCGGGTCGTATCATTCACGAGGTGGGTACTACACGCATGGGTGACGATCCGGCCACTTCCGTAACCAATCGCTATCAGCAATTGCACGATGCAGACAATGTTTTTATCGCCGACGCCGGACCTTTTGTTTCTCAGGCGGATAAGAATTGTACCTGGACGATTCTGGCTCTTTCCATGAGGGCTTCGGAGTATATTGTAGAACAACTCAAACAACAAAATATCTGAAATGGACAGGAGATCGAGTTTAAAAAATATCCTTCTGGGCACCGTTGCCGGAGGCCTTGCGGTGCATGGGTGCACGACACGGGAGGCCGCAGAGGCCGCTGAACAACTGGGTGCAAAAACCGGTTTTGGGTATGGCAGAGTTCCCGAAGAGCTGGAGGCCCTCGAAAAATTAAATGCTGAAACCTTTTTAAATCCCCACGAAAGAGAAACCATAGAGGTGCTTGCAGAACTTATATTGCCCCCCGATGAAAAGTTCGGTGGCCCATTGGATGCAGGGGTACCCGATTTTATAGAATTTATGGCCAAGGACTATCCGGATTTCCAACCCACCTTAAGAGGGGGGCTTATGTGGCTGGATCACAAGAGCAATACGGAGTTCGGCATGGAATTTAAAAGTACTCCGGAAGCTCAGCAAAAGAGCCTGCTGGATGGGATTGCCTATTACGACGCCAAAGTGCCTATGGACGAACACCCCCTGGAAATTCAGTTTTTTAATCTGGTCCGCAACCTCACCGTGTGTGGATATTACACCTCCAAAGCAGGGATTGAGGATTTGGGTTATAAAGGAAACATGCCCAATGTCTGGGATGGAGTACCACAAGATGTTTTGGATAAACACGGCCTGGCCTATGAGCCGGAATGGCTTGAAAAATGTGTGGATCAGAGTCAAAGAGGGGTAATTGCCGAATGGGATGAAGATGGAAACCTGCTGACCTGATCGGCATGTAGAAGCGGTTTGCCAGCACGCCCCGGGTATTTATTCTGCGGGCCGTACGGCCACACCCACCATGGAATCCGCAGTACCGTAATAGAGGAACCACTTGTCTTTATAGAGCACCAGACCTTCCGCGAAAGTAGTGCCTGCCTCGTATTGGCCGCTCACTTCGTGGGGCAGGGACGGACAGATAAATGGGGTACTGAGACGCGCTATAAATTTTTCGGGTTGCGCTTTGTCAAAAAGGACCTGACCCCCGCAATACGTTCCTTCCGGCGTACTCTTTCCTGATCCCTCCCCGCTGAGGTTCTTCCCATTATAGATCAGTAGAATCCCCGCTTCGGTATAAAGGGCAGGAGGTCCCGGTTCTACCAAATGACTGTCGAAATCATTAAGGGTTGGGGTAAAAACGGGTAAAAGCTCCTTCTCATCGGTCAAGTGGGGGGTCCAGTCATTTCCATCTGTTGAGGTGGCCAGATTTACAAAGAGTTCTCCCCAATACATCTGATAGGCTCCATTGATTTTTTTGGCGATCAGGCGTCCGTTTTTAATCTCGGTAACTACTGCTCCGGATTTACTCCAGCTATCGAGGTATTCCCCCCCGTGCGCAAATTCAAAGACCGGACCTTGTTTTTTCCAATGAATAAGATCGCTCGAAACCGCACTGCACAAACGCGCCGTTTCGTTGTTCCAGCCGGTGTAGAGCATGAGGTACGTCCCGTTTTCCAGCTCCACCACCCTGGGGTCTTCAACGCCTCCCGGGTATTCCCATTTTAAATAAGCGTCCTGGTCCGGGTACAGCACAGGATGCGGATATCGATTAAAATGAAGGCCGTCTGTGCTCCAGGCCAATCCGATCCGGGAGGTTCGCTCCCCCAGTTTCGCCTTCGGATTGTCTTCTGCCCTGAAAAAAACAAAAATAGTATCGTTGCGCACCACAGCCCCGGGATTAAAAACGTCAGCCCGTTGCCAGGAGACAGAATCCTTGCGCACGGGGCAGAAGAATTGAAAGTCGGAATTTGCCTGAAGAATAGGGTTTTCAGCCGGCTTTTTGAAGCCGGTCAACCAGGGTGACTGGGCCCAAAGCCCCAGGGGAATAAAAATAAGTAGGATAAAAAGGAAGTTGCGCATGGACTAATATAGGTCCTTTTGGCCGGATGGGCGGCATAAGGGGGTTTCGGGCTGCTTCCAAATTGTGTATTTTCGTGGAGTTACGGCAAAAAAGAATGCAAGTTGCGTAAAATAAAGTTAGCCTTTTGGGTGCTTTTAATCAGTGGTATTTCCTGTATTGAGGCTCATAGGGAAAAGCAGGATCGCTCTCCGGAAAGTTCAGGGGTTATGGAGGTCCCTACTACCCAGGAGGCTGATCGAAAGGGGCTTTCGCCTGCAAAGATCGCAGATAGGCAAGGGAGGGGCGCCCGCCAAAACCTGGCTGATGAAGCTGACCCGGA
>CAKZOC010000183.1 GCA_937136025.1 uncultured Bacteroidota bacterium
CCTGGAAGTTCATGACCTGAAATCCGTAGGAGACTATTATGCAGAGACCCTACAGCTAAAGGAAATCCCGCATCCCTCAGAACCTGAAGGTTTTCGTTGGTTTGTGATTCAGGGGAATACACAACTTCACCTTATTCGAAAGGATGCCGTACCAGAGGAGAACCGGAAAAGCGAACACCTTTGCCTCTCTACCCCCGATCTGAAGGCATTTATCGCGCATTTAGAAAAGCTGCAAATTCCGTACTGGGACTGGCCTGGAACGCCCGGGGCGGTTACCCTGCGCGCGGATGGGGTTCAACAGATTTACCTGAAAGATCCGGAAAACAATTGGATAGAAATCAATAACGCACCACATTAAAGTCCTAAACATCACCCCTATGAGTTCTGCTTCAATAGAAAAATTTCCGCTGGGTTTTCCATGGGAAACGGAAGATCCATATTTATTCTGTGTCCATCATTTGGATTACTACCCTGAAGGCAATTCGGAAATGGGTCCGAAGGCCTCCCTCGAGGGTCGCGCCCTGGGAAATGACTTTGAAATTAAAGACGGCTGGAGGATGTACCACGGGACGACCATCCCCGGCTTTCCCTCCCATCCCCACAGGGGCTTTGAAACCATTACCATCGTCACAAAGGGGTTTTGCGATCATTCAGACTCCCTGGGCGCTTCTGCCCGATTTGGCAATGGAGACGTACAATGGATGACGGCCGGCAGCGGTGTTCAACACTCAGAAATGTTTCCCCTATTGAATCCGGAAGGTCCCAACACCCTGGAGTTATTTCAAATCTGGCTCAACCTGCCGGCTTCCGGAAAATTCGTACCACCCCATTTTAAAATGCTTTGGAAGGAAGATATTCCCCGGATTAAAGGGGATGGCTGGGAGATGAGTTTAATTTCCGGGTCTTTTTCCGGGAAAAATGCGCCTGCACCTCCCCCGGATTCCTGGGCCAGGGATCCCGAAAACGGGGTAGTCATCGCCCTGGTCAGTCTGGAGGCCGGAGGCCGTTTCGTCCTTCCGGCTTCAGGGAAAGGGAGCAAAAGAAGAATTTTTATTTTGGAAGGCGACAAACTGAGCGTTGCCGATCAGCCACTGCCATCCGGATATGGGGCCGGTCTCCCCTCGGAGGAAGTATCCCTTAAAAACGGAGGCGAAAAGGCGCGGTTTTTATGGCTGGAAGGAAAGCCCATTGCAGAACCTGTAGCGAAATACGGACCTTTTGTCATGAACCGTTCCGAGGAGATTCAGCAAGCCATGGAGGAATACCAACTCACGCGTTTCGGAGGTTGGCCCTGGCCCTATCCGGACCATGTACACCCAAGGGAGAAAGGGCGGTTTGCCCAATATCCCGATGGAAAAATCATCGAACCATAGATCTATTTTTTACCCGACCCCGATGCCTTACTCCAAAAGAATGTAAATACAGCCTGTAAGAACCAAAGCCCCACAGGAAGGAAGGCCAGGGCATAATTCAGTGTCCAGTAGGCTACAGAAGCTCTTTGGCTTCCCCGGAAGGCTTCCTTATTTTCAAAATTTCCTGCGAAATTCCCTGATAGCAAATACATCACTGGTCCCCACAGCAAGGACAGCAATAGGGTTAAGAGAAATAATTTTCGAAGTACTAAAAGTAAGGGGTGCTCCGGATGGGCGAGTCCTTTGGAGCTCATGAAAAAGAATACTGACAAACCAATATACCCCACCCAGGTCAGAAGGGTTCCAAATGGCAAATAAGGTTGGTCCAATAATGGGATTAACAGGACCTGAGGGAAAAACAACAGTGATATGAGCGCAAGAGCAGCGCATATCCCTGAAACCCATTGAATCCTAGACTTTTTCACCTACTTATTTGTTGTGAGCGGTTTCGTACGGGTAATTTATCAGACGCGGGTAATATGCGCCCCGATAGCCTTTAAACGGGTATCTATAGCTTCATACCCCCGGTCGATCTGCTCTATGTTGTGAATGGTGGAAGTACCTTTGGCCGAAAGGGCTGCGATCAGCAAAGAAACCCCTGCACGTATATCCGGAGACACCATGGTGGTCGCCTTCAGGGTAGATTTAAAATCGTGTCCGATTACTGTGGCACGGTGCGGGTCACACAAAATAATCTTCGCACCCATATCGAGTAATTTATCGACGAAAAAGAGGCGGCTCTCAAACATTTTTTGATGGATGAGGACTTCTCCACGGGCCTGGGTAGCCACCACCAAAATAATACTCAACAGATCTGGCGTAAGGCCTGGCCACGGGGCATCGGCAATAGTTAAGATGGAACCGTCTATAAAGTTTTGAATTTCATACCCTTTGGAATGGGCGGGAATGTGTATATCGTCCCCTTTCTGCTGCAGCCGAATTCCCAGCTTTCCAAAAACAGAAGGTATCAGGCCCAGATTTTCCCAACTTACATTTTTAATGGTCAGTTCGCTCTGGGTCATCGCAGCAAGTCCTACCCAACTCCCGATTTCGATCATATCCGGAAGCATACGATGCTCGGTTCCCCCCAGGGATTCCACCCCTTCAATGGTCAGGAGGTTGGATCCGATTCCCGAAATACGGGCACCCATCTTATTGAGCATTTTACAAAGTTGCTGTAAATAGGGCTCACAGGCTGCATTGTAAATGGTGGTAGTCCCTTCCGCCAGGACGGCCGCCATGACAATATTTGCAGTACCGGTCACCGAGGCCTCGTCCAGGAGCATGTAAGCTCCTTTGAGTTTATTGGCTTCAACCCCAAAAAAGTGTTCTTCCCGATTGTATCTGAACTTCGCCCCCAGGTTTACAAATCCTTCGAAATGCGTATCCAGGCGGCGGCGACCGATTTTATCTCCACCGGGTTTGGGGATAAATCCCTGCCCAAACCTTCCCAACATAGGGCCGACTAGCATTATAGACCCTCTCAGGCCACGTCCATCTTTTTTGTAGGCCTCAGATTGCAAATAATCCAGATTGACGTCATCTGCCTTAAAGGTATAAGAGCCCTTGCCTTTTTTTTGGATTTTAACCCCCAGATCTTCCAGGATGGCAATGAGTTTATTGACATCGAGAATATCCGGAATATTGTGAATTGTAACCGTTTCGGGGGTGAGCAATACTGCACAGAGGATCTGCAGCGCCTCATTTTTCGCTCCCTGAGGAGTTATTTCCCCATGGAGTTGGTGCCCTCCTTCAATAATAAATGTTCCCATGAATTAATACCGCTTTTTACTACGAACGGTTCGTTGCCCCTTTTTATTGGATGGGGGGCGATTTGAACGTACAGGGCGTTGTTTCAGGAATTGCCCGCTGTCGGTCAGACTTTCTCCGTTGGAAGCCAGATCAATCTCACCATTGCTCAATTCAAAGAGATGATTGAAGATCGTCTTATCGTCTACCATATCCTTGTTCCAGTTCAGGTAACACTTTTTCATATGGTTGGCGATCGCGTATTCCAGGCCGGAGCGTTTGTCTCCTTTATCCCATTGGACGGCCTCGTCAATCATCCGTTTAATATTGTTCCCGTAGAAACGGTATTTCGGAAAGTTCTGCGGATATTCCAGAGCATCGGGGCGTTGTTGAAGCACTTCTTTGCTCGGTATGGGATACGGAGATTCCACGTCCAGTTTAAAATCGGACATGATAAAAAGTTGATCCCAAAGCTTGTGCTGAAAATCAGGAACGTCCCTCAGGTGGGGCTGCATATTTCCCATATGGCTGATAATGGCCTGGGAAACACGGTTGCGTTCTTCGCGGTCTTCTATGCTCAGGGCATAATCTACCATTTTCTGAAAATGACGGCCGTATTCCGGAATATGCAAATGAGGCCTTTCAGTATTGTACTCGAGGTTTTCTACTAGATTCAAATGAGAAGGATAGGTGGGTTAACTTAAAACGTAGGGTTCAGATCCCTTGGGCGCAATTTACCAAAATTAAACGAGATTACCATATTAAAGGGAGATGACCCCTTCCACGTGCCCCACTTCAATGTACTTTTCGATGACCTCATCCGGGCTATCCAAATGTACAGTAATCGAAAGGCTGGTATATTTACCCGTTTTGGATTTCTTGGTTTCGATGACCGCTCCTGTATTGTCAAAAATCGACTCGATTTTGTCGATTTTATCGGAC
This sequence comes from uncultured Bacteroidota bacterium, assembly GCA_937136025.1. Lineage (GTDB taxonomy): Bacteria > Bacteroidota > Bacteroidia > Flavobacteriales > Flavobacteriaceae > Robiginitalea. The sequence goes on from CAKZOC010000183.1 coordinate 4,104, forward strand.
TGTGATGGCACGATAAATTTATAGAGATACGTGGAAGGCCACTCCGTTCCTTTGAGGAGTTCTTCCTTCAGACGGGCGTAAAAATCTTCAGACTCTTTGTCCATTCCTGTTTTTTTCAAAGATACTGCAATCTCATTGAATTGGAAGTCTCTGACATGAATCCTTTCCGTCCTTTGAATCTTTGACAGGCATTTGGGGTTCATCATAAACTTCCCTGCCCCAATGAATAGGACCTGCAAAGATGCGGGGCAGATTCCGTACTTTTGCCTGAAGAAACAGCGCATATATCGTATGGGTGTACGTACCGTAATTACAGGAGGGCCCGGAACCGGTAAAACGGCACTTATTCTGGAGTTGGAGCGGCAGGGATATTTCTGTTTTCACGAAATAATCCGCGAAATGACCCTGGAGGCAAAACAAGAGGAAACCCAGGCACTGGTCAATCCGCTGGCTTTTGTAAAAGATCCTTTATCCTTCAACCGCATGCTGCTCCAGGAGCGCATCAAACAGTTTGAAGAGGCAGGGCAATTGCAGGTCAGCCCTTTATTTTACGACCGCGGAATTCCGGACGTTCTGGCCTATATGGACTATTTCAACCAGGGATATGACGTCGAATTCACAGAGCCGTGTCGCCGTCTGCGCTATGATTTGGTCGTGCTGCTCCCCCCGTGGGAAGCCATATACCGACAGGACAATGAACGGTTGGAGCGTTTTGAAGAAGCTTGCGAAATTCACGAATCCCTGGAAGCAGTGTACCGTAAATTTGGCTATCAGGTGGAAGCCTTAAATCCCGGAACCATAGAGGAGCGGGTAACCAAACTACTGGAAGTGTTAGCGCGTTATGAAGAACAAAACTCCACAGGAGGTTCTTAAAACCCATTGGGGACATAAGGGGTTCAGAGGGTCTCAGGCTAAGATCATCCAGGCCGTGCTGGACGGATCTGACGTTCTGGCCCTGATGCCTACAGGGGGCGGAAAATCCCTATGCTATCAGATTCCGGCACTCCTACAGCCCGGTGTTTGTATCGTGATTTCACCCCTTCTTGCGCTCATGGAAGACCAGGTAGAAGATCTTAAATCGAGGGGTATAAGGGCGCTGAGCCTATCGGGGAAACTCAAAGAAGAAGACCTGATTCGATTGCTCGACAATGTGGTTTTTGGGAAATACGATTTGCTCTACCTCTCCCCGGAGCGCCTGCAACAGGAATTGGTCCTCAGCAGACTGAAGGAACTCCCGGTATGCTTAATTGCCGTAGATGAAGCCCATTGCATTTCCCAATGGGGGTTCGATTTCCGTCCTTCTTATTTGAAATGCGCCGTACTGCGGGAGTTGCATCCACATACTCCGGTAATCGCCCTGACGGCAACTGCCACACCCCAGGTGCTGACCGATGTGGAAAACCTTCTGGAACTCCATACCCCCCGTGTCTTCAAAGATTCGGTCTACCGACACAATCTGATCTACTCCGTGACAGAGACGGAAGATAAGAGGTACCGCTTACATCAGCTTTTAACCCGCTATCCCGGGAGTGCCATTATTTACGTGAATTCCAGACGTGCTACTGTAACCCTTTCGGAATACCTGAAGGGAAGGGATTTTTCTGCCGCACCTTTTCACGGAGGGCTACCTCCCGATGTTAAGAGCAAGCGCCTGAAGCTCTGGCAATCCGGGGCATTGAAGATTATGGTAGCCACCAATGCCTTTGGTATGGGAATCGATAAAGCAGATGTCCGCCTGGTCATTCACTATCAGATCCCCGAAACGCTTGAACACTATTTTCAGGAAGCCGGACGGGCCGGGCGGGATGGCGAAAGGGCCTATGCCACCTTACTCTTAGGTCCGGATGACCTGCAGCAATCCAGAAAGCAATTCCTTTCCAATCTGCCGGAAGTTCGCGATGTACTCAAGACCTACGCCAAGCTGAACAGTTATTTAAACATTCCCTACGGAGAACGTATTGAAACTCCCTTTCCCTTCGACCTGACGGATTTCTGTCACACCTATAAATTACCCGTGCACCTTACGTACAACGCACTGGAAATTCTCGATCGCCAGGGCGTAATAACCCTGAGCAAGGAGTTCTGGGAAAAATCCAGAATCCGGATAACGGCCTCCAAGTCGGATTTATGGAACTATTTCAGGGTACACCCGGAATACAAACAGACCCTCCAGGTACTTCTCAGAACCTATGGAGGCTTGTTCGACTTTGAAACCCGGATCAATACCCGTATGATTTCCCGTAAACTCGGATGTTCGGAGGGGGACCTCAACACCGCACTAAAGCGTATGGAAAAAGATGGAATCCTCGAGCTTCACCAGATGGAAGGAGATATGCTCCTGACATTTCTCCTCCCCAGGGAAGATGAAAAAACTATTTACGCCTTCTCCGACCAACTGAAATCGCGGCGGAAAATCAAAGAGGAAAAAGTAGGTCAAATGGGGGCGTATCTCCAAAATAAGAAACAGTGCCGGAGTATTCAGTTGCTCAACTACTTCGGGGAGACTTTTAAAAAACCCTGCGGTTTTTGCGACGTTTGCCTGAGTCAAAAAACGGTAAGACCGGCCCAGCGTCCTGCGCTTCGGAAAAAAATTATGGAAGCCTTAAGCCACGGACCCAAAACCTCAAGGGAGCTCCTGGAAACCTGGGAATATCCGGAGACTGAAACCTTACAATGCCTTCAAGAACTGCTCCATGACGGTAAGCTGCGCCTTGGAGGCAAAAACCAGTACATCCTATTATGAAAGATTCACTCAGAATTGCCTTTATGGGAACTCCTGAATTTGCGGTTCCCTCCCTGCAGTTATTGCTGGATAACAACTATCCGGTTGTCCTGGTCGTGACGGCCCCGGACCGTCCTGCAGGGCGGGGAAGAAAAGTACAGCATTCGGCCGTAAAGCAGTGCGCCGAGAAAAATGGCATTCCCATTTTACAGCCCGAGAGGCTGAAAGACCCGGAGTTTCTCGATCAGCTTCGTGAATTCCGGATAAACCTGCAGATCGTAGGAGCTTTTCGGATGCTTCCGGAAGCCGTGTGGTCGCTTCCTGAATTCGGCACCTTTAACCTCCACGCTTCCCTCCTGCCGGACTATCGCGGTGCTGCTCCCATTCACTGGGCAGTGATCAACGGAGAACTCGAAACCGGGGTGACGACCTTTTTTATAGATGAGCAAATAGACACAGGTCAGATCATTCTTCAGGACAAAACCCCCGTAGGGCCTGAAGAAACAACAGGCTCCTTATACCATCGGCTTATGGAGATGGGCGCGGGGCTCGTGCTGGAGACCGTCAGGCAGATCGCTTCGGGAAAAGTCGACACCCGACCCCAGAAGCACCTGCAAACTCCAAAAAAAGCCCCGAAGCTTACCCCTGACAATACCCGGCTGGATTGGACAGGGTCCCAAAAAGAAGTGTTTGACAAGATACGGGGGCTTTGTCCGCACCCCGGAGCCTGGACGTATTTTGAAAATGGCGGGGAGCCCGAACGGGTAAAAATTTTCCAAAGCAAAAGCGATACGCATTCCGCAGAGGCTCCCGCCGGAAGCCTTCTAAAAATTGGAAAACGACTTTTAGCACGGACTTCTGAGGGTTGGCTGGAGATCCTGGAAATGCAACTCCCCGGCAAGCGGCGCATGTTTGTTGAAGACATCTTAAATGGGCTGGAAATCCAAAAATCAGCTCGATTTCTGTGAACCCCCATTTTATCGGCCCTCACAAAAGCACAGTAGAATTTTCAGGTTTATCAACAAAGCCCCGAAGTTATCAACAAAAACGGCTATTTCCCCCGGTTTTACTTGTCTGACCGCTAAATCCGTATAAATTTGTCAGCGCTTTGCAATATGTATAATAACACTTAATTATTTTAAATTATGAACAAGACAGAACTAATTGATGCTATGGCAGCAGACGCTGGTATCACCAAAGCTGCAGCCAAGAAAGCACTGGAGTCTTTCCTCGGAAATGTTGAAGGATCTCTTAAAAAAGGAAATCGCGTATCTCTCGTAGGTTTCGGATCATGGTCCGTATCTAAAAGAAATGCCCGTGAAGGTCGTAATCCTTCTACAGGAAAGACTATCCAAATTCCAGCCAAAATGGTAGTTAAATTTAAGGCAGGATCTGATTTGAGTGACTCTGTAAACTAGTACAGCCACCCTATCTAAAATATTAAAGCACCCTTCGGGGTGCTTTTTTTGTTAATTAGGCGAATTATTCTATTTTTAGTTGAGTAATTCACTGCCTTTATGATTGGTTTAAAACCAAAAAAAGGAAAACTACTAATCGCGGAGCCTTCCCTTACGGGGGATGTCTCCTTTAACCGTTCGGTAGTTCTGCTTGCAGAACACAACGGTGAGGGTTCCGTAGGGTTTATCCTCAACAAACCCCTCAATTACAGTATGAATGAACTGGTGTCCGAAATCGATGTGCCTTTTCCCGTTTTCAATGGAGGTCCTGTAGAACAGGATAATCTCTATTTTATACACAAAGTGCCGGAACTCATTCCCGAATCGGTAGAGATCTCAGACGGTATCTATTGGGGTGGTGATTTTGATATTACAGTCACTCTGGTGAATTCAGGACAAATTGACCAGGCAGACATTCGCTTTTTTCTCGGGTACTCGGGTTGGGCCTCCCTCCAACTCGACAAAGAATTGCATTCCAAATCGTGGATTGTAGTGGCCAACAAATACGAGAGCAATATTATTGAAAAACCTTCCCAGACCTTTTGGAGGGAGAAAATGAGAGAATTGGGCGGGCAATATCTATTGTGGTCCAATGCGCCCGAAAATCCCAGTCTTAATTGAGCAAGGGTGCCTGTTTCAGGTTTGCTCCTGAATATGCCCATTAATCATATTCAATACAAAAGTGGCCGCTTCCCGGCTGTACTTCGCTTTCCTGTATTGCGTAATCGACGATACCCCTTTTGAAATATCCAGCATAAAGAGCTCATCGGCCTGCTGAAGTTCAAAGGGAGAAATATGAGTTTCATGTAACTTGTACGGCATGTCTTTCCACTCCTGCTTCAGCAGGAACTTTCGTAATATATCATCTGAACACCCATCTGATAAAGGCGGTGTTTTGAGCTCCTGACCTTTGCGCAGGAAAAGATTCCCGTGGAGTCCCTGGGCAATTTCCTTTCTGTGATTGACCAACAGGCAGGTATCGAAGTCGTTTTCATCTGCATAAATAGCCGCCAGGACCCATGGCAATTTCATGTTGTGCGGCAATTGGGAAAGTCCGTCTGCCTGCAGGTAATAATCCTTAAAGAGGTCTGCCACAAGGCCGGGGGAATCCTGCGGAAATTCGGCGGATTCCAATGGGACACAATCTATAACATAAGATATGCTTTGGGAAAGGGGTAAAAAGCCTGTTCCGCTTTGGCGAAATACGGTAATACCAATTTCACAAGGTGTTTCAGCACGGCCCGAAGCACTGAGCGTCTTAAGAACTTCCTCCTGCAAATATTCCAGGGTAAATTCCATAGGGATTTCCATGCGCAGCTGGCGCATTGAGGCCATAAGCCTGAAATAATGCGCTTCCCAAAAAAGCAGGACAGAACCTGTATAACGCAAGCGCTCTGAGAGTGCATCCGCAAACTGCAGGCCCCGGTTTTGACCGTTGAGAAAATGATTGGAATCAGGGAGGAGATCCCCATTGAAATTGACCATAAAAAATGTTGAATTTTGGCAGGTCAAAGATAAGGACTTCCCCCGGGAAGTATTAACTGGATCCGATAACTTGTTTTAGGTCTGAAACCTGGTTATCCCAGAGCATTTTTGCCTCTTCAACCTCGTCTTCATCCGCAAAATCCGTGATAAACAGGGAAACATCTTTTGTGATTTCGTCTACGATGATGCGCATTTCAAAAAAACAATCCTCCTCGTTATTATCCCACGAAAAACGTACAAACTCATCTGTTTTTCGCTTCAGTAAACGGGCGACTTCCTCTGAGCCATCCCAAATAAAGGTAAACAGTTCACCCCTGGAATTTACATTGTCGGCAAACCACTCTGAGAGTCCTGAAGGAGTGGCGAGATATTGAAAAAGGAGTTGGGGTGAAGATTGGATAACAAACTCCATTTCATACTTAATTTTCTCGCTCATAGGGGGCTCTGTTTAGTCCACGGACAATATATAGATTTCTAAAAGATAAAAAAATAATTCCCAAAAACTTTTTGGCCGGGCAATTTTGAAGAGCCCAAAATTAAGAGTTATATTTGCCCCCGCTAATGCAACCTATGGCGAGGTAGCTCAGGTGGTTAGAGCGCAGGATTCATAACCCTGAGGTCGGGAGTTCAAGTCTCCCTCTCGCTACATTAAAACCCCCGGATTCGGGGGTTTTTTTATGCCTGGTACTTAAGTTTGGATATCCCTTTCAATTTGAAATAAAAGAACGTCAGAGGGAATAGAACTCCTCTCCTTAAAACTTCCTGAAAAGCGATAGCACATAAAATACCGGAGTGTTTTATGCCCTGACGATCATATAATTACTACCTTACAGAGGACGCTTATCGAACAGGTAGTCCAAATCGCTGTCTGCTATATCGATATAGACTTTCTAGCCGCAAGGCCGGTATGGGATTTCTCAGTTGTATTAGGTACACTCGGTTTTTATTTTCAGCAACAACAACCAACTCTTCAGGATCTGAAGCAACCATGAAACGAAGAAACTTCTTAGTATTTTCCGCTCTCGGAATCACTTCGGCGGCCATACCTATCTGGTATTATAAATACAGGCCCCTTTCTTACGATGGCTTAATTCTGGAACCAGAGTACCTGTCCTATATAATGGATGGACAATCCATGTATGACCTCGGATCCGTCTACCGTGAGCAAACGCCAGGAGAAAGGTCTGAAAAGGAATTGTTATCCCTGCTTCCAGCTCAGGATGAGACTTCAAATGACGCTTTATTAGCGGAAATCCGAAAAGAGATAAAGCTCGATTATGAGAACGACAATGTCATCTGTATTGATGGGTGGATCCTTTCGAAAACCGAAGCGAGACAATGTGCCCTTTTCTCTTTAAATCATAAATCATAACCCGTGCACATAGACGCCAGGAAACTCCCGAACCAGTCCGAAATAACAGGTGACATCTGCATTGTAGGCGCCGGGGCCGCAGGCATTAGTATTGCGCTGGACTGGATGAACAGGAACTATAAAGTGATTCTGTTGGAAGGCGGTGGTTTTGAATACGATGATGAGGTCCAGGAGTTATACAATGGAAAGACCTCCGGCCAGAAATACTTTCCACTGAAATCGGCTCGATTGCATTATTTTGGTGGTACAACAGGGCATTGGGCAGGAATGTGCGCACCCATGGATAACCTTGATTTCAAAAAAAGGGACTGGGTACCCCACAGTGGTTGGCCCATTGCCAAGAAGGATCTGGATCCCTATTATGCAAAAGCGCAGGAAACACTACAATTAGGGCCCTATAACTACGACTTTGAATACTGGAGCAATGAACTCCCGGATTTAAACCCTTTTCCTTTTGACAAAAATGTTGTTTGGAACAAGATGTGGCAATTCAGTATTGCGCAATTTGGCAAAGAGTATAAAAAACCTATAATTAAGTCTAAAAATATACATCTCTATACTTATGCCAATGCCGTTGAGTTGAGACTGGATGATACAAAAAAGCGTATCTCTGAAATCAAAGTAGCCAATCACTCCGGAAAAAACCATACGGTGCGAGCCAAACATTTTATTATGGCTTGTGGCACCATTCAGAATGCAAGAATGCTCCTTGCTTCAAATACACAGATCAATAAAGGCATCGGGAATCAGAACGATCTGGTAGGCCGCTATTTTCAGGAACATCTGGAGGTAGCGTCTGCAGAATTATGGTTGGCGAAACAATTCCCCACCGACCTCTATTCCTGGTCTTATGGGGAAACCAAAGCCAGTGCAGAACTCGCTATTGCCGAAAGCGTCCAAAGGGAATATAAAATGCTCAACGGGACCGCCTCCCTGACCCCTCTGCGTATAGCACAATATACAAAACCCCGCATGGAAACATGGCAGGACAGCGATCCGCGAAAGAGCGCTGACAATATGTTTGCTAATTGGCGTGAAGCTGCAAAAAAGGGTGAAAAAGAAACCGTATCTAATGTTGATAGTTTTGAAAAAAGACAACCCGTTCCCGTTACTTTAGGAGTTAGTTATGATTTTTGGGCATTATCAGAGTTTGGTAAAGAATTAGATAAAAGTGAACACAAAGAATTTGCAATTAAAGGAAAAGACTATAAAAACTTATGGCACCCTACCCACAAACTTTTTATCCCAAAAGATAAAGACGGGAATTGGTTAGAAATTAACCCAAAACTTGACGGAGGTAGAGGTTATAGAGATTATTATGACGAAAATAATGGCTGGACGTATGCATGGTCTGTACAACACGACATTGAAGGTTTAACCAATTTATTAGGTGGTAAACAAGCTGCTCAGATAAGATTAGACCAGCTATTTAGAGA
>CAKZOC010000184.1 GCA_937136025.1 uncultured Bacteroidota bacterium
GAGTATACCTATAAAAAAGAGTTGTTTACTTCCGAAACTGAAGAATTAAAAGCCCTTCCCTGGTATCAGAACTACCGCTATCTCGCCGTGATACTATTGCTTCTGACCACAGTGATTGTGGTTTGGTTTTGGTAGGGCACAAACAGGTCTGATGTGTTTGACAATCCGAAATTTCACGGAGGAGATTCGCCCCTTCCTTACCGGGATCCTATTTTTTTGCAGCCTTCAGATAGCCGCTCAACCCACCTCTGAATTCGTCAGGGGAACGGTCCTGGATACGGTTGTTTTAAAGGGAAATTCGGGGGATAGTTATGCCTTATTTCTTCCTTCGGACTATCAGGCCGCAGTGCCTGTTCCGGCCCTTTTTGTTTTTGATCCGGCGGCAAGGGGTGCCCTTGGGGTACACACGTTTAAAGAGGCTGCAGGTTCCCGGGGATGGATTGTCATTGGTTCGAATGTCAGCAGAAATGGGCCTTATGAGATAAATTTTGAACAGGCAAACCGGTTGTTTTCAGACGTCCTGGCCCGCTTCTCCATTGACCCCGACCGGATTTATGTCGCCGGTTTTAGCGGTGGAGCCCGACTGGCTTCTACCCTGGCCGTATTGAGCAATGAGATCCGGGGTGTAATCGCCTGTGGTGCTTCATTTTCACCCAATGCCGGACAGATGCCCCTGCCGGGAGCCACCTTTGCTTTTGCCGGCATTGTCGGTTCCAGAGATATGAACTATCAGGAGCTTCTGAAGGCGGACCAGTGGCTGGAGCGCGCGGAAATTCCCCATCGGACCTTTTTATACGACGGAGTGCACAGCTGGCCCCCTCAGGCGCAGCTGAAGCGCGCAATACACTGGATGGTCATGGAAACGCAACAGGGGCTTTCAGGAAATGATTCTCTGAACCAACAGATGTATTCCCTGGATATAAATGTGGCCGATACGCTCTATACCTCAGGACGCTATTTGGAAAGTCATTGGGAATACCAGCAGTTGATCCGTCAGTACGCAGAGACCTATCCCGCAGAAGTGGATTCGATGCGCAAGCGATTGAATCAAATAGAACGAACCCCCGCATATAAAAGGCAAAAGACTTATTTTGAAAAGATCCGGGTCACCGAAACGCGGTTGCGCAACCTGTATTCCGAACGATTTCGTTACGAGCTCGAGAAGAGCCCGCGCTCAGCAAATCAGAAGTGGTGGCTGCAGCAAATGCGATCCCTTGAAAAAAAGTATGGAGATAAAGAGG
>CAKZOC010000185.1 GCA_937136025.1 uncultured Bacteroidota bacterium
CATTTTCGTGGGGAATAACATCCTTAACCGGGCTTCGGAATCCAATCCGGCCCAGGCCAATGATCCATACAACGGCACCCAGAACAACAACTCCCTGTGGATGGAGTACATCGACATCGATGGGGACCCCTCCACTTTTAGTTCGAGTAGTGCAGAGTTATCCGTGCCCGATGCGGACTGTTCCCTGGTGCGATATGCCGGACTCTACTGGGCCTCTACCTACCCGAATGAACGGAGCACAAATGGATCCGCTCCCTTCGACGGCACCCCCAGGTTGGAAGACTGGAATGAAATAAAATTTCGATTGCCCGGAGGATCTTATGTAGATCTTGTTGCGGATAACAATCCCGACCCCGTCGGAGAAGAAGACGATATTATTTTCGATGGATACGATCCGGTAAACATCAACAATTCATTTAAGGATTCCCCTATTATCTGTTATAAGAATGTGACCAACCTGGTGCGGGCCCAGGCCAATCCCAACGGGGAATACACTGTTGCCAACATCCGGGCGACCAAAGGGAGGCGTCAGGGTTCCAGTTCCGCCGGATGGGTACTGGTCATAATCTATGAAAACCCCAATGAAAGCGGGAAATTTATCTCCACATTTGACGGGTATGCCGGTGTTCAGGGAAGTGTTCCTGCCGTGGACGTCAATGTCAATGGGTTCCGAACCCTGCCTCCCGGATTTCCGGTTCGGGCGCGAATTGGCGTAGCCGCCCTGGAAGGAGACCGTAGAATTTCCAATGACCGATTCCGGATCCGTGCCAATTCTGTTGGAGGCTTTACGGATCTGACAACCGGGTTAAACCCCGCCAACAACTTTTTTAACTCCACCATTACGACCAATGGTGCAGAAGTTCCGACTCGGACTCCTTATGGAACGAACACCCTTGGATTAGACCTGGACGTGTTCAACCTCGATAATCCTTTTAATTCCGTGTTGCCCAATGATGAAACGGGCGCAACGCTACAGTTCACTTCTTCAGGTGACGGATACGGGTCCTTCCTGGCCACCTTTATGGTCGAAATCATAGAACCCGATATTAACCTGGCCAAAAGGGTTGAGGACATAGCCGGGAATGACATCACCGGCCTTGGGGTAACCCTCGGGCAGACCATAGAATACGTCCTTTCCTTCCAAAATGTGGGGAATGACGACGCTACCGGGTATACAATACGCGATATCCTCCCTCAAAACGTCACCCTGGACGAAAGCACTATCGGGCTCCCGCCCGGAGTAACCTATACGTATAATCCGGCACTTCGGGAGGTTGTGTTCTCTATTCCCAACAATCTTGTTGAGGAAAACGATCCCTCCTACAGCATCCGGATGCGGGTGCGGGTTGCGGAGAATTGCTTTGATTTCGTCAACGCCTGTTCCGATGAAATCCAGAACCAGGCCTATTCAACGTACCAGGGAAGTTTTAATAGCGCCCAAATCACGGATGACCCCAGCGTTTCTGATTTTGACAATTGCGGGTTTGCCACCCCGGGTGCTACCAATTTCCTCCTGGATGACCTTGCAAATTGCGATTTCAACCGAACTGTGGAGTTGTGCGGTAATGACGTGCTTTTAATCGCGGGCAGCGGCTTTGACGACTATATCTGGTACTCCGACAATAATGCGAACGGGCAGATCGATGCCGGGGATACCCCAATATCCGATGGCAACCCGGATGGCGACCTGAGCACACTCCGGGTGACTGAAGTGGGAAGCTATATCGTTGATAAAATTGTCGCAGACCCTTGTAAAGGATTCCAGGAAATCATCGAAGTGGTGTTGCCGGGGGTGACCCAAACCAACCCCATTGCCGAACTGATTAACGACCCGACAAACACGGTTGAAGGAGAAATAGTGGTGTGCCCGAACGACGGGGAGCCCCTGCCTAAAATTTTCCTTTGTGGCCTGAATGACACAGAGCAGATTGAAATCAATATTCCGGATGCCACCAGCATCGTTTGGGAGCAATTGGATGAAGCGAGCTGTATGTCTGCAGGCGACGACTGTGCCAACAAAAACTCTGCCTGTACCTGGAATACCGTGGACACCGGCAATGACTTTACAGCCCGTAATGCCGGGAAGTACCGCGTGGTGGTCAATTATCAGAACGGTTGCTTTACCCGCTTTTATTTTGATATTTTCAAAAACCTTCTGGATCCGCAACACACCGTAACGGATATTATCTGCGCTACCCCGGGAAACATTACGGTAACCAACATGCCTGCCAGTTATGAATTCCAGCTGCTGGATGCCACGAACGGGAACATCCTGGTGCCTTTCAGCGCCGGTAACGGCCCGAGTTTCTCTATTGCCACAAATGGGGCATACACGGTTGAAATGCAGCAGCAAGGGGTTGTTGGGGGGTGCATCTTCCGGATTGAGGATATAGGAGTGCGCCAGCGGGATTTCCAGGTGGATATCACAGCACGGGATGCCAACTGCAGCAACCTTGGGGAAATCTCCGTTTCCATCCTGGACGTAAACCCACAGTACTATTATGAAATCGCGGTGGGAGGGAACATTGTAGATACTTTCGGCCCCTCGGCAGACAATAACTACACGTTTGAAAACCTAAGTCCGGGAATCTACGATGTGACAGCCAGAACAGATGACGGATGTCTTTTAACAGATCAGGTTGAGATTCTGGACGCTTCAGACCTGGAATTAACCGCACGGGTGTCTCAGAATATCACCTGTAAGGAGGGAAATATCCTCATGGATTCCAATGGAGGGAAAACCCCCCACACCTATGCAATCTACGAATTCGTGGACGAAGCGGGAAACACCCAGATTTCCTATCCGACTCCCCAGGATATTCCTGCCTCTGAGTTTCAGACCAGTGTGATCTTCGATATTTGGGATCCGGGGACGTACACCTTTGTGGTCGTAGACCGGAATAACTGTTTTGACCTTTCAAACCCTGTGGTAATCTACTTTGAACCTCCTGTGGAATTTGCGCCCACCACGGTAGTAGATGAGCAGTGTTTTGGCGACTCCAGCGGAACGATACAGTTCAATGTGATCGATCGGAACGGGTACCAGCTGACCTATTTCCTTATTGATTATACCGGCGTGGAAATCGAAACCAATACCTCAGGGGTTTTTTCCAACCTTCCCCAGGGCGATTACACCGTGCGCCTCCATTTCAGGAAGGGAAGCGCCTCCTGTGAATATTTTGAATATTACACCATTGCAGGGCCTCCCAACGCCTTGTCGCTGGACGCTGCGCTGGTTCAGGCATATACCTGTCTTCAGGATGGGGTTATTGAAGCCCAGAATGTCACCGGCGGCACCGCTCCTTACCAGTACAGCATTGATGGGACTACCTTCGTCAGCGGTGCGGGAGCAGAAACCTTTTCAGGCCTGACCCCGGGCACCTATACCATAACTATTAGGGATGCCAACGGTTGTACTACCGCAGCACCCCCCATAACTATTGATCCCGTCACTCCGCCGTCCGACTTATCGTTTACAGCGACCGACCCAACCTGTCCGACCCTTACTTCCGATGTCACTGCGACGGTTTCCGGAGGCACGGCCCCTTTTACCCTTGAAATTGTTGCCCCCGCTCCTGTCGGGGCAAGCACTGCTTCAGGAAACAGCGCAACCTTCGACGCCCTGGCTCCGGACACCTATACATTTAGAGTGACCGATAGCAACGGCTGTGAATACCTTGAAGATTACACCATTGCCCCGGTAGCGCCTGTTCAGATATCCGGCACCCTGGTGAGCAACGTTAGTTGCGACGGAGGAGCCGATGGGGAAATCGACTTTTTCGTAAGTGGCTTTAATGGCACGTATCAATACACCATAAACGGAGGCGCTCCAATTACAGGGCAGACCGCTGCCTCGATCAGCCTTACGGGGCTTGCCTCGGGAGATTATACCGTTGTGGCAACCGATGAAACCACCGGTTGTATTGCCTCAGAAACCATTACTGTGGCGGCTCCCCCAGGACCGATTACCCTGAGTGTAACCCCGGGGCCTATTACCTGTGTCAGCCAGGGATCCGTAACGATAACCGCCGCCGGAGGGTGGGGCAGCTACTCTTATGAACTTATTCAGCCGGACGCTACACGCGTTGGGCCACAGGCGGGGGGCACCTTTACGGGGCTCGTCCAAACAGGCACATATACCATTGAGGTAGCCGATGCCAATGGATGCGTGGTAGCGGATTCTTTCGATCTTTCCGCGCCGGCCATCCCTGCCCTGACTTTAGGAGCGACTACAGACCTGTGCTATAACCCTGCAACGGGGGTTAGCCTGACCGCCAGTGCTTCAGGAGGCGTGGCTCCTTATGCGTATCGCCTCAACGGAGGTGCCTCACAAACGGGCAACGTTTTTGACAACCTTGTGCCTGGCACTTATTCCGTAGAGGTTGTCGACGCCCTGGGTTGCTCTGCCACTTCAAACACGGTGGTTGTGGAGCCACAACTGAATGTTGCAGGAATCCTTGCCAAAGAACTGGACTGTTCGGCCTCACCAGATGCCCAAATAGACCTTACCATTACCGGTGGCTACGCCCCATATACCTACCAGGTCAATGGAGGGCCTTCCGTTGCAATAACAGGCTCCGCCCTTTCCTATGTCGTTTCTGCAGCAGGAAGCTTTGCGTTCACAATTACAGATTCAGAGGGATGTACTGCCCAAACAACCGTTGTGGTCGACCCTATTACTACCCCTGTGGCAACCCACGTTGGAACTGATCCCACGTGCAATGGCCTTGGGGATGGTTCGATTGTCATCACCATAGATACAAGCGTTGGAGCGCCTCCTTATCAAGTGGACTTCAACGGCCTCGGCTTTGGCAACCAGACCAGTTTCAGCAATCTGCCTGCCGGGACGTATCCCTATACCATTCAAGACAGTAAAGGCTGTACCTATTCAGATACCGTAATTCTCTCAGAACCGGCAGTAATCACCGCTGATGCTTTGCTGTTGCAGCCCTATACCTGCCTCCAGGATGCCAGCATCCAGGTGCAAAACATCTCCGGCGGAACCCCCGGGTATACTTATAGCATTGACGGAGTCACGTTCGGGGCTTCGGACACATTCCCCGGGCTTACCGAGGGAACGTATTCCATTACAGTAAGGGATGCTTCCGGATGTACAATCACAACCGCACCGATTACAATTCCCGCCCTGGATCCCCCAACGGACATTGTATTTAGCGCTACGGCTCCGAACTGTCCTACCCAAACTTCCGATATTACCCTGAGTGTAGCGGGTGGGTCGGGAACCCTGAGCTACGAACTCATTGCTCCGACAACCCTGAACAACGGGAACGACAATGTATTCACGGGTCTTTCCCCCGATACCTATACGTTCCGTGTAACCGATGAGAACGGCTGTTCCTATGAAGAAACGTTTACCCTGGACCCTGTTTCCCAGGTTTCCGTAAACGGTACCCTTACACAGGATGTCTCCTGCTTTGGAGGGAGCGATGGGGCTGCCGACTTTATCGTCAGCGGGTTTGCAACCACCTATTCGTATACTATAAACGGAGGGGCTGCTATTGTTAACCAGTCCTCAGGGACTATCGCACTTACCGGGTTGGCTGCCGGGAATTACACCCTTGAGGTGACAGATGAGTCCACCAATTGTACAGACACAGCTTCCGTTCTGGTTTCTGAGCCGACTGCTCCGCTTACCTTTACCTCATCAGTCACTCCACTGACCTGTGTAGCCGAAGGGTCTGTAACGATTTCTGCTTCCGGAGGTTGGGGCGGATATTCTTACGAACTTACGCAG
>CAKZOC010000186.1 GCA_937136025.1 uncultured Bacteroidota bacterium
ATTTATATTTAATGTTGTATATGCTACTCTCAGAGCTAAAAGTGCTCTGAGTGCTGCCTAAGCCCACAACTGCACTAAATGGACGTATTCACTTGCGTGGTAGTAAATCGATTTTACAGATAAAAGTGGCGTCAGGTACCGGGATGCCGCATTTTCCCATGATGGTAAATCCGTATATGCCCTATCTGATGAAAGTGGGGAATTCGAATTTGTCGCCCTTCCCGCCGATGGGATTGGGGTAGAAAACGCCCTGACAAAGGATGGCGAAATTCTTCGTTTTGAAGGTGTCCCTTCTCCGGACGGCAAAGGCCTGGCCTATAAAGACCTGCTGCAGCGCATGTTTATTCTCGATCTGAAAACCGGAAAAAGCAAGCAGATTTCCAAACGGGACATTTACGTGGGAAACCCGGCCTGGTCTCCCGACGGACAATGGCTGGCCTTCGAGGAGAATGCAGACAATCAAATGACCCAAATCGTCCTGTACAATACGAAAACGAATAAAAGCACTTACCTGACTACGGATCGGGCGAACTCCGAATCGCCGGCCTGGAGCCGGGATGGGGCTTTTATTTACTTTCTATCGGACCGGAGCTTTACCTCATTGGTAGGGTCTCCCTGGGGATCCCGCCAGCCGGAACCCTATTTTGAGGCGAGCTATAAACTCTACCACATCCCGCTCAAAGCGGGAGCGCGTTCGCCCTTCCGCGAGCGGGACGAATTGTATGCCCCGGACAAGGAAGCCTCAGAGAAAACATCAGAGAAAGCATCAAAAAAGGAGTCGGAGAAGGAATCGCCATCGGAAACCCCGGCGGTCGACATAGATCTGAATAATATTGAAAAACGTATTGCGGAAGTGCCTGTCCCTGCGGGTAATTATCGCAACCTCCAGGTTTCAGATAAGGCGCTGTATCTCCTGGAAAGGGGTTCGGGACTGCGGCCGGATACAGACCTCAAAGTCCTTAAAATCGGGAATGAAAAGCCAGAATTAAAGACCGTGGTATCTGATCTTCGCTCCTACGACCTCACCGCAAATGGCAAGAAAATCATGTTGCGCAAGGGAACGTCCTACTATATGATTGAGGCCGGCACTTCTGAAGTTAAAGACCTCAGCGAGAACCAGATTTCACTCAAAAACTGGAAATTCCCCATCACCCCCCGGGCGGAATGGCGGCAGCTCTATACCGATGCCTGGCGTATGGAACGGGATTATTTCTACGACGAGAACATGCACGGGGTGGATTGGGATGCCATGTATGCCAAATACCTCCCCCTGGTCGACCGGGTGACCACCCGGGAGGAGCTCTCCGACCTTATCGGCAGATTTGTGGGGGAACTCTCCGCCCTGCATACCAGTGTTCGGGGTGGGGATACCCGTGAGGATCCGACGGATATTTCAGTAGCCAGCCTTGGGGCTGTTTTTAGCCGGGACGAAAAAACCAGGGGTTTTAAGATCGAAAAGATCTACCAGGCAGATCCGGACTATCCGAATGAAAAATCACCCCTGGACGATCCCTATCTCAATATTTCAGAAGGGGATATCATCACCCATGTCAATGGGAAATCTGTTGTGGACGCCATTGAAATAGGAGGCCTTATCCGAAACCAGGCCGGGAAACAGGTACGTCTGACGGTCTTGTCCCAGGGAAAATCCGGGGACCATATCGTCAAGCCCATGGGCAGCGCCTATAATCTCAGGTATCGGGACTGGGAGTACAAAAACCGGCTGAAAGTGGAAGCCGCGACCGAAAACGAAGTGGGTTACCTGCACCTGCGGGCCATGGGGTCGAATGACATCAGCCAGTTCTACCGGGAGTTTTACCCCGTTTTCGACCGGAAAGGGCTTATCATCGATGTTCGCTACAATTTCGGGGGTAACATCGACAGTTTTATCCTGGAAAAATTACTTCGAAAGGCCTGGATGTACTGGGCGGAACGCAACGGAAAGCCCACCTGGAATATGCAGTACGCCTTCAGGGGGCATATTGTGGTCCTGGTCAATGAAAACACCTACTCAGATGGGGAGGCCTTTGCCGATGGGTTTAAAAAACTGGGGCTGGGCACCACGATAGGGGTGCGCACCTGGGGGGGCGAAATATGGCTGAGCAGTTCCAATCGCCTGAGCGACGGAGGTCTCGCCCGGGCACCCATGATGGGGGTTTACGGAGACAACGGAGAATGGCTTATTGAAGGGCACGGTTTTGAACCGGATATTGTTTTGGACAACTTGCCCCATGCCACGTATAACGGAAAGGATGCCCAATTGGAACGGGCTATAGAATTCCTCAAAGAAGAAATCCGGAAAGACCCCAGGGAGGTCCCCCAGCCCCCTCCCTTTCCGGATAAGTCTTTTGGGAACAACAAAAAGAATTAAGGGTATTCCCCTGAGCATCGGTTAAAAAGCAATATGGTTCCCTTCCTTAGAAAAATCCGCAAATCACTCCTGGCGAAATCCAGTTTAGGGCGTTATGCACTCTATGCTATTGGGGAAATTCTCCTGGTCGTGGTCGGTATTTTACTGGCGCTTCAAATCAATAATTGGAATGAAGACCGGCAAAGGCGGGAGATCGAAATGAAAACCCTGAGGGATCTTAAAGTGGAATTCACGGAGAACCTTAATGATGCCCTAAGGGTTTACGAGGGAAATATGGGGGTTTACAGGGCAACTGCCAGGCTGCAGCAAAATGCAATAGCCGGCCGATATGCTATGCAGGAGACTGATTCCCTGATTTTCTACCTGTTTGACTGGTTTGATTATACCCCGAAGCCCGGGGCCTCCAACAATCTGATCAATGCCGGGAACCTGAACCTTATCCGGAATGAGGAATTGCGCTACCTGCTGACCCTCTGGTCGGGCGTCGAAGCCGAACTGGATGACGATGAACAGTTGTCCATCTCTTATTCTCAAAATACCATTGTGCCGTTTCTCGCCGCACACTACCCGATTTCCAACCTTGAGAATTACGATTTTACCCTGACACATTACGACTTAAAGCGAACGCTCCAGGGCATGGAGGCCCTGCCTGAAAGACAGGCCTATGACGCTGAAACGCTGCTGGGCGACCCGGTGTTCATGAGCCATGTCTCCACAAAAAAAATGCATGCGGTCCACAATGCTATGGAATGCCAGCGCGTCGTGGAATCTTGTGAAGAGATTCTCGAATTAATCGAAAATGAGCTTCTCGAGCAAACAAAACCCTGAGGGGAAGAAAACAAAGATGACAACGCCGATCCACACGTCAAAACACAATTCCCACGTCTTTAAGGCCTCTTTCAGGAACCCGTTGCAAACAACTGAAAACACCTGTTATGTGAACAATGGCACCTGCAGGTGTACGCTCTGGCATTTCAAAGTTATCCCCTCAATACCCTTATTTTGAGGGCCGTTACTAAGAAAATCGGATGGAAAGTAGCGGCCGCCCTGGTCGTGGCCAACATGATTGGTACCGGGGTCTTTACAAGCCTGGGGTTTCAGCTGCTGGATGTGCAAAATTCCTGGTCTATCGCAGCCCTTTGGATCCTGGGCGGGGTCATGGCCCTGGTGGGGGCTTTTTGCTACGCCGAAGTCGGAAGCGCCTTTCCAAAATCAGGGGGGGAGTATGTTTTCCTCACAAAATTATACCACCCCTTTGTGGGGTATCTGGCCGGCTGGGTTTCCCTGATTGTAGGGTTTGCAGCCCCTGTGGCCCTTGCGGCCATGGCGCTGGGCGCCTACGCCTCTAATGTAATTTCCAGTGCACCTTCCGCTTTGGCCGTGGGAACTGTACTCCTTATTTCGGGAATTCATTCCTTCAACCTTAGGGTGAGCAGCCGCTTCCAGACCTTTGCCACCTGGTTTAAGGTCCTGCTCATCCTCTTTCTCGTGGTTGCCGGCCTGGGGGTAGCCAGCGAGGCCTCAGCACTGGATTTCTCCGGTTCCTGGACCCTTGAAGTCCTTACCCCTTCTTTCGCCATCGCCTTTGTGTACGTGTCTTATTCCTACACTGGCTGGAACGCTGCGGCCTATATTCTGGATGAGATCGAACAACCCAGTCAAAATCTTCCCAAAGCGCTGGTTCGGGGTACGCTGGTGGTCACGGTACTCTACGTAATCCTTCAGCTCGTATTTCTCAAACACGGCAGTCTGGAGGCCTTAAAGGGTGAAATTGATGTGGGCCATGTATTTGCCACTGCTGTTTTTGGCACTCAGGGGGCGGCATTTATCAACTTCCTGATCGCCCTATTCCTGATCTCCAGCATTAGTGCCATGGTTTGGGTGGGGCCCCGGGTCTCCATGGCGATGAGTGCAGACTATAAATTTTGGGGTTTTTTAAGGCGGAAAAACAAAAACGGCCTCCCGGTGATGGCCCTCTGGTTTCAGGCGATCATCAGTATTTTCTACGTGTTGACCGGCACATTTGAAAGTGTCCTGCTCTATTGCGGGTTTATATTGCAATTAAGTTCTGCCCTGGCCGTGGGCGGGGTTTTTATCCTGAGAAAGCGGAATCCCTCCGCAACGTATTACCAGTCGCCCTTTTATCCGTGGTTGCCCCTGCTCTTCCTGCTTTTCAGTGTATGGATTCTGGGATATCTCATAGTCAATCAGCCCTGGGAAAGTCTGATGGGAGGGGCCATTCTCGCCGTGGGAGCCCTGACGTACTTTCTAAATCCAAAGACGGAAAAACCCAGAGGATGAAGGCGTAAAGTACATGGGAAGCTACCTGAGGCCCCTGCTTTTCGGGTGCCACCACACCCTGGCGAACACGATAAATGCATAGAATCCATTTCTTAATTATTTGTTAATTTAATACGGGTTTTGTAAATTGCTTGTTGAACACCAACCTATTACCACCCATATGAAACCCGCTGAAAAATTATACTGCGCCCGCTGTTTAACCATTCTGGGCATTGTCCTTATCCTCTTTTTAGTCGTAGTTATCGCAGATTCCGCATCCACCCTTTGGCTTGAAGATATGGAGCGGGAATTAGCCGCCTCTCTCGAGATTACTTCGAACGCTATCGCCGGTCGATAGTCTTTTGCCCTTGCTTTTTAAAGGACATTCCCTGACCTGCCCGTATCCGAAAACCCCCGGAAATTACCCCCCGGAGCGTCCGGGTTTTCATCTTAGGTTCGTGGAGCCCGGGATATTCTGCCGTATTTCTCCCTGAATTTTTTTACCTTTTGCTGTTTTGAAATCAAAATGGATTCGATATGGCATTGCCTGCTGTCTGTTGGTTCTGGCGGTAGCCTGCCAACGCAGCCGGGCCGGAAACACCCCCGAAGAGGGGCCTGCACCCGTCCGGAGGGATCTCCCTGAAATTCGGGAAGATGGAAAATTACGCGCGCTTATCGCCTACAGCGCCACCGGGTATTTCCTCTACCGAGGGCAGCCTATGGGGTATGAATATGAAATGCTGACGCGCCTGGCAGAGCGCCTTGGGGTTGAGCTCGAAATCCGGGTGGCCCAGGATCTGGACCAGATGCTCGAAATCCTTCAAGACGGGCAGGTAGACCTGGTAGCACACGGACTGGCCATAACCGAAGGTCGAAAGAAAGAAGTTTCATTCTCGGATTACTTTTACCTCACCAAACAAGTGCTGGTACAGCGCAAACCCGATCATTGGCGGTCCCTCACCCTGGATGGCATTCGCAAAAACCTCATTCAGGACCCGGTGGAACTCATTCGGGATACGGTAAGTGTGCGTAAAAATTCATCCTATCTCAGGAGGCTCGCAAACCTCTCCCGTGAAATCGGGGGGACCATTGTTATCGATACCCTTGAGGGCAATCTTTCCACGGACGAAATCATTAAGATGGTCGTAGATAAAAAAATCAAATACACCGTTGCGGACCGCAACCTGGCGCAGATCAATGCTTCCAGTTATCCGATTCTCGATGTGCGGGTTCCGGTGAGTTTTTCGCAGCGCATCGGCTGGGCCATGCGCAAAAACGCCTCCGCTTTAAAAAAGGCTACCGACCAATGGATTCAGGAGGAAAAAGCCGGGGATGACTTCTATTACATCTACAATAAATACTTCGAGAATCGCCGAAGCTTTAACCGGCGTGTTAAAAGCGACTTCTTCAGCCTGACCGAAGGGCGGATCAGCCCGTATGACAGCCTGATCCAAATGTATGCCGAATCCCTGGGCTGGGACTGGCGACTGCTCGCTTCCCAGGTGTACCAGGAATCCCGTTTTAATCCGAATGCCACCGCCTGGACCAACGCCCGGGGGCTCATGCAACTCATGCCGAATACCGCTGAAGAGCTCGGGGTGGCGGATCCTGAGAACCCGGAAGAGAGTTTAAGGGGGGGCGTCCGATATCTTGCCCAACTCTCAGCCGCTTTTGAGCACATTCCGGACAGCACGGATCGCATCAAATTTACCCTTGCGGCTTATAACTGTGGTCTCGGCCATGTAGAAGATGCCCGCAGACTTGCCGCATCGAGGGGTCTGGATCCCAACTGCTGGGAGAATAATGTAGACCAAATGATTCTGAGTTTGAGTTATCCTAAAAATTACAACGACGCCCTCGTGGAATACGGATATCTCAGGGGTGTTGAACCCTATCGATATGTCAAGCAGATTCTGGAAAGGTATCGGCATTATGCTTCCTTTGTACCCTCCGGATGAGGATTCTATGCCTTCTTGAAATATCAAGTGCATTCGCATTATCTTTACTGTTCAGTCCTTATAATGGGGCCTGAGGTCAGGCATAATTACCTGTGATTATGAAACATAAAAAGAAAAACCGTAAAATACTGATTGGTATTATTCTGCTGGTGTTCGTCGGCCTCTTTATCGCAGCCAAAGGCCTGATCAATCCGATACTCGAAAATTCTCTGGACGCCTACCTGAAAAAGAAACTCGAAGTGCGCTGGGCCTCACCCACCTACCGGTTTTCCTATGAAGACCTCGATATAGATATCCTCTCGGAGCGTATTACGTTTACAGACTTTCGTATGACCCCCCTGGAAGAATACCGGGAGGTGCTCTTAAAGGATACCCTCGGGGCCCGGGCATTAAAAACGATTAAAGCGGATCAGATCACTGTTCAGGGGATCGGCCTGATGAACTTCCTGTGGGATAAGAATATTGAGATTGAAGAGATACAGGTTGGAGCGGTGACCCTCGATCTTCGGGTTTCGCCAAAACTAAAAAAGACCTCCAAAGATATTTCAAAGCCCAAGGGTGCCGCCATTGAGGGGATTCGTCTGCCGGGGATTCAAAAGCTTTCCCTGGGCCGTTTTGATCTGGGTAGTTTTGACATGTACCAGATTCGAAAAGGCACCACAGACACCCTGCTTTCCTTCCACTCCAACGGGGGGATTGTCGATGGTCTGTCCCTAAAAAAGGCTGAAGGGGATGAGCAATCCTATTTCCAGCCCAACCTGACGGACCTGGTCCTGGAATTGAATGAACAGGTGCTGAATTTAAATAAAGACCTGTACCAAGCCTCTCTCACCGATCTGAAGTACACCTACGACTCCGATAACCTTGAAATCCGGGGCATTGTCTTTGAACCCAGAGAAGACCGGCAATCCTTCCGGAACAATTCCCGCTATAGTTACGAAATCTACGACGCCACGGTCAAGCGGCTCTTTTTAGAAAACTTCAACCTGGACCGGTATCTGGACGAAGGGGTTGTGTTTGTGAAAAAAATGGAAATTGACAGCCTGGATTTGAATATTTACCGGGATAAAACCAAACCGTTTAATACAGAGCGGCGGGTACTGCTTTTAAATCAGAAAATGCAAGCTCTGGAGTTTCCTTTGCATATCGGGGCTATAGAAGTACAGAATTCCTATTTAGAATATACCGAACTGTCTGATAATACAAAACCCCCATTGGTGCTCGATTTTTCGGACCTTCAGGTTCATCTGAGCCGCCTTACCTCTGTGCCGGATAGCCTCCAAAGTGGCCAGCCGCTGGAAATTGAACTTTCTGCAAAATTAGACCGATCGGTACCTATAGGCGTCACACTCAATATGCCCTACAGCCATCAGCCGTTTCGTATTTCGGGTCATACAGAGAAAGCCTCCAGCTTTGCGTCCCTAAATAAAACGGTCCTCCCGGCACTCGGACTCCAATTTACTTCGGGAAGCCTGGACGGGCTCCGTTTTGAAATGACCGGCACACCAAGTGCCGTAAAAGGAGAACTGACCCTGCGCTATCACGATCTCACTGTAGAAATCGATAAACCCGATCAGAATAAACGCAAAACCCTGTCCTGGGCTGCCAATGCCCTTTTGAAAAAATCCAACCCACATCCCAATGGAAATTTGATCGTGGGCGAAATCGCCTTTGACCGGATTCCATACAAAGGCCTCGGCAATTTTGCCTGGAAAGGAGTGCAATCGGGTCTGGTGAATTCAATTAACCCGTTTGGCAATCACCGGGTGGTCAAACATCAGAAAGCCCCATAGAATTGTCGACATCTGGCAGGAAATAGTTGTCCGGATATACACTTTTGAACGATTATTAAACAATAGTTAAAGCAAAATAGGTGCAATATCCTTACATTTGAAGTAAAGATTTAAGGTCGAGGTGCTGAATTTACGGGCTACATTGATCTTTTGAAGCGAACAACGCCTCTTGAAATACCCTGCCAACATCGCAGATTTGAGTGCCGGATTCACCACAACAATGAGAAGCTTTTTATGAATAGAGAATTACCCTGCAATACTGAATCTCAAAGTACGTTACTAACCACCGGGGTCTTGAGAATTCACGGTTAAGGATAAACCAGCGCAACATGTTTTCCGAAAACTTTTATTCCATACTTTCGAATCCATACGTCATAGCCGGCTTTGCGACTGTTTTGGCCTATTGGGCATCCTCCCGCCTGCAACCCGTAATCATCCTCCTGAGTCAGGAAAAAAACCTGATGGATGAACCGGAAGAGCGGAGTTCACATACCTCCAGGGTTCCCACCTATGGCGGTGCAGCTATCTTTATCGCCGTGAGTGTCCTCGTGATGAGTTTAGTTTGCCTCACAGGTTTTGGCGAAGGCGAACTCAAGAAAATACTCGCCCTGATGGCGGGCATTTCCATCCTCTTTTTCCTGGGTATTAAAGACGATATGATCGGTCTGGATCCTACCAAAAAATTCCTGGGCCAAATCCTTTCCGCCTTTATTGTCGTAGTCCTGGCAGACGTTCGGATTGAAAGCCTTGAAGGTATTTTTGGTATTGGGCAACTCCCGTACTGGATATCTGTAATCTTTACCTTTTTTGTGTTCCTCCTGGTCGTCAATGCCTATAACCTTATCGACGGGATTGATGGGCTTGCGGGTTCTGTTGCCCTTATTGCTTCTATTGTTTTCGGGGTCTTTTTCCTGGTTACCGGCAATACTGCCCTGAGTATCGTTTCTTTTGTGCTCTCCGGGGCTCTGGTCGGCTTTTTGAGGTACAATCTCTCCCACAAGAAAAAGATTTTTATGGGGGATTCGGGGTCCCTGTTCATAGGTTTCCTGCTGGCCTACCAGGCGGTGGCCTTCCTTAAAGCCAATGCGCTGGCCGAGCCGGAACCCATCCTTTCCAATGCTCCGGTAATCGTCCTGACGATCCTGGCGTTTCCCCTGCTCGACACTCTTCGCGTCTTTATTATCCGGGTGCTCAAGGGGCGCAGTCCTTTCTCACCGGACCGCAACCATCTGCACCACCGACTGCTGGATTTGGGACTCTCCCATTCCCATGCCACCCTGTTGATTGTCCTGAAGACCATACTGCTTATTGCCGTTTGTTGGAAAATGCAGGATATCCCCATACACCTGCACCTTATCTGTATGCTGGTAATGGGATTTGCCTTATTTTTAGGGCCGTTAATCCTGCGAAAGAATAAAGTCAGTGCCCCGGTGAAACCGATCCATGAAAAGAAAGCAGATGAAGCCCATTCTAAACCGCAACATTCCCAACCCAATGCAGTGGTACGTCCTCCATACCAAGCCCAGAAACGAAATAAAGGTATCCCAGAAACTGCAGGAACTCGGGATTGAGACCTTTGCCCCCACCTATCAGGAAGTCCGCCAATGGAGCGACCGTAAGAAAAAAGTACGTGTCCCCTATTTTGCCTCCTATGTTTTTGTCCGCCTCCCTGAAAAAGACCGGGATCGCGCTTTTTGCCATCCGGGGGTATTGAGATACCTTTTCTGGCAGGGCGCTCCGGCTGTTGTACGAGATTCGGAACTGGAAATGATCCGCTCCTACCTGCACGGGCGCCATCGCGAAAATGTCCTCATCGAGGAGCTACAGCCCGGGGATCCTGTGATCCTACTCCGCGGGGCACTCAAAAACCAACAGGCCTTCGTGGAACATCTCAGTCCCTCTCAGGTGCGCCTGATATTACCGGTACTGGGTTACAAAATAACAACCCGGCTCAGCGATATTGCCCCTGTGCGGGCCGCTTCCTGAGTTGACGCAACCGTTTCGAAACCTTTCGGAGCGGTATTTTTATATATCTGATCTTCAGTGTTTTCCAAAATTCAATGGGACGCGCTGAGGCGGAGCCGTGGGAAGAGGCGGAGCCGACGCTGGCGGCGTCGTCGTTGTGCTCGGCGTCGCTGTCCACCGACCGGGCGGGGAAGGAGCGGGAAATCGGGGCCGCGCGGGGCGTGCTGCTGGGGCCGGCGGGAGACACGACGCTGCTGATGCCTTGGGTTGGGGAGCGAGAGGGCGCCGCCTGGTCCACACCCTCCTCAAACGGCTTCACCATCCTGCCGCGCGTGAAGTAACCCAGGCCACCGTCTCTGACTTTACTGCCCTCGTCATCACTGTACTCCATGACAAGCGCCTTGAAGTCCTCACCCGCCTCCAGCTTTTCCATCACTGTGTTGGCGATGGCTTCCGCTTCCTCTTCGGTGCGATCCGACAAGGAGATGAGAATGTGAGAGGCTTTTACTTCCTCAGGGCGTTCATACTGCGGCTTGTTTGCTTTGTATTCCTCTTCGGCAAGCGTCTCAAGGTCAACTGTTTCCATAGCCTTGTTGACCTTGAGTTCCAACTGTCGCTCCATCAGGATCTTGTCGCGATAGTTAGCAACCATCCACTCCACCTGCTCTTTGTCGATGGCTTCATTGCGTGCCCCATCGGCAGCGAGTGAGCGCAGCAAGTAGAAGTTTTCAAACACCTGGGCAACCGCGCCTTCACGAGCGAGAGCAGTCGCTTTTGCTTTTTCATCAAACCCCTGGGCATCGAGGTAGTTGTCAAAATCGGCGGTAGTGACCTGAAAGTCTTTGGTCTTCATTACGACTTTCTCGTCAGCTACTGCAACGGTACTGAACAAAACAACAAGGGAGAGAATCAGCTACAACGTTTCAATACATCAACATCATCATCAACATCAACGTATCACACGGCAACAACAACTCAACCCAACCCAACCCCAACTCACATCCTCAAAGAACACCTGGGTCGTGTCAGACGACTTCATGCCCATCTTCTTGAAGCGGGGCTGCATGGTGATGCCTGGCAAGTCCATCGGCACGCAAATCATAGACTTGTTGCGGTGGATGCCACCCGCGTCCTCGGCGGAGGCTGTGTTGGCCAACAAACAAATCCAGTCGGCTTGGGTCCCACTGGTGGTCCACATCTTGCTGCCGTTGATGACGTACTCGTCCCC
>CAKZOC010000187.1 GCA_937136025.1 uncultured Bacteroidota bacterium
ATTCCCATGTTAATCCCCATTGTATTCATTTACAGACTGCTTAAAAATCCAAAAAGGAATAAAGATTTGGAAGAGGTATTAAAAGAACGTCGCTTGAATTGAGGAATAAAAACAGAGTAGCTATTTTACAGAATAAACTGGTTTGAAAAAAATTAAGCCGTAGCTTCATACAGGTCACAATTGCCTATAGCCAATCCACCGGTACGAACTAAACAACACATTCAATTTAAAATACAAATGACAAAAGCATTTTTAAGAATTTTAGTGCTCACAATACTCTTCAGCAGCTGTGAAAACGACAAAAAGCCAACCTCAGACCTCGTTGAGGTAGATCAAACAACTATTGGCAATCACATGGAGCGTCTGGCGTCTGACGCGTTTCTGGGAAGAAAACCCTTCACGGAAGGAGAAGTAAAAACTGTAACCTACCTGAAAGATGAGTTTGAAAAATTAGGTCTTTTACCCGGAAATGGAGAGAGCTATTTTCAGGATGTACCCATGGTCGAAATAACCGGAACCCCTTCTGAAAACATGGTTATTTCCGGGAATAACGAAAGCCTGAGTTTAGAATACCTCAAAGATTTTGTGGCCACCACAAACAAAGCCGTTACAGAGGTTCGTCTTGAAAACTCAGAGCTTGTCTTTGCGGGTTACGGGATCGTGGCTCCTGAATATGGATGGAATGATTATGACGGCGTGGATTGGGAAGGAAAAACAGCCGTGGTTTTAATTAATGATCCGGGTTTTCAATCCGGAGATTCCACCTTATTTAAGGGAAATGAAATGACCTATTATGGTCGTTGGACCTACAAATATGAAGAAGCCGCAAGGCAGGGGGCTGCAGGACTTATTATTATTCACGATACGGAGCCGGCCTCCTACGGTTGGAATGTCATTGAATCGGGATGGAGTGGTGCCCGGCTGACTATTGAAAGTGATTTACCGCTTTTAAATGTCGAATCCTGGATCAGTGGTGAAAGTGCCACAAAAATGTTTGAGGCCTCTGCCATGAAAGGCCGGGATTATAAAACCCTTTCCAGAAATAAAGATTTTAAACCCATTCCGCTGGAATTAAGTGTTTCTGTAGACATTAAGAATACAATCAAAAAAGACGTTTCTAAAAATGTGGTGGCCCTTATACCCGGAACAGACCGAAAAGACGAATATATTATCTACTCCGCGCATTGGGACCATTTTGGCGTGGGTAAAGCCATAAACGGGGATTCCATTTACAATGGATCTGTAGACAACGCATCGGGCACGGCTGGTCTGTTGGCCATTGCTGAAGCGTTCAAAAAAACCAAGCCTACAAAGCGCTCAATTGTTTTTATAGCCGTTACCGGTGAGGAACAAGGATTATTAGGTTCGGGCTATTATTCAGAAAACCCCATCTTCAATCCTAAAAAAACCGTTGCAAATATCAATATCGATGCGCTGGACAGTCCGGGAAAAATGAAAGATTTGACCATTACCGGTTTTGGTCAATCTGAAATGGATGAATACGCCCAGGAAGCCGCTGCTGCACAAAACAGGTACATTATTCCCGATCCGGAGGCTGAAAAAGGGTATTTCTTCAGGTCAGATCATTTCAATTTTGCCAAAATAGGCATCCCGGCATTATACGCCAGTGGCTCTTATGAAGGCTTTGATAAAAGCATTGAAGAAATAAAAACCTATAATGATTACTATCGCGCCCATACATACCACCAACCTTCAGACGAATACAATCCTGAAACAACGGAATTGAGCGGCGTACAATTAGATTTACAACTACTTTTTAACGTGGGGTTGAAGTTATCCAATGAAGCTAATTTCCCGAAATGGTATGATGGCAGTGAGTTTAAAGCCGCAAGAGAATAACTGGAACTATTGCCAACAGGGCATAAAGAGTATTAAAACACCCTTTAATCTAAACCCTGGCTACACGCTAAGGCTTTCCATCAGATTTTGATAATCATATCAAATTCCCCGGCGGTTTCCATTACTTTCTGAATAATTTCTGGAGCGACAGATTTCATTTGTGCGTCTTCAAGTTCAGCCGGTATACCCATTTGCTCAAAAAACGCATTAAATCCCTTCGGGCTATGGATATTGACCCATTTACAGGGCAAATCACTTTTATTGCCAAAAGTATGTAACGTCTTCGGAGGAATGTCAACCGACTCTCCGGCTTTGATCTTTTTGATTTCCCCATTGACAAAAAATTCCATCTCTCCTTCTATAATCAGGAAGGATTCCTTGAATGAATTATGCAAATGCGGTGGCGGACCCTGGACATTTGGCGGAGTTTCTGCGAGCATTAAGTCATAGTCGCCAGAAGTTTTGTAGGAGGTAACCTTATGACCTAACACCCATTTTGAATTACTTTTTTCCATTTTATAAGACTTTTGTCTCACAAACATAAATCCTTCTTTTGAATTATCAAAAACTTATGAGATATTTGTCTTATGAAGGATGATTATATCAATACAGGAAGGACAAACCAAAAGCAGGAAACAAGAGATAAAATTTTAAAAGGTGCACAACATTTTATAAATAAAGGATTGGCGTTTAGCCTACAGGATGTAGCGAATAAAACAGGCCTTTCAAGGGCTACTATCTATCGATACTATTCAAATGTGGAAGTACTTGCTGCCGAAGCCAGTTTGGACATTAAAACGCTAAGTCCGCAAAGCATTATTGAGAGACTTGAAGGCAAGAGTCTCCAAGAAATGATTCTTGGAGTACAAGACTACTTTAATACCCACGCAACGGAAAATGAGAATGCCTTTCGGAAATATTTAAGTTTTGTGATCGTTTCAAACCCCTCTGAAATAAAAAGAGGCGCGAGACGTAAAAAAACCCTACAACTGGCATTCGATAATGCAGGCTTTGCCGAGAAAGAAAAAAAGGACTTAATGCACCTGCTAACGATTTTAATGGGCATAGAACCATTAATAGTTACAAAAGATGTTTCAGGATTAAGCAATGAAGAATCGAGTAAATTACTAAAATGGGGAATAGAATTAATTCTTAAAGGTTACTTTCAGTCTGAACAGAAATGAAGCCAGTGCCAGAAGGGTATAACGGTTGTTCATAATTTTGACATCATGAGACGTAAAGGATTATCCCTGGTCATTATTTTTCTATTCATCATTGAGTTTGCACTCATGGTCTTATGGTTCTACATGGTTCAACCAGAAACAGCATCCGGGATAGCTATTTTCAAGGTGGTTCCAATTTTATTTGCAGTTAACCTGCTCCCCGGACTCTTGTTTTATTATCTCAAAAGACCCATCGGACTTGTATTTCTGGGGAATTCAATTTTCTGTCCTTTACTCTTTTTTGCGATCTGGATTATGTGGTTCACCTATTGGTCCCAATAAAAGATGCTGTTGCTTTTGACCCATTAATTAAAACAAGTAAAATACAGGGGGCTCCTCAGCTTTTCGCTGCGTTCTCCGAAATTCCCTACTTTTAGTCAACATCAATTTACCCATGGAGCCTATTGAACCCTTGCGGTGGATGCGCCTATGTCCTGCCCCACTTATTCCGTCTTCTCTATGCCGCGGTGGCAGACCCCGGCAAATGGCGGTTATCTGAAAACAGAAAAATGAAAAGAAGCGCTATTTTACTTTTAGGAATTCTCTTTTCCATTGCAGCAATGGCCCAAAAGCCTTCAGATTCGCTGACAATGGAACTCAAAAAACACTTCAACTCCTCTGATTTGCCCGGATTTTCCGTTGCCATAGTTAGCGGGAATGGGGTTTTGTATGAAAACAGTTTTGGTTTCGCCAACAGGGAAAGTAAAAGTGATTTTAAAACCACAACCATACAAAAATTAGGCTCTGTTTCTAAAACCGTAGTCGGATTGGCATTGGTAAAAGCGATTGAAGATGGAAAGCTAACGATGGATACTAAGATTAATGATATCCTTCCTTTTCACGTAATCAATCCTTTCTACAAAGACTCACCTCTCCTAATTCGACATCTGGCCAACCATACATCTACCATTCTCGATACAAAACATTATGGGAAAACCTATGTCCTGGATGAAAGCTTCATAGCCGGGGAAGAGATTCACCAAGATTTTTTAGGATTCCTCAGGAGTCACAATACCATGGAGCTGAAAGATTTTTTATTTAATGTACTGAACAAAAATGGAGATTGGTATCAAAAGAAGAATTTCTTAAAAGCCGAGCCAGGCAGCACTAAAGCGTATTCAAACCTAAATGCTGCTCTTACGGCCTACATTATAGAAATGGCGACCGAAATGCCATTTGAGGAATATACCGAAACAAGGATTTTTGAACCCTTAGGTATGGAATCCACATCATGGCAAATAGAGAAAGGAGAATTGAATCTGCTGGCAACCCTATATTTTCCAAAAGGAAAAGAAGTTCCCCGTTATCGGCTCATTACGTATCCTGACGGCGGACTTTTCTCTAACACCGTAGACTTGTCAAATTACCTCCAAGAAATGATACTGGCATATTCTGGCAGAAGCACTTACCTACCATCGGAATTTGCTCGGTTAATGTTCCCCGGGGACGACGATATAAATAGAGCTTTTTGGGGAATGGGAGAAAAAAGTCGGAATATTGGTCATGGAGGAAGTGACCCTGGCGTTCAAACAGATTTACAGTTCAATGCCGACATGAAAATTGGTCGCATAATTTTGACAAATGTAAACGCGGAAGACAATGAAATGCTCTGGAACCAATATCGGGGAATCCACGATATTTTGGCGAGGTACGAGAATAAATTAATTGACCAACCCATAAAGCATTGATACATTTCTTCAGACAACTCCGACAAAAATTATTCTCAGAAGGGCATACTGGAAGGTATTTGAAATATGCTCTTGGGGAAATTATTCTTGTGATGATAGGGATATTACTCGCCCTTCAGGTGAACAACTGGAACAATCACAGAATTGAAAAGGTGAAGGAACAAGCCGTCCTGAAAAACCTCCGAATAGACTTTAAGAATAATATTGAAAACCTGGATAAGGCTTATTATAGTTTTAAAGAAGCTTATGAGGCTTCTGTCAGCTTACTCGAGATTATTAAGGATAGCAGCGAATTGGATTCTCAGGAGGTTGAGCGCCTGGTCGACAATGTCATTAACAAAACACAATCTTTCGACTTTATTACCGGATCCATCAATGAGATATTCAACACCGGCTCCCTTCATATGATACGGGATCCGGCACTGAGAAAACAGATTTCCAATTGGTCTTATTATTATACGGATACAGAAGATGATATCGTAATTTACAGGGACTATTTATTCGGTGCTTTCATCCCCTCCTTAACCGAAAAGGTTCGATTGAGGAATATGCCTATTCCTTCATTCTTTGAAAAAGATCTTGAACTATCCCCGATTTCTAAATCCAGTTTCAACCTGGACTATACTCAAACCATAAGAACAGTTGAATTTGAAAATCAGGTTTATAATAATGCGCTTAACTATATGTATGTCATTAATTCCTACCGAATTTTTCAAAACTATTTAGAAGAGACCTTAGGACTCATTGAGGCCAATATCAATGACATATGAGAGTGGACCATAGTTTCACAAGGTGTGTAAGTAATAGCTCCTTGCATCCCGGATCCCCAATCAAGAGCATTCCGAATAAAATGGAATCCCGCGAATGAAGTCAGACATCACAAGCCGAAAGGACATTGAATTACTGGTTGATACTTTCTACGAAAAAGTAAGAAACAACCCCGAACTGGGCTATATTTTTGAGGATGTAGCCGAAATAAACTGGGGAACCCACCTTCCCAGAATGTATTCTTTTTGGGCAAGCATTCTATTGGGGGATCACAGTTATTCGGGCAACCCCATGCAAAAACACATAGCCTTAAGCAAACTCACAACAATAACCGACAAAGAATTTTCAATGTGGCTCACTTTATTCAGGGAGACCGTGGACGAACTTTTTTCAGGCGAAAGGGCAAAACAGGCAAAAGTTAGGGCGGATAATATTGCACGCTTAATGCTACACAATATTCAAACCGCATGACGCCTTCAGCTTTTAGCCCAAAGGAGGAGGATCTGAAATTTGCGCCGACAGTCCTGAACGCGGAATAATGCTATCGGACCAAAGAAAGACCTGAACCAACCCATGAAAATACTCATACTCGGAGCGACGGGAAGAACCGGAAAATTAATTCTGGAAGAATCTTTAACTCAGGGCTACGAAGTACACTGTTTGGTTCGCGATCCCAAAAAAGTAAAGGACAATCACGATCATCTGAAAATCTTTAAAGGCTCACCTGAAAGGATATCAGATTTGGAAAACGCCCTAAAAGGCTGTGACGGAATATTAAGTGCATTGAACATTTCCCGTGAATCGGACTTTCCCTGGTCCAAATTGAGAACACCGCCAACTTTTCTGTCTCAGGTAATGAATAACGTCATCACTTTGGCTGAAAAGGAAGGGGTTCAAAGACTTGTAGTCTGTTCAGCCTGGGGAGTTGCCGAAACGGAACAAGACACCCCATTTTGGTTTAACTGGTTTATTAAAAACAGTAATATTGGAGTGGCCTATAAAGACCACGAAAGACAGGAAAATCTATTAAAAAGGTCCCATTTAAAATGGACCATTGTAAGACCAAGTGGCCTGACCAACTTTAAGAACAAAAAGGATGTCATTACAAGCTATAACAACCATCCGAAACCGAAATTGACCATTAGTCGAAAAAATGTGGCTAAATTTATGGTCAGCACCCTTGAAAATAAAGACTTTATCGGACGAACACCTGTGATTTCGGAATAGAAAATGCTTATGGAAGCACGTGAATATTTAAAATTGTACAGAATGAAAAAGTTAGTTTTATTAAGCCTGTTTATTTCTGTTTTGGTATCCTGTAAAACGGAAACAAAAAAAACAAAGGAGGTTGAGAAGCAACTATCCATTTCAGAGCAAGTAGTAGAACTTAATGAAGCGTTGAACAAACAACTCAACGAAGCTTATATCGTTAATCTGGATCATCATAAGATGGCTTGGGAAGAAGGCGTATACACCCCTCCTGCCATTGCAACGATATTTTCAAATCCTGAAGTAAATACCGAATTGATAAAACAAAATCCATTAATCGGGATTGACTTGCCCTTTAAAACGCTCTGCTATTCAGAAGCCGATACTTTAAGCGTTTCTTTTGCTTATACTTCGGCAGAATTTATAGCAAAAAGGCATGGTTTGCCGATGGGTGCTTTAGTGGCTTTTGAAAACCGAATTTCAGAAGTAATTGAGACATTAGAACCCATACAGGTTTCTGAAACCCGTACAGATTCCGTCGGCACAGGTTATGGGTTGATAACGATCAAATCTGACTTTGACTTTACAACTACAGTGGCCAACCTCAAGGCCATCGTCAATGCCCAGGACGATACACGATGGTTTGGAGAAATTAACTATCAAAAAGACGCGAAGGCTATAGATGTTGAACTGAACCCTACTACACTTCTTTTATTCGGAGGGCCTGCCCCTGGCGGAAAAGCGATGATGACAACCCCCAAAATAGGACTGGATGCCTTTTGTCAAAAGCTATTGGTTTATGAAAAAGACAATGGTGAAATATGGATCGCGTTTAATGACATTGTTGCCTTTGCCCAATTGTACTATGGCTTATCCACGAAACCACAGCAGATGATTAACCAACGATTGACAGCAACTTTTACCCAGGCCGTTAAAGATGTAAACTGAGGCTAACAAAAAGGGAAGTACCCATTAGAATACTCTTAATATTCTGCATATCCCTTAGCTTCCTTACCTGCCAGGAGCAGAACAAATCAGATCGCAGGCAAGGGGAAACCAGGACTTTGGATATCGGCGAATGACCCATGGAAACTTCAACTGAATGACCTGTAGTTTGGATATGATGCCAAAGACCTGTGTCGCTATGATGTTAAATCCTTTTCATGTTTTGGAGAATAGGGACTTTTGACGCTCCCGGACGGCCGGGAACCTGGGGTTCGATCGATGATCCAGAATAAAGAAGGTTCTTTTGGGTTATCCATCCTTAAAAGCAGAACGAAGGATAAATGCTTAAATTAGATTGCTTTAAGGAGCGAACTGCAATCCCAACTAAACTGAGAACCATGAAAAAACGCTTTCTAATTTCTGCTCTTGCCCTATGTCTGATCCACTGCGAAACTCAAAAATCGCCTGAGAAAAATATTGAAACAGACAAGACCATTGTGATAGGAATAAAAGACCAGATTTTCTCGGACATCTTACAAGAGGAAAGAGAAATCTGGGTACATCTTCCTGAAAGCGCCAGGAATGAATCAAATGGAACAGTCAAATATCCGGTGCTCTATTTATTAGATGGCACGGGACATTTTTACTCGGTCACTGGGATGATTAAACAACTGAGCACAACAAATGGGAATACGGTATCGCCGGAAATGATAATAGTCGGCATTCCAAATACAGACAGAACCCGAGACCTGACTCCAACCCATGTCAATGAGATGTTCGGAGATAGTATTTTCCCCAAAACATCCGGAGGTGGGAATGACTTCCTGAATTTTATGGAAAAAGAATTAATTCCCCATATAGAAAAGAACTATCCGGCGTCCGTTTACAAAACATTCGTAGGTCATTCGTTAGGTGGCCTGGCCGTAATAAATGCACTGGTAGACCGCCCTTATTTATTCAATAATTATGTAGCTATAGATCCAAGTCTGTGGTGGGATGATCAGGAATTGCTTAAAAGAGCTGAAAATGTATTAACCGCTAATAATTATGAAGGGAGGTCCTTGTATGTTGGGGTTGCAAATACTATGGACGAGGGAATGCAGTTTGATGAAGTTGAAAAAGATACTTCTGAAACCACTGAACACATAAGATCCATATTGCAATTTGCAAAGGCTACTGAAGTCATTGAAGATAACGGACTGAATTTTGAATGGAAATATTATGAAAATGACTCCCATGGAAGCGTTCCATTAATTACTGAGTACGACGCGGTACGCTTTCTTTTTCCATGGTATGAACTTAAAGGGCTTGATGCATTTTTCGACCCTGCTTCAACCGCATCTGCGGATGATTTGATTCGTTTAATCCATTCACATTACAAGAATGTCTCTGATAATTTCGGATATGAAGTACTTCCACCGGAATCATTTATTAATCAACTTGGTTATGCATTTATAGATAATCCCAAAACACAAGACAAAGCCAATGCACTTTTCAGCATGAATGTTCAGAACTATCCCAATAGCTCCAACGTCTATGATTCCATGGGGGATTGTTATTTGGCACAACAGGATTCCGTAAAGGCCCTGGAACTTTTCAAAAAGGCGCTCCAAGTTGGTGAAAACGAATATTCCCAGGAAAAAATCGACAAGTTAAATGAGCAACTAAAAATGAAATAATCAGACGCTCACTAACAACGGTGCTTGTTGTACAATATATTCAATCTATCAAAAAACGGATCTCATACAAAACCCTAGGCACTCATTTAAAAATGACATATAATGAAAGTAACCCTAATCAGCATTCCGGTACGAGACCAGGCGCACGCATTAAAATTTTATACTGAGACACTGGGCTTTTTAAAAAAGAAGGACATCCCCCTGGGCGGGGGCAATCGTTGGCTCACCGTAGTGTCCAAAGAATGGCAGGATGGGCCGGAATTACTATTGGAGCCGGCGCCTATCCATTTTGAACCCTCCAGGGTATTTCAGGATGAACTGATGAAAGCCGGAATGCCCTGGACGCAATTTGATGTTCAGGATGTCGCTTCCGAATACGAGCGTTTGACGAAACTCGGTGTAGCGTTCAGTGTAAAACCTACTGAAATGGGGACAGTCAAAGTTGCCGTTTTTAATGACACTTGTGGGAATAATATTCAACTCGTTGAGGAATTGTAAAAACACTACGGCCAACAACGGGTATGCCCCATGGCGGCATATCCAAGACCATTGAAGATAATACTGAGAGCTGAATGAAGGATTCAGACGGGAAGCAAACTTTGAGATAACCATGGCATTTAGTGAACATCAAGCCGATCGTATTAAACAAAGATTGTCCAGATATAATCTTACCGCTGAAAAGAAAATGATGGGCGGGCTCATCTTTATGGTGAATGATAAAATGTGCGTAGGCCTGGACATAGATAAAAAAACCGGAAATGACCGTCTGATGGTGCGAGTTGGAAAAGCCAATCACGACCAGTTAGTCTTTAAGAAAGGAAGTCGTGAAATGGATTTTACGGGAAGAGTGATGCGCGGTTTTCTCTTTATTGACGCGGAAGGTTTTGATTCGGAAGAGGATCTCGATTTTTGGATAGAAAAAGCATTGTACTTTAATAATGACATTACTTAGACATTACCCACAAAGAGGTATATAAGCTGCTGATTCGAGCCTTCCAAAAGTCACTGTCTTTCCTCACGGTATACCTTGAGATGTATTTGCCCAAAAACACCTTCCGGGGTAACCGTGGCATGACATCACTTAGAAAACATTATTTTAAGGTCTGGAACAGGCATTTTTGAGACAGACTGCCGTGGGCATTCATCAATAAGAAAATAATTTCATGACGCAATCTTTGACCAATCTATTTTCACTCGCCGCACTTCTTATGGCATTAAGTGCTTCAAGCGCATGGGCTCAAAAGCCGGATCACCTGTCAATGAACATGCATTTTAAAGATTCAACAGTCTTTATTGATGCAAAATATCAATCGGCTTCAAAATTAAATGGGGATGCCATCTACTTTCTTCTGAATCCGGGATATGAAATAGATACTATAAAATCAAAAGACTTGATGTCTTATAAAATCAGTCAAAAAGAAGGAATACCTCTTCCATTTTACCGTTTGGAATTTAATGAAGCCGGGGATACATCGGAAACGCTGGCCGTAGCCTTCAGATACAAGATCAATCTGAGCGAACAGAATCATATGAAATCCGATTGGATTGAATTGAATGCAGATAAGTTGTGGTTTCCGAACCTCGGAGCGCTTAATAATGAGTTTACCTATGAAGTCAACATTACTAATTTCCCGGAGTCTTACCGATTAGTTACCCATACGGATGCCCAAGTGACCCGGGAGAAAAATACACTGACGATAAAAAAAGACAACCCCTGGTACGAAGTGTTTGTGTTGGCCGGAAAGGACATGAAAGAATGGGAGTACAATCAGAATATTACACTTCTCGGCAGTCAGCAAATTGCGGATTCGACCTTTGAATCTATTGGCAAAAAAGTTAAAAATAGCATTGATATGCTTAATGGATATTTCGGAATGTCAGATCCTATAACAACTTTTAAAGTGGTCCTCAGGAATACGAGCAGAGATGAACTAGGTTATCAATTTAACCGTAGAGATATGATCGTAACAGGAACAGATTTCAATGATTATGGTAACCTTTCTCATGAGGTTGCCCATTACTGGTGGAGTAAAGCGAATTTCATTAAGGAACCCTGGATGAACGAGTCATTTGCGAATTACAGCATGTATCTGGTCCTTAAAGAATTTGATCCTGAAGATTATCAAAGGGTATTGGCCCGGAACAGAGAACTATCTAAAAACACAATACCTGTGGGCACCGCCAGTCTTTTTGCAGCAGACGCTTATAATTCATATTATCACAAAGGAGGCTTACATTTAATTGATCTTGAAGC
>CAKZOC010000188.1 GCA_937136025.1 uncultured Bacteroidota bacterium
TGTGCACGTGCCCTGGTGCGTGCGCAAATGCCCGTACTGTGATTTTAACTCCCACGAGGCCCCCGCAGCGCTGCCAGAAAGCGCGTATGTCGCCGCCTTACTCCGGGACCTTGAACAGGAGATGGAGGGTGTTCAGCAGCGCAGGCTCTGTTCCATTTTTTTCGGTGGCGGCACGCCAAGCCTGCTATCACCCGAGGCGATACATACCCTGCTCGAGAACAGCCGGCGGCTGATTGGCTGGGAGGAGGATATCGAGCTTACCCTCGAGGCCAATCCCGGTGCTGTCGACGCGCAGAAATTTATCGGCTTTCGCGCAGCCGGGATCAACCGCCTGTCGATTGGCGTCCAGAGTTTTGATGACCGTCGACTGCAGGCGCTAGGTCGCGTCCATTCAGCTGCAGATGCGATGCGGGCCTTTTCCCGCGCCCGCGCCGCCGGTTTCGAGAACATCAATCTGGACTTGATGTACGGATTACCCAGACAGGACGCTACCCAGGCCATGACTGACTTGCAAACGGCGATAGGTCTTGAGCCCGAACATGTGTCCTGGTACGAGTTGACCCTCGAACCCAATACCGAGTTCTACAAGCGGCCGCCAAAGCTACCTTCGGAACCTGTGCTGGAATCGATCGAGTCAGGTGGCCGTGCCAGGTTGCAACAAGCCGGCTACTCAAGATACGAGATATCCGCCTTTGCTCGCCTCGGCGAGAAATCACAGCACAATAGCAACTATTGGCAGTTCGGCGACTATATCGGTATCGGTGCTGGTGCCCACAGTAAAGTCAGCACCCCGGACGCCAATCGTATCCGGCGCAGCTGGAAAACCCGAATGCCATTGGACTATATGGCCAGAAACCACTGCCAGGTGGCAGGAAAACGCGATCTTAACGCCGCACAGCTACCACTCGAGTTCATGATGAATGTCCTGCGGCTGTCAGCAGGCGGGCGCCTCCGCCGCCGCGTCCGCCGTGAGATATTCCCCTTTGGGTCCATCGCTACTTTCGCGTTCGTTGCGACGGGGGTACCTGCCCCGCCTGTCTAATGTAGAGTAACCTTTAGTTACACTCCCCAAAAAGCTACTAGTTTGGTGGGCTCTTCCCGACAACGCTGTGTCGAAGAGACTCAATCGATATTTAGGGTCTAGAATCTAATAACGATATGGAATCGTGCAAAACGTAAAACGATTAAAATACCAATGGTGTTGCTATTTAATTATAAGTCACGTAAATAGAATTGAACTTTCATTTGAGACTGCATTTATTCAAATTGAATTATTATCATTGTCTTCTGTTATAACATTTCCTAAACGACTGATATTTTTATTTGAATGGCTATTTTTTTCATTCAAATAGGGATTTATATTTAATTAGTACCTATCGAAACGATGGAGGATAACTTTTGAAGATCGACTTTGAAAAATTATACATCTTTCATAATTCTCGAATATTATGTTTTGCTTTGAAAATTGTATATTATATTCCTATTTGCATACCTATTAACAAATAGCGAAATTAGAAATAACATATTTGGACAAATTAGAAAATAATATAGATTCTATTTTTTCTATTGCAGACAGAAAAGGTATTATTAAAACAATAAAAATTAATGCTGATGGTACTTTTAAAGACACTTTAAAACTTAAAAACGATAAAGGAGAAATTTATACCATGAAAGCTGATATATGGTCATTGGGAGTTGTCTTGTATTAGATGCTTTTTGGTTTCTGTCCGTTCTAAGAAAAAACTATTGCTAGGCTGATCTCACTCATCGACTAGGCTTCCATCAACTTCCCCTCAAATATCAAGATCTCTAAGAAAGTGGAAGAATTGGTGAAGAAAATGTTGATAAAAGATCA
Source organism: uncultured Bacteroidota bacterium (assembly GCA_937136025.1). GTDB lineage: Bacteria > Bacteroidota > Bacteroidia > Flavobacteriales > Flavobacteriaceae > Robiginitalea. The sequence goes on from CAKZOC010000188.1 coordinate 1,856, forward strand.
TTTCAAGCGAATTGGCTGGGAAGAATTGCTTTCATTTGATTTCAGAGCTGAGAAAGAAGAGGAAGCACCAAAAATGATGACAGCTGGGGCCAATCCTTTCTCCAAGAAGACTAATTTCACTTCACTAATCACATAGGAAGTTAGAAATCGATATCTGACACCTCATGACGGTTATCGGCATTCTAGTAATGCTCTTGGCAGTCATCAAGGTAATATTGCACCGAATATCATAAGTGCTCCTCATACCTTCTAGGTGAGGAAGAATACTGCGTTTTTGCCAGAATTCATCGTAGTTGGGGTGGGAGATGATCTGTTGCCAGAAAAAATTGTCGGAGTGATAGTCTTCCGTAATGTTTTTTAAAGGGCCCAAACTCAGGTGGAAATCGTATCCGTCCGCCGGAGGGTTTTCATAGAATCGTCGGATTTTGTCCATATACCAGGGTTCCCGCGTCCGTCCTTCTTTCTGATACCCAAACACGGCAAAGGCTGCTGTATAACTTTGGAGGTAGGCGCCCTGATGGTGAAAATCATCGAAGAAAAAATCGGAAATCGGGGCCTGGGGAGAAGACGCCTTCAGGGCAGGATGGGCGTCCGGCAGGGCCGCAGCGGTGTAAAAGCCCGGATAAGAAATCCCATACATACCCACCTTCCCATTGTTGTTGGGAATGTTTTTGACCAGCCACTCGATGGTATCCCAGGTATCTGAACTCTCGTCTATGTCTTTTTTATTTTTGGGATCATTGCCCGGAATATTGGGCCGCATATTGTCAAATGTGCCATCGCTCATATAGCGCCCGCGAACATCCTGATACACCAGGATATACCCATCTCTGACCAGATACGAAGAGGGGTACCGGCTCACCTGATAATCCGTATAATTTGAAGCGTTGTAACAGGTGCGGTTCATCAGAATGGGAAAATCAGAACCCTTGTCTTTGGGCGTGTAGACCACTGTAAAAAGTTCAATCCCATCCCGCATCGGAATGCGGTATTCCTTCAGGTCGTAATGCTGGACCATGTAGAGGGAATCTGCGTCCTGGCTAAACGCCGTGGTAAATGTGAATACAAAGGCGAATACGAGGTAAATGAGGTGTTTCATCTGTCTGAGTTTCTTAAGGTTTTAAATATAGGTATTTCGCAGGGTTTTCGATCAGATAAATAATCGTGAAACCCGGCCATTACAGAAGGGTGTGCGGCAGATCTTTCCGACTAAATGGCAGGAACTTCGGTGCCGGAAGCGAGCGGCTGCATAATATTGAGTGCCCCCTGAACCGAATGGATATCGGTGGCAGTGAGCAATAATCGCAGCCCTTTCCGGGTTTGCTTTTCTTTCAGGCGTCCTTTTCCGGGATTCGCCTGCAGATATCTCAGAATTTTCCCAAAACGCTCGGTCTGATAAAACTCGGACTGCTGATCGGCGATAAAATATCCGATAAAACTACCTTTTTTAAGCACCAGTTTTTCGATGCCCAGATCGGAAGCCATCCACTTTAAACGCACAGAATCCAAAAGATCTGCCGCTTTAGCAGGGAGTTTGCCGAAACGATCCTGCAATCGGATCCGAAAGGCTTCGAGATCCTCCGGGCTGGATACTTCGTTGAGTTCGGTGTAGAGCCTCAGACGCTCAGAAACGGAATTGACAAAGTCGTCGGGAAACAACAATTCAAAATCTGTGTCGATTTGTACTTCCCTGACAAACGGTCCTTTTTTGACAGCTTCTTCCGGATAGAGGTCTTTAAATTCTTCTTCTTTTAATTCGGCAACCGCCTCCGCCAGGATTTTTTGATAGGTTTCAAACCCGATTTCATTGATAAAACCGCTCTGTTCCCCTCCCAGAAGATCCCCGGCACCCCGTATTTCCAGATCCTTCATCGCTATATTGAATCCGCTGCCCAGTTCTGTGAATTGCTCCAGGGCTTCCATACGCTTGCGGGCCTCCGGTGTCATCACTTCATACGGAGGCGTAATAAAATAACAAAACGCCTTTTTATTGCTTCGTCCCACCCGTCCCCGCATTTGGTGGAGGTCACTGAGGCCGAAATTATTGGCATTATTTATAAGTATGGTATTGGCATTCGCAACGTCCAAACCGCTTTCGATAATGGTGGTCGCCACGAGTACGTCGAATTCCCCGTTCATAAAACTCAGCATGGTGGTTTCGAGTTTGCGGCCTTCCATCTGTCCATGGCCAATCCCAACCTTCGCCTGTGGGACAAGGCGTTGTATCATCCCGGCAACCTCCCGGATATTCTCTATTCGGTTATGTACAAAAAAGACCTGTCCGCCTCTCTGGATTTCATAGGAGATGGCATCCCGGATGGTAGGTTCATGCAGGCGGATTACCCGACTCTCAATGGGATAGCGGTTTGGGGGTGGGGTGTTGATGACAGATAAATCGCGGGCGGCCATGAGGCTGAATTGCAGCGTTCTCGGAATGGGTGTGGCCGTAAGGGTGAGTACATCTATATTTTCCTTAAGGGCCTTGAGTTTGTCCTTGACGGCAACTCCGAATTTCTGTTCTTCGTCTACAATCAGCAACCCGAGATCTTTAAAAGAAACGTTCTTACCGACGAGTTGATGCGTCCCGATAACAATATCCAGAGAGCCGGAAGAGAGGCCTTCCAGTACAGTTTTTCGCTCTTTGGCACTGCGGAAGCGGTTGAGGTAATCCACGCTAACCGGCATCTCCCGGAGCCGTTCGCTTAAGGTGCGATAATGTTGAAAGGCCAAAATAGTCGTCGGCACGAGAATCGCGACCTGTTTGCCATTGTCCACGGCTTTAAAAGCGGCCCGAATGGCCACTTCGGTTTTTCCAAAGCCCACATCTCCGCAAATAAGACGATCCATGGGCTGGGCAGTTTCCATGTCCTTTTTCACAGCTTCAGTGGCCGTACTTTGGTCCGGGGTGTCTTCGTATAGAAATGAAGCTTCCAGCTCGTGCTGCAGGTAACTGTCCGGGCCGTACTGAAAACCCTTTTTCAGACGCCTTTTGGCGTAGACCTGAATCAGGTCAAAAGCAATCTTCTTTACCCGGCTTTTCGTTTTTTGTTTCAGTTTTTTCCAGGCGGCAGAACCGAGTTTGTAAATCTTGGGTTTAGCCCCGTCCTTCCCGTTGTATTTGGCAATTTTATGGAGGGAGTGAATGCTGACATAGAGGATGTCGCGGTCTCCGTAGATCAGTTTAATGGCCTCCTGTTGTTTTCCCTCTACCTCAATTTTTTGAAGACCCCCAAAAGTTCCGATTCCGTGATCGATATGTGTGACGTAATCCCCTACTTCCAGTTTGTTGAGTTCTTTCAGGGTAATGGATTGCTTTTTGGCGTATCCGTTGCGAAGGTGGAAGCGGTGATAGCGTTCAAAAATCTGGTGATCCGTATAACAGCAAAGCCCCAGAGTGTCCGATTCAAATCCCTGATACAGCGATTGGACAAGGGTGGTATAAGGCACATCCTGCCCTATTTCGTCAAATATGTCGTGAAATCGTTTCGCCTGTTGTTCGCTGGAACAGAAAATAAAGTTCTGCATTCCGGCCTGCTGGTTTTCCCTCAGGGCCTCCAGAAGGAGGTCGAAATGTTTGTTAAATGCGGGTTGCGGACGGGTAGGGATCTCAATGACTACGGCTGCTTCTCCTGCTTCGGGCGCTGGGGCCTCAAGGCTGATTTCACGGAATTTTCCGACCGTCCTTCGAAATTCTTCCCCGGTGAGAAAAAGAGCCCCGGGACTGGTGTGCTTTATGGTTTCCGATAATTTCTTAAAGGCCGCAGTGGCTTTTTCGAATAACTGGTCCAAACGTCCTTCGCATAAAGCGGGATTTTTCAACACGATGACCGTATCCCCGGCGATGTACTCGAGAAAAGAAACCCTGGATTCGTGGACGAGCTTGTCGGTAACATTGGGCATGACCGAGATCTTACGGACCCGTTCCGTGGACAATTGGGTTTCCACATCAAAGCTGCGAATGCTTTCAATTTCGTCTCCAAAAAATTCTAAGCGATAGGGTTCATCATGGGAAAAGGAAAAAACATCGAGAATCCCCCCCCGCACAGAAAATTCCCCCGGCTCAGAGACAAAATCCACCCGTTTAAAATGGTATTCAAAAAGGGTTTCGTTCAGAAAGTCCAGGGAGAGTTTATCTCCTGTTGTAATCTTAAGCGTGTGTTTTTCGAGTTCTTTCCGGGTAACCACTTTTTCAAAAAGGGCGTCGGGGTATGTGACGATCAGGGCCGGTTTCCTTCGGGAATTGATACGGCTCAGCACCTCGGCCCGTAAAAGGACGTTGGCGTTATCTGTAGCTTCAATATCGTACGGGCGCCGGTAGCTCCCCGGATAGAAAAGTACGGTCTCCGTATCCAGGAGTTCTTCCAGGTCATTCAGATAATAGGCCGCCTCTTCTTTATCGTTCAGGACCAGTAAGACAGGCTTTTCACAGGCCTTGAAACTCTCCGAAACCTGAAAAGAAAGGGCAGAACCTGTCAGGCCTTTTAAATGGATTCTGGCCTGGGGCTGGATAAGGGTTTCCACAAGTTTGCCGAAGGCCGGGTCATTTGTGAAACGCTTGTTGATATATTCCAGGCTCAAAAGAGAAAATTTTGGCAAAAGTACGAGGCAAATCTGGCCCGAACAAAAGTTAGGCCTCAAATCGCAAAATGAAGACCCGGGGGTCTACAATCCGGGCTGCGATTCGCGTGCAGCCACCGGTACTATGGGAATAATACTGTCTTCCGCAAGGGCATAAACGGCATCTGCGGCCTGAATATTCATAACATGACTCCCTGTAAAGGCTCCGAAAGCAGGCAGGATGAGTTGCCGGTTTCTAAAATGAAAGCAAGGAACACGCAGGGATTGTCTTCCGGCACCGCTGAGGCGTACCGCAGGATGAATATGCCCGCAAATGTTATATCCTTCAAAAGTTTTCAGAGGGTGATGCGAATAAATGAAGGGTTCCGAAATCAGAGAGGAATGGACCTGGACTCCAATTTTCTCAAAAGGCTGGTGCCCCAGGATATCGTGGTTTCCCTCTACGAGCAGGAGTTTGGCCCGGCATGTTTTGGCCCAGGCGACAAAGAAATCCCATTCCCGGTTCATATGTGAATGAAAAAGATCTCCCAAGAAAACGATGGATTGCGGGCGGAATTCCTGAATCAGATCGTCCAGCCGGTTAAAATTTCTGCCTGTGGCCTGCAGGGGCACGGCGGCTCCGTGTTTGCGAAAATGACTGATTTTGCCCAGATGCAAATCACTGACCAGCAATTGCGCATTTTTCTCCCGGTACAGGGCACCCCAGGGATGCAGGTGCATTATTTCTCCGCCGAAAGGAACAGCTTGTGTCATCTGTTCAAAGGTATCAAAAACTCCGGGGGGATTAAAAAAGAACCTTTGGGGGTTAACGCCTCAATTTTTCAGTCATCCGCCGGATTCGGTCGGCTAATTTTTCACTGGAGAGCTTTTCCCTCAGGCGGTCGGTGATAATAGGAAAGGAAAAGGGAGTGGGCTTTTGGCAGGATTTCCAGACGTGTTTTTGAGCGCCAATGCGCTCCAGGGCCAGGCGCAATCTTCCCTCTTCCAGCTGGTGTTCAAAAGTCTCCCGAAAAGCCTGTTGAAACAACAGGTTATCGGGTTCGTAATCCCTGAAAACTTCAAACAGTAACTGGGAATTGCTCTGCAGGTGTTTCATTTGGATTCCTTTTTTCGGGTAGCCTGAAAAAACAAGTCCGCTGATCACTGCGATATCCCGGAATTTTCGGCGTGCCATTTCTGTGGCGTTCAGACTCTTCTGGAGGTCCTCCATCAGATAAAGGGGGGAAAACAGGTCATTGTCCAGTATCATTTGCATGTCTACTTCCCGGTCTGAAAGGAGTTCAAAGCCGTAATCGTTATAGGCCAGGGAAAAAGTTATGGGTGCCAGCAGGCTGATTCTGTAGCTCAAAAGACTGGCCATGGCCTCGTGAACAAAGCGCCCTTCAAAAGGATAGAAAATGTGGTGGTACCCGTCTGAGGTCTTAAAGGTTTCGATCAGAAATTCTTCCGGACCCGGCACAATGCTCTCGAAGCGTTGCCGTTCAAAAAGTGGTTGCAGGCTCCGGATTTCTTCAGACTGTTCGGACTCCGGGAGTACGGCTGTGTACAATTCCTGCCTGAGTAATTCCGACATCTGGGCCGAGAGGGTTAGGCGACCTCCCATCCAGCTGGGGACACGAGTGGTTTTGGCCCGGGATTTACGCACGAGAACCTGCATTTCCCGAATGCGCAGGAACTCCAGATTGCGTCCCGCAAAGGTAAACACATCCCCGCTCTGAAGTTGCGCGGCGAACCATTCTTCAACCGTACCGATGTAGCCTCCTTTTTGATACCGGACGGTAAGATCGGCATCGCCGACAATAGTCCCGATCTGAAAACGATGGCGCATGGCCACGCCCCGGTTGAGGACTTTAAATCGCCCGTCTTCCAGAATTTCTACTTTTTTATATTCGTCATAACTGTTCAGGCTCTGGCTTCCCAGCACGAGGAATTTAAGGAGCCATTCCCATTGTTCTCGTGTGAGTCCCTGATAGCAAAACGTACTTTGGACCTCCTTAAAAATTAGGTCCGCATCAAAGCCGTCCGATACCGCCAGGGTGGTGAGGTATTGCACCAGGACATCAAAACTATTCAGGTAGGGCGTGCGGTCTTCGATCCCTTCTCCGCTTACCGTTTTCTTTAAAGCCGCTGCTTCGACCAATTCAATAGCGTGGGTGGGCAGAAAGTAAATCAGGCTTTCTTCCCCGGGGCGGTGGCCGCTCCGTCCGGCCCGCTGCAAAAACCGGGCTACCCCCTTGGGGCCTCCAATCTGAATAACGGTCTCCACCGGGGCGAAATCCACACCGAGATCCAGGCTGGAGGTACACACAACGGCCCGAAGACGGCCCTTGCGAATGGCCTGTTCTACCCAAATACGGGTGTCTTTATCGATACTTCCGTGATGCATGGCAATTTCCCCTGCCAGATCCGGATTACGTTCCAAAAGTTTCTGAAACCAGATTTCACATTGGCTTCGCGTATTGGTGAAAATAAGGGTGGTTTTACTGGCGCGAAGAATTTCAATAACGGAATCCAGCAAGTGCAGCCCGAGGTGGCCACGCCAGGGAAACGTCTCCATGGTCTCGGGCAGGATGCTGCGCACGGTGATGCGTTTTTTTAGATGGGCTCGGATCATTACAGAATTTGACAGGGCATCAGAACCCGGCCCCAATAATACTTCCCGTGCTTGTTCCAGATTTCCGATTGTCGCGGAAATACCCCAAATTCTCAAGGCTGGAGAAACCGTTTTCAGGCGGGAGAGGGCCAGTTCCATCTGTACTCCCCTTTTGCTGCCCAAAAGTTCATGCCATTCATCGACGACAATGGCAAAACACGTTCCAAAAGTCCTGGTATACCCTTTAGAAGCCAGTAGCAACTGCAGGCTTTCGGGGGTGGTGATGAGCAGATCGGGCATCTTTTTGCGTTGTCGGGCCCGTTCACTCTGGGAGGTGTCCCCTGTGCGTATCCCCACCGTAAAGGGAATTCCAAGATCGCCGACGATCCGCTCTGCAGATTGACAGATTTCCCCCGAGAGCGCTCGGAGGGGGGTGATCCAAATGGCCTTCAGGCCCGGAGGAGGGACCCCCGAAGTACCGCTTTGTGTTCTTAAATAGTGGAGCAGAATAGGAAACCAGAGGGCGAAGGTTTTTCCACTGCCCGTTGGGGCATTCAACAGCCCGTTTTTTCCATTTAAAAAGGCTTCCCAGGTCTGTTGTTGAAAACTGAAAGGAGACCAGCCCTGCTGTGCAAACCACGCACTTGCCTTAGCAATCCAGATGTCGTTTTCTGATTTCTTTGTCATCTTCAGGGAATCAGGAGTTTCAGATCGGAAAGGGAATTGGCCTCTTCAGGGGATTTGTCTTTTCTCCAGCGCAGAATCCGCGGAAATCGGGTGGCAACCCCACTTTTATGCCGCTTTGAAAAAGCGATACCCTCAAAGGCAATTTCAAAGACGTGGTGAGGAGTGACCGAACGGACGGGTCCGAAGCGTTCCAGGGTATTTTTTTTAATCCAGGCATCTATCTGCCTGAGTTCTGCGTCTGTCAGGCCGGAATACGCTTTGGCAAAAGTCACCAATTCGCGTTCTCCCGATTCATTTTCGTCCCAAAGGGCAAAAGTGTAATCAGTAAAAAGATTGGTGCGACGTCCATGGCCCCTCATGGCATAGGTGAGTACGGCGTCAATGGTAAAAGGGTCTACCTTCCATTTCCACCAGTCTCCTTTCTTACGACCTACCCGGTAAAGGGCGTCCTTACGTTTGAGCATCAGGCCTTCTGAATGCTTTTCTCTGGAGCGTTCGCGTTCCAGAGCAGCGCTTTCCCAGTTTGCAATCTCCAGGACGGGGGATCTGTCCAGGGGGTAACGGTGCCCGGAAGCATGGAGTTGCTCCAGCAATGTATTCAGGAATTGATTCCTGTAATGAAAGGGTTTGTTCCTGAGGTCTGCCCCTTCCCATTCCAATACGTCGTAAGCCCTGAGGATCACCGGGGTTTCTTCTAAAAGGCGGCGACTCACTTTTTTGCGGCCCAAACGTTTCTGGAGATCTTTAAAACTGCCTACCCGACCCCCGGGGAAGGGGAGCAGTTCGCCATCGAGAACCGTCCCTTCGGGAAGGACATCTGCTAAAACCTGAAATTCGGGATATTGCTCGGTAACCAGTTCTTCCCCCCGACTCCAGATGAAAAGGGTTTTCTTGCGGAAGATGAGTTGTGCCCGAATACCATCCCATTTATGTTCCATCACCCATTGTGAGGGAGGTCCTAGTTTTTCAGGAGCTTCTTCAAGGGGATAGGCGAGGTAAAAGGGGTAGGGTTTCGAATATTGCTCCTCCAACTGCGGCTCCAGGACGAGCGCCTTAAAAGAAACAGAAGTGGGATCCCAGTTTCCCATCAGCCGATACGCGAGTATTTCTTCATCGATACCTGTAGCCTGAGAAAGGGCCCGGGTCATAAGTTTCTGACTAATGCCGATCCGAAATCCCCCGGTAAAGAGTTTGGTGAAGACGAAACGTTGATAATAGGTCATCCCGGGCCAGTGTTTGAAAACGTAGGCCTTTTTTTGCGCCTCGGATTGCTGTTTTAGGCCGGCAAACGCATTGAGGTAATCGCTTAAGGTACCTAAGGGGGTTTCATTCTGGGGGTCCGGGGGCACGACAAGCGCGATAGTTTCCGCCAGATCGCCGACGATATGGTAACTCTCTTCAAAGAGCCAGGGTTGAATACCGGCCAGTTCGGCCGCCCACTGACGAAGCAGGCGTGTATTTACGGGCCGGGACGGTCTGCGATGGGAGAGAATGGCGATTG
>CAKZOC010000189.1 GCA_937136025.1 uncultured Bacteroidota bacterium
TATTTTTACCTATATGAAATGTAGGAATTGTAGTAAATCGAATTGCCTTAAGAAGGGAAAACGAAATGGTAAACAACTTCCACCCAATCCAATAAAAAACTAACTTTACGGAAAATGGCGATAATGAACATCGAAACGATAAAACTGGAACTGATGTACCTGCTCTTGCAGACACAGGAAGAATCCCTGTTGGCGAAGATCAAAAAGGTGTTTGAAGAGGAACGTACCGACTGGTGGGACGAAATGGACGAGGAAGAACGCCAAGAGATTCAAAAGGGGATCGAACAGGCCGACAAGGGCCAATTCGCCCCACATGAGAAAGTCATGAAACGCTTTGATAAATGGCGTTGAAAATACAATGGACGCCACAAGCTGAAAAAGGACTTGATACCGTTCTGGAATATTTGGACGGGAACTGGACCGCAAAAGAGATCTTGAATCTGGAAAGCAAGATCATAGAACTCACCGAGCGTATCTCGAAATACCCAAAGATCTGTCCACCCTCTGACAAACATCCGAACCTCAGAAAAGGGTTGGTGGACAAGAACAATTACATCATCTACAGGATACGGCCAAGAAAGAAAGTCATCGAGATTATTAACTTTAGGGGCTCAAAACAGAAGCCTTTGCCATAGGGAAACTCCCAGGGTAGAATATCCATACCGTTCATACTTCACGGCCTCGCCCTGTCTTTTTACCCTTCCGCTATCCCAAACTAAGGGACCAAGGCCCTTTACCCAAGCTATACCTATTCAAATACCCTTGACGCTCAATCGGCGCTCGGCCTAGCGTTCCGATCACCAACCACAAGTTCCGGTCGCGCCCGGAACGTTTGACTTCCCGCTTAGAAGGCAGGCTATCACAGGTCGATCCAAAATGTAGGAAAATTAGTAATAAGCATCCGGTGAAACCGGTATCTTTAGTCCGATAACATACGTTCTTTTACATAATACCTGTCGAAAAACTGAAAAAGGGAACTCCCGTAAACCCCTGCCACCATTGAAAAAAAGGGTGTAAACGACTACCGCTTCGGGCTTGAACACAAAGGGTACAATAATGTTGTGAATGGTGTTGAATACAACTACAAGACATATCAAGGTCAAGAATTAACAAAAGACCTAGGTCTGAATACCCATGAATGGAAATACCGAATTAGCGACCCATCAATCGGTAGGTTCTGGCAGATAGATCCTCTGGCCGAGGATTACATGTACAACTCCACCTATGCGTTCCAATGGGATTTTGAATTTTCAGGTTTCCCGGTTCAAATCCCAAATCTTGCCAAACTAACCCTACGTAGCGAGGCAGACTCAATACGTTCCACCGCTCTGCTCAAACCTTCTGAGCTCGTCTTCCAGTGTTTTGGAGTCCCAGGTCGGTATACGCCCGGTTTCGGTATTGATATTTGCTTGTAATTCAGCATCAAAAAGGGATTGCAGCATTTCAACTGTGGGCTTGGTGTGCTTTTGCTCGATAGCCCTTAATACCCCAATTATGGCATTCAAGCGATTTAATAGCCTTTTCTCAACTTTCCCTAGATCATTTGGAATGGAATCACATGGGGTGAGATGATTCCTTTCAAAAAAGTCCAGCATGTGCCTCAAAGTAACGGACTGTGAAGTCTCCTGGGCTTTGCAAAAGGTGCGAAAGTCCTTCACCACGGATGCCTTGATCCGTAAGGTGATAAACTGCTCATTTTGATATTCCGGATCCATTTTTTACGAAAATTTGAACTGATTATCAGTTCGTTATACCCTTTTTGTATTAAAAACGAGAGCGAGCCTGAAGTCGGAAGCAACATAACTCATTGAAATCATGACGTTTATGAATTGTAACCGGCGCGCCGCCGGTTACCCTCTTGCTCTTCCGACTTCCTTTGCGGAGCAAAGAAAAATAGTGTTTCGATCAATGAACTTTTTTGCTTCGCAAGCAGGTAAGAACTGGTAACCCCGATAGCTATCGGGGTGGGGCCTGGAATTACGCTTCGTTTTGAACCGACAACTTTGCTTCTCTTTCCTTTTCCAATAGGCGGCTCCTTAAAAGTTCCATATCCTCACCGATCTTCTTATCCAGCACCCGGGCGTAAATCTGGGTGGTGGAGAGCTTGGTATGGCCGAGCAGTTTGGACACCGTTTCAATGGGCACTCCGTTGGAGAGGGTCACGGTGGTGGCAAAGGTGTGGCGGGCCGTGTGGAAGGTGACGTATTTATGAATGCCGCAAGCTTCGGCAATTTCTTTGATTCCCCTATTAAGCCGTTGGTTGCTCAAGGCTGGAATTAAATGATTGCAGTATCTGATTTCGCTATCATCCCGGTACTTTTCAATAATCTTTAAGGCTTTCGGTAATAAAGGGACTTTAACGGCCTCTGAAGTCTTCTCCCGTTTCGTATAAATCCAGTACTGCCCGTCGATGCCGCGTACCATTTGCTCTCGTTTCAGGTTGTGCAGGTCGATGTAGGATAGGCCGGTGTAGCAGGAGAAAAGAAAGACATCTTTGATGCGTTCAATGCCCGGCAGGGTGAAGATGGTTTCCTCAATGAGTCGCAGTTCCCGTTCGGTAAGGTAAACCCGCTCGCTCTTCTGAAACTTCAGGCGATAGTTTCGGAACGGATCCTTATCAATCCATTCCAAACGCACCGCCAGGTTCACCATCTTCATGAGCCGTTCCAGGTGCTTCATCACCCCGTTGGTGGTGCAAGGTTTAAGAGCTCGTGGTGATTTGAAATTCCGGATGTAAAATTCAAAATCCGTAATAAACTTATAGTTCAATTGCCGGAGTTCGATGTCCGCAGTTTTGTGCTGGTGGAGCAGGAACCGGTCGAGATACTTTTCGGTGGAATAGTAATTTTTCATTGTGCCCGGTTTCAAAACGGCCGTCTGAGTGGTATTGTGGTAATGGATGAGTTGTTTCAAAGTCTTGTGCTCTTCATCTGCCCCCGTAAAGCGGGATTTGATGGCCTGGGCGGTAATTACCTTCCCCTGAGACAACAGCTCCTTATAAGACTGCATGATTTGCAGGTACAATTCATCTAAATATCCATTCAGCTGCTGGGCTGCATCTGAGTTTCCGACAGCTCTTCCCTTGGCGTCATCCCATTGCCCAAAGGTCACAGAACGTTTCAGGCTGATTTCAGCCCGCTTGCCGTCGATGGTGATACGGGCATAAACGGAAAATTTGTTTCGGAACCGCCGCGGCCGGCGGACAAAAAATAAAATACTGGGTGGGTTGTAATTCGGCATAATTGAAATCGTTTAAGGTTAACAAATCGCGTTTGCAAACGACCCCTGTCAGCCTTGTCACTGACAAAATTATGCGCAAGAATTGTACCGGTTGATTCACCGAATGATACACCAGAAGCGGTGAATCAAATGAATTCAAATGAATTCAATAAAAATGAAAAGCACTGCCAATCAGTCAGTTGACAGTGCTTTGACCACCATTTAACAGGTGTTTCGTCGGGATGACTGGATTCGAACCAGCGACCACACGCACCCCATGCGTGTATTCTACCAGGCTGAACTACATCCCGGACTGAGCGATCAAAAAATGTCCGGTGGACCTTTTTCAGCGAGGGGCCGGCCCGTAGGGTGGCCTCACTCACAATCACTCGAAATTAAACTCCGAAAGAAACTCAGCTCACTTTTCTTTCGGCCTGCAAATATAGAATAATCTTAAAACTCCGGAAGCCTTATCGCTGAATTTGACTGGTAATTTTTTTATGGTAATCTAACAGGGTTCCCTTTTATACACCCACAGAACTACACCTGAAATCGACCTTACGGGATTTAGTAGTTTATAAAGATTTTAAATTATTCGCCATTATGATAAAAATCATGTTTTTCTGCGTGTAACATTTGTTACTTACGCCCGTATTTAATATATTTTTAACAGTTTTTAAGAATATCACCAACACCAATTAAATAAACATCTTATGAAAATTAACAGGCTTTTTGGGCTACTGATGATTCTGGCATCAGCATTCTTGTTTGTAAATTGTACCAGCGACCCTGTACCCGGCCCCCCTGGAGCCGATGGGATTGATGGGATTGATGGGATTGATGGCACCGATGGAGTGGATGGTACCGCCTCATGTGTCTCCTGCCACGCCAACTCAACACGCGAACCTATTTTTGAAGCCTTTGCACTTTCCGCACACGGTGCGGGGGGCACTTTTGCACGCGGAAGCCGTGCCGATTGTGCTCAATGCCACGGAAGTGAAGGATTCATTGATTATGTTACGATGGGGGCTATTGATACTACCGGACTGCTTCCCAACGGTGTTGCTCCGAAATACGACCCCGCCATGCCCGTGAGCTGCAACACATGCCACGACAGCCACCGTACGTTTGATTTTGAAAACGACGGTCCTGATTACGCCCTGCGGAATCCGGATCCTTCAGACCTGGTTCTGGCGCCGAGTATCACCATTGATTTTGGGGATGCCAGCAATAACTGTATCACCTGCCACCAACCGCGGAACAGCTACGAAATCCCAGCCATCAATGCTGATGGTACTTATCAGGTAAAATCAACCCGCTTCGGACCGCACCACGGTCCTCAGTCCACCATGCTTGAAGGCATCCTTGGGGCGGAAATTGCAGGAATGGAGTCCTATCCAGCCAGAGGTTCTGCCACCCACCGTACAGGTTCTTCCTGCGTCCAATGCCATATGGGGGATGCAGCCGATGTAGATGAAGGTGGCCACTCCTGGGCTTATGTGGAAGCGCTTTGCATCCAATGCCACGGCGCAGTTCCGGGTGAAGCGAATGGCTTCACTGCTGACAAGAATACATTATTGGCCCTGCTGAATAATGTAGAAGGCCAGGCAGTATTATTGGATGAAGACGGTGACCCCGTCTATGATGAAAATGGAGATCTTATCCCAGTCGAAGGAACCGTAACCGGAATCCTGCTGCCAAACGGCCGTTCCCAATATGGAATCTTCTCAGATGTGGCCGCCATGGCCGCCTGGAATTATAAGACGGTAGATGAAGACCAGAGTCGGGGGATCCACAACCCGGATTACACCAAGGCGTTGCTGAAAAATTCCATCGAAGCGCTTCAAAACGATTAATACCGGGCTCCGGTACCGGGACAAAGTATGATCTGATACGCTGTCCCGGTGCTGTGAAGCCAGCGGCTAATCCTGCACACCAAGGGTACATTATAAATCATACACAATGAAGAAAAAAGCACTTCAGTTTCTGGCAGGTTGCCTGCTGTTCTTCGGCACTTCCTGCTATTACGATACGGCAATCGAAGAAGAAATCGATATTCCGCCGCCGGATCAGGGCATTTCGTTTGAAGAAAGCATCCTGCCGATCCTCAACAGCTACACTTGTACACAGTGCCATAACGGTGACCGGGCTCCGGATCTGCGGCCTGAGAATGCCTATGACGCCCTGGTTCCCGATTTCGTGGTAGCAGGGGACGCGGATGAAAGTGTATTTTTTCAGAGGTTGCCCGGCAAAGATCACCCCTCAGTGGGTTTCAGTATGACCAACAGCGAAATCGACCTGATAGAAGAAGGGATCAACCGCGGCGCGGAGGAATAACCCATTGAAGAGACACCACTATGAGACCACTATATATATTATTGTTCGTTCTGATTGGAATCCCGATGGGAATCAGTGCCCAGGTAGAGGCAGATACCGTAAAGGTTGTCGATAAACCGGAACGCCCCGCGTTCGAAAGCAGTTTCCTGATCGACAACCCCACAGACAAACTCTATCTGAAAAACAGCCTGGAGGTTGCATTCCAGCACCGGTTTGGAACCATTTCCGGTGGGGAGAATGACCTCCTTGGTATCTATGGGGCAGCGAATATCCGGATCGGGTTGGCGTATACCATACACGAAAGACTGCAGGTCGGTTTCGGGACCGAAAAAAACCGAAAACTCCAGGACTTTAACTGGAAAGTAGGCCTGCTACGGCAGACCCGCTCCGGCAGGGTACCCCTGAATGTAAGTTATTACGGGAATTTCACCATCGATGCCCGCAAGCGTGAGAATTTTGCCCTGGACCAGCACCGGTATTCCTTTTTCCACTCGCTGATCCTCTCCAGGCGGTTTTCACCGAATTTCTCCCTGCAGGTGGTGCCCAGTGTATCCCACTTTAATGTAGTGCCGGAAGGGGCCAACAACGATGTTTTCGGGCTGGCCTTCGGCGGGCGCTACAAAGTGACCCCCAACACGGCGATTACCATGGAGTACAGCCTTCCGATTACCGACTGGGATGAATCCTTTGAAGGGGTGATAAACCCGGTACCCGGATTCAGTGTGGGGATGGAATTCGTCACCTCCTCCCACGCCTTCCAGGTGTACTTTTCCTCCCTGAACGGGATTACGCCCCAGGCGAACTATTTCTACAACGACAACAAATTCCTGGATGGGTTCGACAGTATCCTTCTGGGCTTTACCATTACACGACTGTATAATTTCTAAGGCTACATGAAAGACGACTCAAAAAACCCAAAAGGCATGAATCGAAGAAAATTTCTGCCTATTCTGGGTTCAGGACTTCTTTTACCCCTGCTCCCGGCAGCGGCGAATACGCCAGATGCCAATACCCCTGAGGACCAGGAATACCAGACCCTCCTCAAACCAGACGGCACGGCGGTTCGGGTAAAAGTGAGCCGTCTGAAGAAATCAACTGTGGTCAAAAAGAAAATCAGCAATGCTGAACTTCTCAACTGGCTGGATAAAGACAAAAAAGACCAGTAGCGCTTTTAAAAATGGACGAAAACACTAAAGATACACGGCGAAAATTCCTGAATAACGGGTGGAAACTCGGCCTGGCCTCCATTGTTGGAGGGGCAGCGCTCACCCACCTCAAGGAGGGTTTCGCCTTTGAAACAAAAGGTCCGGCCGGTGAAAAAATGGAGCTGATGGATGTCGATGGGAATATCATTGAGGTGGATCCCATAGATATGGAGGAGGTGGATCTGGAGCAGGTTACGCATAATGTAAGACGAGGGATTCCGGGACGGAAATTCACCATGGTGGTAGATCTGGCGAAATGCCAAAACGCCCTGGCCTGCCAGCGCTCCTGCAACAAACACCATTTCGTCACCGGGGACAATGCCTGGCTGAAAGTGTACAAAATGCAGGAAACGGAGGATACCTCCCCCTACTGGATGCCCACCCTGTGCATGCATTGTGACCAACCTGCCTGCGTCACGGTTTGCCCGGTGGATGCCACCTTTAAGCGCGAAGATGGCCTGGTACTCATCGATAACGACCGCTGTGTGGGCTGCCGGTTCTGCATGGCGGCCTGCCCTTACTCCACCAGGGTCTTCAACTGGAATGAGCCCAAGCAGGAGTTTGAGATGAATATGGATATGGTGGAAGAAATGCACAGTCCTGAACATGCGGGAATGCCAAGTATTAAAGGAACGGTTGACAAATGTGATTTCTGCCCCCATCAGGCGGAAAAAGGAGAACTCCCGCACTGCGTGACAGCCTGCCCGAACGGGGTCTTCTATTTCGGGGATAAGAATGAGGATGTAGTAACCAATGGAAACGAAACAGTCCGCCTGAGCAAACTCCTGGAAGAAAATGCCGGATACCGGCTGTTTGAAGACCTGGGAACCGAGCCCAGTGTGTATTACCTGCCACCCAAGGACCGACTCCCTTTTGAGGAAGGTCTGGAAAATTACAACGAGTTCCAATCGGTTGAAAAGCCTGATGTACCATGAGCAAGTATGACCAGTTGATAAAGGATCTAGGGCCCCGGAAGTTTTCCCTCAAAGGCAAACTCTGGGTTGCCTTGTTGCTGGCAGTGATCGTAGCGGGCATCATCGCTTATGTCGATCAGTTGATCGAGGGACAGGTGGTCACTAATATGCGGGATTACGTCCTGTGGGGTGTCTACATCTCAAATTTTGTCTTCTTCGTGGCTACAAGCTTTGTGGCCGCCGTTGTAGTAGCTGCCTTACGGCTGACCAAAAACGAATGGCGGAGGCCTTTTGTACGGATGGCTCAAATTGTCGCCCTGGCCTGTATCATTATGGCTGGGATTACGATTATTATCGACATGGCCCGCCCGGACAGGATGATGAATCTGTTTATTCACGCCAGACTGCAGTCTCCAATCACGTGGGATGTAATTATCATACCCACCTTTATAGTGGTAAGCTTGTTGCTGCTCTATTTCCCACTCTTAGGGGACCTCGCAATTTTAAGGGATCACTACAGTGAAACGAATAAAAAGCTGAGCAAGATCTATGGATTTTTCGCAATGAAGTGGCGTTGGAGCGAACAGCAGATTAAACTTCAGGGGAAATCCATCCGTTTGCTTGTACTGATGATCATCCCGCTGGGCCTTATTCTCGAATCCATTGACGCATACCTCTTTTCAACTACGTATCGGGTTGGTTGGAACAGCACCAACTTTGGTCCATACTTCATTTCGGGTGCCATGGTTTCCGGGCTTGGGGCGCTTATCACGGTGGTCTATATCGTACGAAAAAACAAACAGCTGCAAAATTACATCACGGAATACCACTTTGATAAAATTGGCAAACTCTTCAATCTGACATGCCTTATTTATGTGTATTTCAATATAAATGAATATCTAGTTCCCTTGTTTACAGCTAAAAAAGGGGAAAGCGAACACCTTGAGACCTTACTCAGAGGAGAATTTGCCATCCCATTTTGGATTGTGACACTTGCGGGTCTGGTCTTCCCTGCCATCCTGCTTATGTTCCAACGGTTTCGAAAACCCCGACCTTTATATCTGATCGCCATCGTCGTCGTTCTCGGTGCCTGGTGGAAACGGTATTTAATCGTTACCCCCACCCTGCTCCATCCCTATTTACCCATTCAGGGAGTTCCGGAAAACTGGCATCATTACTTCCCAAGCGTTCACGAGTGGCTGATCACAGGGGCGACCCTTGCCATGGCATTGTTGATCATAACCTTATTGATCCGCTATGTCCCGGTCATATCCATCGACCGGCTTGCAGAGGAAGAAGCCGAACGTCTAACCTCGGAAAAAAAGGCTGCAGCATGATCAGAGGCTCAAAAATCAATCGCCCGTTATTGCAGGGTATCTCCTGCGTCCTGCTATTGTTTTACATTCAGACAGGCCTGGCCCAGGATAAGGAACGTCTCAGACTTTCGACCTCTTATACCAAGGTGATGGACGGCCCCCTGTATCTGGATTTTCAAACCTCCGCCAGGATCGACAAAACAAACATCACTGTCCCAGACGCTGAACTTGAGGTGTATTATGAAGTAGACGGGCAGGAATTTCCCCTCGGGACCACAACCACCGGCCCTAATGGCAAAGGGCAATTTGCTCTGGAGGGGTTAGAGGCTATCCAACCGGATTCCACAGGCCTTTACATTCTCGGAGCATCTTTTGCAGGCAATGAGACTTTCAGAAGAGCCAGCAGCTCCGTTGAATTCAGGGATGCCCTTCTGATTGCTTCCCTGGTTCAAAAAGACAGCCTGAACTTTATAGAAGCTACATTAAAGGATAAGGCACTGGACAGTGCCATTGCCGATGCTCTCATCAAAGTACAAGTCACCCGGATGTTTAAACCCCTGGTGATCAGTGAAGAATTCCTGATGACCGATGAATCCGGTCGGATCATGGTAGCCATTCCCGGGGATATCCCCGGAAAAGAGGGTAACCTCGCTATGGAAGTGGTCATAGAGGAAAACGACACCTACGGTAACGTTAAGGCTATGCTGGATGCCCCGGTGGGCACTCCTATAGTTCACTCGAGTACGTACGACCAGCGCACGTTATGGGGGCGGAGTAGCAGGACACCGTTCTTTATCCTATTTTTTACCGGAGGTCTGGTGTTTGGTTCCTGGGGTCTTATCTTTTATTTATTATTTAACCTTTATAAAATCGCTAAAAATTAACGTATGAAAACAATTAAAATCCTTTTGCCATTAGCCTTTCTCGCATTGGCTTTCTACGCATTCACAGCTCCTGATCAGGATGAATGGGTGGTCCCGGAGAAGTATGTAAATATGAAGAATCCAACGGATCCCAAGGCGGACCTGAATATCGGGAAGGCCCTATACAATAAACATTGCCAGTCCTGCCACGGGAAGGAAGGATACGGAGATGGTAGTAAAGCCGCTGGGTTAAAAGGCGATCTTGGAGATTTCTCATCTGAGGAATATCAGGCCCAAACCGACGGGGAGTTATTTTACAAAACCTCTTTTGGCTTTGGCGATATGCCGGAGTACACCAAGAAAATGCCGGATGATGAAGACCGCTGGCTGGTTGTAAATTATATGAGGACTCTGAAGCAGTAAAAAGAGTTATTGCGTCCCGTTTAAATTGGATTAAACCGATTTTTAAAACAAACCCGTTCCAATACCTATGGAAACGAGATTACGATATATCAGCATTTCACACCATACGTCCCCGGTAGCCCGAAGGGAGCGCTTTCATCTATCCGATATGGAGAAGCAAAAAGTCGCAAAATCCCTTAAAAGGACCTTTCAGGACCTGAATTCGCTCCTGATATTGGTGACCTGTAACCGCACGGAGTTATACTTTGAATCCGAAAAGTCAACGGCTGCTTGTGTCAGGAATTTCCTGTTACATCATATTGCGGGAACGGTCCGTGAGGTGGACGTGGCAGACTTCAGAGGCAGTGACCGCACTGAGGACACCGTCCTGCACCTGCTCAAGGTTTCGGCAGGATTGGAATCCTCTGTTATGGGAGATGCTGAAATCATTCACCAAATTCGCAAGGCCTACCATTATTCCCTGGAGACGGGTATGCAGGGTTCCCTTTTGGAGCGTTGTATGCAAACACTCTTTAGAACCCATAAACGGGTGAGCAATGAAACCGGATTCCGGGATGGTACCACTTCGACCGCCTACAAGGCGTTAAAACTTATAGGTGAAACTTTTGGCAGTGACGCCGGGGAGAAGAAAATCCTTTTTGTCGGGGCCGGTGATATCGTAAGGCAACTCTTTAAATACAACAGTAAGTTCAGATACCCGAATATTTTTATCACCAACCGGACAGAATCTCGTGCGGCCAAGCTCGCCCGGGCCCACAATGTGCAAACTTTTCCCTGGGAAAGACTAACGGAGAACGACCTCAGGGAATTCGATGTAATCATTTCCGCGGTAAGCCATGCCTCAGGTTTGATACATAAGGGGATTGACACGGATAAAAATGTATTGCTTATCGATCTTGCCGTACCCGGAAATTTTGCCCCGGCCCTCGCGGCGTCTTCATCTGTACTCCTCCACAATCTGGATACGATTGCATGTCAATTGAAATCCAACCGCGCAGCGCGAACAGCAGCTATAGAAAACGTGGAGGAAATTATTGCTCAGCAGTGGTCGGAGTATCGACAATGGCAGGAAATGCAACCGTTCCGCACGCTCATGGCAAAGCGGAAAAAACAAGTATATACCGCTTTAAGGCAGATTGGCATTGCAGAAAACAATGGTTGGGCTGCCCATGAAGTGACTGACCTGGTCAATCAGATCATGAGAAAAATTCTGAAGAAACCCGAGACCCTTCAAAACCCGCGGAACCTGGATGTGCTGATTGCTCAATACGCCGCCCTCCAGGCCGCTTAACTCCTAATTGCTATGAAAATGAAGTACTCTATTGTGAGGGACATCCTGTCCCTCTGCAGCATTGCCTTGATAATCTCCATGGTCGCCTGCAAACGCGGACCCGATACAGGAGACCCTATTCCACTTGAAACAAAAGTGAATATGGCAGATGCCCACAAAGACGTGGTCATGGAAATGCGAAAAATCAGAGTTTTAGAAGCGGTTCCCACCAGCAAATATCTCTATCTGAAAGTAAGCGAAGGGGATCGCGAATACTGGATGGCCACCGGGGCCACGGAGGTTGAAACAGGAGCGGTTTACTACTACAACGAAGCGCTGATACGCGAAGACTTTGAAAGCAAAGAAATGCAGCGGGTCTTCGATACTATTTATCTGGTCACACGGATTGTCCCCGAAGCGGAGGTTGAGAATCTGAAACCCGTGAAGTCCATCGCCTCCCCTCCGGGTGGAGATCCGAATTCAGGGGATTCCGGGATCATGACCCAGAAGGGGCATCAGGACGCAACTCCCGTTCAAATTGCAGATGTGCTCAACGATCCGGGGGCTTATGAGGGCCAATGGGTTGAAGTTTCAGGGACGTGTACCAAAGTCAATGAAGGTATCCTCAACCGCAACTGGATCCACCTGAAAGACGGGAGCGCAGATGAAAAAGATTTTGTCATCACCTCCGCGGCTGCGGTAAAGCCCGGGGATGCCCTGAGAATGCGGGCTGTGGTACGCCTGGATAAAGACTTTGGCGCCGGATACAAGTATGCGATTATCCTGGAAGACGGTGTGGTCCTGGAATAATTGGAATACGCTTCTGCATTTCTCACAAGATAAACGCTGCGCATGTGAGGGCGTAAATCCTAAGACAAAAACCCCGTGAAGTGTCCTTCACGGGGTTTTTTAATCCTTCAGTTGAGCTCCCACTGAAAAGAAGGTCCGACACCGTAGTCTGGCATCACCTGAATAAGGTGAAGTGACCTACGTATTGTTGTTTTTCATTGTCGTTCGCATTGACCACATACCAGTAATCTCCGGATGGCAGTTCTTTAGAATCGTACGTTCCATCCCATTTGGTAACCTGATCTAAGGTGGCTACCACCCTACCGTACCGGTCGTATATGATGACCTCGATATTTGGGAAAAACTCCCGGTTGAGCGGCGCCCAAACATCATTTATACCATCTCCATCCGGGGTAAAGAAATTCGGAAAGTCCACCATCCCCGTAAAATCAAACGGGAAGTCTATACTGATTTCGCATCCTTCACGATCTCTTACCCGAATATTGACCATAGCGTCAAAATTGAGGTAGAACACATTGGTACTTCCCAGAGATTCCCCCTGGAAGAAGTATTCATAATCTCCATAACCTCCGCTGGCTGTGGCCGTAATCTCATTCGGTCCGGTCTGCATGGCATCGAGTGTCAGGGGTTCATAGGCCTCAATGGTGAATTCGACAAAATTCGTACAACCATTTTCGTGATAGATATACACCACATGATCCCCAGCGGGTAAATCGCCCCATTCGCGGGTCGTATCCGCCAGTGCTGTGATCGCATCGGTCGGATCCAGGGGGTCCAGCGCAAAAAGCACCTCATCCAGAACACTGTCGTCCTGCATCTCAATACGCGTCGTGCTGAATGGGAAAATACCGTCACACCCATAATCCACCACGGCTTCCGCATTGAGTTCCACCCCGATCTCGATAGGTATAATCACATTGGTTGTACACCCTTGTGAATCCCTGATAAAGACCACGTAGGACTCCCCGCCTTCCAGATTATCAAAGAACAAGTTATCATTCCGAACATAATCTGCAGGGTCAGAAGAATTCAGACTGGTTTCATAGTACCGTATTCCTGCCGGAGTGGTAAAAGGAGTTCCCCCGCTCACCGTGAGCTGGGCGGAACCATCCGCAAAACCAATACACGTCTCCGGACTTGTCGTAAAATCGGCGTCCAGAGGTTCGGGCTCAATAATACGCACGGTCGTAATTTCAGAACACCCGTTTTCATCCTGGATAAGGATGTCGTATTCCCGACCCGGGAAAGGAGCTCCTTCCAGGTCGGTAAAGGTGTACATGCCAGGAGTTGCAGGATCGGTAAAGAATTCGCTAAAACTCGGTTCAATGGCAAACTGAATCAGTCCCTGTCCTCCACCGGTAACTTCCACGGTGGCAGTACCGTCCGTCTCGCCGGCACAGGTAATTTGTGTCGTGCTGATACGGAAGGTGATCGGATCGGGCCGGACTATGGTTAAAGGCCCTTCGACATCGCCACAGGTATTCCCACTGGTTACCGCAACATAGTAATCCGCTCCCTCGGGCAAGCCTTCGAAAGTACCATCGGGCTGCGGACCGCGCACCACAACGGCACCGGGGTTCGGGCTAAAGGGATTCCCCGGATCTCCCCTGTAGAGGAAAAAGCTGTTATTACCCACACCTCCAGAAGCGAAAGACTCAATACGGCCGTCCAGTTCTGAAGCACAAGAAATATCGTCGGGCAAGTTTACTACCAGATCCAAATCCTGGGCATCGATCAGGGAAAGTCCGTTAGAGGTTACCACATCACAGGCGTTGGTCGCGTTGACCTTGCGAACTTCGAATTGATAAAATCCTGGAGTTCCCGGGATCAGCACGGCATTGATGCCCGCACCCATCGAAATAAACGGATCTGTAAGCGGTGCACCTACCGCCCTGTATTCGTAATTGAAGCCCGCTTCCGGATTTGTAACGGTCAGTCGCATGGAACCCGTGCCACCACAACCGGGAGCCTCAACCTGTACCAGGGTGGGAACGATCGCCGGTGGCGGATTTACATAGTATGGAGCCGAAATACCCACACACTGGAAACTTGAAGAAACTTCGACGGCATACCAGCCCGCACTGATGTATCCAAAACCATTACTTCCGATAAATGTCGGGTCGTCCTGAAGTCCACTTCGGGATAACTCATCGGTAATATCATTGCTGCCCAGGTAAATGAGCTGATATTTATAACCGGCACCAGCCACTCCACCTGAGGCTCCGGCTGTTCCTGTGATCGCATCGCCGGATGCCGGATCATAGGCCTCGAGTACTGCATTATTACCGCCCGGGCAAATCAGTCCCTGGGGTTCGCGAATCTCCACGAGAATTGGCGGAATCGGATCGAGGGTGATGTCGGTTGTCTCCGTACACCCTTCGATATCCCGGACCTCAACACGGTAATCTCCGCTGGAAAGGTTTTCAAAGCGCGACTGCCCGGAGAACGCCACCACCTCAACATAGGTTCCTGAACCGTCGTCTCTCAGAAGTCTGAATTCATAAGGTGTGGTGTCCCATCCTCCCGAGGAACTGGCGTTTATGACTCCTGTATTGTTATTACAACTTACATTTCCTTCAGAAACAGCCACAGGCACCAGGGGTCCGTTGGGAGCCCGTACGGTAGCCAGGTTACTTACCCCCGGACATCCCGGAGAAGCCGTGGTCGAGATATCCACCACATAATTTCCTCCTCTGAGCCCGGTAATCCGCGCCGGATCGCCACTGGCATCCGGATAGTTTGCCGTGTCAAAACTTCCGCTAGCCGCAGCAGGAAGCACCCGGTTTCCGCTCGTATCGATCAGGAATGCCTCGTAATTGTACACCCCGCTATAATCCGTTACGTCAATAAAGAGCGCTCCGTCATCTCCCGGAACCGCACAGCGGACGGGATTGGCCTCACTGAGGGTCACATCCGGGTACAGCGGATCTGACACATCGTGCAGCGGCAACGGATAACTACATCCTTCTATATTATCGACCACCTGCAACAAGTATCCCCCGGCTGCAGGAAGGTCTACAAGTACAAAGGAATCTCCGGGCGTGTTGGTCACAGGGGTTACAGCTGCCGGACCGTTGACCATAGAGACCGTAAAATCGGTGGTTCCCGCAACATCTATACGGACCTGCTCCGGATTCGTACAGGTGAGTTCTGAAACCACACTGAGGGCAGGGACCACATTGGTAGGCGGATTAATGACAGGCAGTGTCACCTGATCCTGACATCCGTTACCATCAATGGCGTAGACTGTAATGGTTTGGGGAGATCCATTGTTGACCACCTCAAAAGTATTCGATGACTGGTAATTCCCGAAACCGGTAATACTATACTGGTATCCGCCGGCAGCAGTTCCCGGATCTACGACCGAAACCGTAATGGTGGTAGAGCTGAACTGATTCGCCCCGGGGACACAACTGAAAGGAGGCGCAGAAGCGCTGATCGAAAATGGCGCCGGTTCCAGAATATCAATACCATCCTGACGTACTTCACAATCCCTGCTGGAAACCACGGTGACGTCGTACACCCCGGGGATCAGGCCCGTAAAGGATCCCGTGCCGTTTTGAGCAACGATATTTGAGGTTCCACCCTCATAGAGCGTATATACCAATGGACTATCCGCATCTGTTCCCGCCTGAAGTGTTACCTGAATACTTCCGTCGTCAGCCCCATTACAGGAAATATCTGTGTCGAGAACCGAAGCGATAACCGGAACTATGGCCGGAGGGAGGGTTATATTGTCTACGAGGAAGGTACAGTTGCCGCTCAGGTCAATGACCAGGTTGTCGGTAACGACCACCTGATAGTCCCCGGGAGCATATCCGGTAAAGACCCCGGAGGTATTATCCGCTATATAGTTTCCACTGTCATCCTGCAATTCAAAAGTGAAATCCCCACTACCTCCATTGGTGGATATGGTAATCTCCCCATCTGCATTATTACAGGAAGGATCGGTGGTAAAATCCCCAAAGGCATTGAGAAATTCGTAAACCGTCGCCGTCCCCTGGCTGGTACAGCCACTGGCGTCAGTAACATCCACGACGTAGTCTCCGGGCGAGCCCACCGTGTAGGTATATTCCCAGAAGCCTCCATTTAAGACGGCGAATTGTTCATTACCGTTCAGAGAGAACCGGGGTGTATCTACGGTTGCAGGTACTTGAACCAGGATATCAAAAGACGTGGCCGTAATATCACATCCGTTTTGTACCAGCAAGGCAGGTGGCGCCAGATCCGGATTCAGCCCGATGATGGTTTGAATGGCAAAAGAGGCACAATTGGCGGCATCTCTTACGTAAATATCATAGGTGCCTGCCGGGGCTACAAACGTGGTCTCCAGTGTCCAGTCCCCTGGTGTCGGTGAATCTCCCGCATCCATATAGGCAAAGAGATAAGGGCCTCCGGATCCTCCGGTACCCCGCACGGTCAATTGTCCGGGAGCACTACAATTTGCCGGTGATGAGGCAATGATATCAAAGGACGGGAGGTTCTGCTCTACAGTGACCGCTACGGCGTCCGTACAATTATTGGTCAGATCGGTAGCGAGTACCTGATAGTTACCTGCCGGAGTCTCGTAGGTATTGGAATATACCGGAGAAACATTGGTCAGATTCTCGAGGGTTATGCGATTCCCCGTATCTGTATTGAGAAGTTCAATACGCAAATCGCTACTCGCTGCAAAACCATCGACGGAATAGACGATTTGTCCATTCCTGCTCAAATCACAGAAATCCGGAGTAGAGGTCGCTGTGATATCCAGCGGACTGGGGCCTTCCACCGGGGCAATTTCATCCAGGTAAACACAACCCGTGCCCTGATCGGTTACCTCAACCACATACGCCACTCCGAATTGCAATCCTGTGAAGGTATGCCTTCTCGGCGGGATGTTTGGAGCTACCGGTGGGTTGGGATCGATCGCCAGGCGGATCAAAAACGGACCTGTACCTCCAACGATCTCTACCGTATTGGTGAATCCTGAAGGATCACATACCGGAGCCAGCACCGGATCGGGAACCACATCGAGAGTCGTCTGGTCTATGGTCACCAGATCCTCATCCCGGCATCCATTGGCATCCAGGGTAATGATACGATAGGTATCCGGGGCCAGGTTGGTAAAGGTTTCTGTTGTACTGGAAGTAGGTCCTATTCTGCTGATTTCCGTTCCAAACTCATCCTGAAGGATATAGGTGAAATCCGGGGTCCCGTCGGAAACGGAAGTAATATCTATGCTGCCTTCCAAAGTACCTGTAAGACACGTTGCTGTTACCGGGCTGACACTGGCATCCGGAGGAAGTGTCGGATCTGTATTAATGGTATAATTGGCCAATGCCGTCTCACAACCGATGGCATCCCGAACGATGTAAGAGTAGGTCTGACCCGCATTCAGATTGGAATAAACCGTCTGCGTTGTGAAAGGTCCTCCGTCAAAACTGATCAGAAAAGGAGGGATTCCACTGGTGGCGTCCGGGGTAATGGTGAGTATACCGTTATCGGTTTGTCCGCAGCTGGCCGGGATTTCACTCACAGAGGCCGGATTCAGCGGCAAGGGTGGATTCAGGGTGACCGGCACCGATTCCGCGATACAACCCTGATTATCTGTAACCCGGAAAATATAATCCCCGGGAAGGTTGGTGTTAATAAGGAAAGAGTTGGCCGTCAGTGGGATGGGCGCACCAAAAGTCGCTCCGTTATCCGCACTTACCTCGTATTGTTTGGGTCCTGCGCCGGCTCTGTAACCGCCATTAACCTGCACCCGCAGGCTTCCATCACCCCCGCCACATGGAATCTCGGTATCGATTGAGCCGGTAACCCGCAATTGGGAATTCACAGTGATATTGATCTGATCGGAACACCCGTTGGCGTCCACCACCTGAATTCTATAATTTCCTGGGGTGAGCCCTGAAAAAACCGGGCTCGCCTGAAGGGCACCCCCGTTAATCCGGTAGTTGTGTGTACCGACGGGAGCCGAACCTGCCGTGGAGGTTACCGCCAATGTAGCCCCCGGTCCGGGAACATAACAAAAATCTGAAGCTGCGGCATCCAGCGCAATACTGGGCGAGGCCACTGGTGTAAGATCAAAAGAGAAGGATGCGGTACACCCCTCAGCGTCCCTTACAGTGAGTATATACGTGCCGGATTGGTCCAATCCTCCAAAATTTTGGCTGCTTTGGGGGCCTCGCGTGAAACCATTGGGGAGTTCAAGGG
>CAKZOC010000190.1 GCA_937136025.1 uncultured Bacteroidota bacterium
TCCCAGGAGACATTGCGATACTCCTGATCGGATACGGCGAGTATATCTGTGGCACCTCTTTCCGAGTCTTTGGCTAAATGAAGGGATTTCCTGAATTCATCAGAAAACCGCTTGGCCAGGGCCGTGGTTTTATTGGAATAAGAGTTCGCCCAATCGTTAAAAAAAAGTTCTTCAAGAGTATCTTCAGAATCGTTGACATAGGTGAACTCCTGCTGGATTTCAATGATCTTGGTTTCCTGATCCAGGGTTGCGGTAATCTTATTCTGATGCTGACCATAGAGCGCGAGGGGAGCATTGAGAAACAAAAAGAGTATCCCAATAAACCGCAGCACCGGGGAATATGCCAGATCGGGTTTCATGTGTCAGAAGTTCGGTGCCAGCATGCGACCTTTGTAGAACGAGTCAATTAACGATACCACCTCCTCGGCCGTATCTACCAATCGAATTAAGTCGAGGTCTTCGGGAGAAATATTTCCGGCCTTGAGCATGGTGCTTTTAATCCAGTCCAGGAGTCCGGACCAGAATTCAGTCCCCACGAGGATGATTGGAAATTGCGCGATTTTTTCTGTCTGAATCAGGGTAAGTGCCTCAAAAAGCTCATCCAGGGTGCCAAAGCCGCCTGGCATCACAACAAACCCCTGCGCGTATTTGACAAACATGACTTTCCTGACGAAGAAATAGTCAAAATCCAGGCTTTTATCCCTGTCGATATAGGGATTGTCGTTTTGTTCAAACGGAAGGTCTATATTCAAACCCACAGAGGTTCCCCCGGCAATACTGGCGCCTCTGTTTCCCGCTTCCATAATTCCAGGTCCTCCTCCCGTTATGATGCCATATCCGGACTGGGAGAGCTGTTGACAGATAGAGACCGTTAATTTGTAATACGGATTGTCGGGTTTGGTCCGTGCGGAACCAAAAATACTGACGCAGGGCCCTATGGCACTCATCTTTTCATAGCCGCTGACAAATTCCCCCATTATTTTAAAGATCGCCCAGGAATCGTTGATCTTTATTTCGTTCCAACCTTTATGGTGTTGTTCTTTCTTCATAGTATCCTATTTAACGCCGGGAAAGACAGCATGGTATGCCGCGCTTTCAATTGGCAATGACTTCAGAGGGAAAGAGTTCCCTTTTTAAAAATCGGGCCGTGTAACTCCGGGTATCCTGAGCCACTTCTTCCGGGGTGCCTTCACAAACAATCTGGCCGCCCCCGCGTCCTCCTTCGTATCCTATATCGATAATGTAATCCACGATTTTGATAACATCCATATTGTGCTCTATAATCAGCACGGTATTTCCTTTATCCACGAGTATG
>CAKZOC010000191.1 GCA_937136025.1 uncultured Bacteroidota bacterium
TTTTGATAATCTCTTTCAGAAATTAATTCTGTTTGCAGTTTTGTTACTTCTTCATCAATTTCAACTAATAAGTCAGCTAGAGAAGCTCCTCCAAGAGGTAATCCATAAATAGCATACATACTGTAATCCATTTGATCGATGTTTATAGCTCCAACTTGTAGTGCCATTTTTTTATCATCAACCATCTTTTTATAAAGTTTTGATGTTTTACCATCACTTAAATAAGCAGATATCATACTCAATACATACGAGTCTCTACTTTTAAATCCAGGAGTTCTATATGCAGCTACTACTGCAGGTATTTGAATGTTAGGATCATAAAACTTTGTTTTTAGATTCAGCATCAATGATCTCAATCAATCGTTCGATTTTTACCTCGGTGGTGTCATAGAGCCTTCGAAGGGAGCTATAGGCCATGTATTTCTTTTTGAGCAAGTGCAGGAGTTGATCCTCCGGGATTTCGATCCTGAAGAGATTGGAGCTCATTCGGGATCTGGACGCGAATAAATCAGCTAAACCGGTGCATTCCAAACACGTTGTGGCGGGTTTGGAGACTCTTTCCAGGTAGGGCGCGTAGTCTTTTTCATTAATTTCCTTGATGATTTTTTCCAGGTCATTTACCCGAACCAGATGTAGCTCAAAAAAATCGGTAATATTCTTTCTCAAACTGTCATTTGAAATGGTATTGATTCCATAGGCCTGAAGGGATTTGTACGCACTTTTTTTGGGATACAGGGCGGATCTTTGATAGAGAAACAAGGCGGAGATGCTGATGGGCATCGGGGTATTATTCAGGCGGTTTGTGATTATCTTCTGGTATAAAGAATCTGTATGGCGGAGTTCTTCATCTGCCTTGATTTTATCTGACCACAGGTCTGCCCTGGTTTCTTCAAGGTCAATCTTTAACTCCTGCAGGAGCTTGAATTCCACTTGTCGGAGGTTTTGGGTTTCATTCCAGTTATTGACATGCAGGGCCAGAAGAATACCTAAGACGACAAGGATGATTTCCCCTAGCGCATAGAGCAGGTATCTTGAAAACTTGTTCTGGGATAGCAGGCGTTGGCGGATTTGGCGGAAGAAACGAAACATGGGGTGAGTTTATATCTGCTTTAAAGCACTAAAAAAGCGTGCTGTTTATAAAGGTGTGGGTGGTGGGCGTACGGTATGCCATTTTTGGCGAGCAGGGGTTTACTCTATGGTAATGGTTCCCAAATGCTCCGGAATAATCACCCGGGTTTTCGGGGACAGCCGTGCCACATCTTCCTTGAAGGGCACTAGTTTCAGATCTACCGAGGCTTGCTGGGAAAAGCCATAGGGCAGACGAAAGTTATCCCAGTGGGAGGGGATGATCACTTTAGGATTTTCAGTAACCCGGAGCAGTCGCTCGTTGTACTTGTATAGTCCCAACTGGGACTGGTTCACCCCGGCCAAAAGAATATCCGGCGCGATTCCCTCAAGTTCCCGCTCCACAAAGTTCATAGAGCCCATGGTAAGGACCGTATGCTTTTTAAAACGGGCCAGGAACATCAGGGAGCCCCCTTCAATAAATTCCGATACCCGCAAAGGGGTTTCGGGCACTTCTGTATAGGTCCGTGAATCCAGGTAGTGTTTGTTGTTGAGGGCTGAGTGGATGGATGGGATGACCCGGACCGAAAAGTGCTCAAACTGGTAATCTTCTCCCCCGCGAACCGGATAAAGTTGTTCATTCGGGATGCCATAACCCCTGAGGATATTGCATGTGGTTTCGGTGCCGATCACTTTGGCACCTGTTTTTCTGGCGATATAGGGGACGTCGGATAAATGGTCAAAATGGGAGTGATGCACTAAAATAAAATCGGCCCGGGTGATCAGGCTATCGATGCCCACCGTATCGGACACAAAGTAATCCGTGCGCATGACAGTGGCCCGGGTATCCTCCGGGTGAATTCCGGGGCCGGTCCCCAGCTTGACGCGGGAAATATAAGGATCTACGAGTACGGTGAGGTTTCCGTCCTCGATCTTCCAGCCGGCAGTTCCAAAATAGGTGAGTTTCAGGGCATCGCTCTGGGCATTCAGGGCAAACAGACTTGTAAGGGTGATGAGCAGGAAGGTACTCCTGATTCCGGGCAAAATGCGTTGTATGGATTTCATAAGTCTATAGATTGGTTGGTTGCTAATTTTCAATGCGGTTGAGATAATAACGGTTAAGGGCATCGGAGTTTGCTTCAATAAGGTCGGGCAATCCGTCCTGATTCAAATCCGCTGCGATGATATCGTAGGTGGCCAATTCTTCTGAGGCCAAAGGTATAGCCTCCCAGCGCTTACCTTGTCCAGGGTTTATAAATACGGTATTCGTGCTTCCGTCATTCCCCACAGCGATGTCTATGGCTCCGTCCTGATTAAAGTCCGCAACGGCAATGGAAAAACTGTCGGCGGGTTCCGGATCAAAAACTAAAGACCGGGTGAAGGGGTTTTCCCTGCTGCCGAAGCAAACCACATTGGGTTCCCCGATATTGGCCAGAAGGATGTCCTTCAGGCCATCCTGGTCGACGTCAGCCACGCTTACGGAACGCGTGTTGTCTTTCCCTGAACCAAAAGGGATCTTTTCGGTAAAGCCCAGGGCGCCGTCATTCAGGTACACATAATTGGGTTGCTCATCCCTATTCGCGAGGATCAGGTCTTGGTCGCCGTCCCCATCCATGTCCGATACCTCCACATCGATGGTGGAATCCTCCCGGCTCCCAAATTCCAGGTTTTCGGGAAAGTTACCGCTCCCGTCATTCAGGCAAATCTCATTGGGCTGTCCCCGGTTGGTGATCAGGATATCCATATCCCCGTCCTGGTCCAGATCGGCCAGGCTGAGGTTGCGGGTAGGGGCATAGTCTTTCCCGAAAGACGCCCTTTCCGTAAAATTCCCTTTCCCGTCGTTAAAAAATAAGGCGTTGGGTGCCATATCGTTGCCCACGGCGATGTCCAGGTCTCCGTCATTGTCCAGGTCCGCCAGTTCTGTGGCATAGGTGGTGGCCCGGGTTGCCCCAAGCGGAAGCTCTACCGTAAAAATACCGCGGCCGTTATTAAAAAAGATGCGATTCTGCCCGGGCCAGTGCCGGCCGTTGGCCACCACAAGATCCATATCCCCATCCCCGTCCAGATCGCCGGAGGCTACGGAGGCCGTACGCTCTGTATAGGTGCCCAGAATCAATCGGCCGGATCTTCTGAATTCGACATCTTGCGCCCGGGTGTTTTCCGCGAAAAACCCAAGGAGTACAAAAAGGTATACGAATGCGTTTTGCGGCATAAGGGGGAATTTACAAAAAAAGCGGTTGCAATGACCCGACCCTTTAAGCGATCTGCAGGAGGCTAATGCCGCATTGGTAAAGCGGAACGATATTATTAATCCGACTCGGTTTTCTCAAAAAAGGTATACCGAAGTCCCCAATGTCCGTCAGATTCCTGTTTCAAGACAAAAACCGGATTGTGGGTGTCGCCAATTTGGCGGATAATGGCAATACTGTCGAGTACTATGGGTCTGGAAATGGCGAGGGTGTTTCTTTTTTTACCCGATAGCCGGATATGGCTGAGGTATTGCTCCTCAAAATACAACTCTTCGGACGCCTTATACTTTTCTTGTATCTCCCGAAGTGTTTCTACGGGCAGCACGTTTTTCAGGACGTTTTCGCGGGTGCGTTCAGGATATCTTTTTCGGAGCGAAACAGAATCGTAATCCGAAAAGGTGGAACTTAAAGCACTGTTGACTGTGCGATGATATAAAGGCCGGTGCGCCCTCCCAAAGAAGTCGTTAATGACCTGGTATTCCTCCGGGGTTATGCCCTCCTTCTCCACAGATTGCCGGGAGGCGCATGACAACACGAGAATGGCTAAGGCCAGTACCAGGGATTCTTTTTTGCGCTTGGCGCTGAATTTTACGTTGCTTATCATGGCCATCAAAGGACTTCTTGCCAAAGGTAGGATTTGCCACACCTTACTCCAAACTGCGGTAGATGGAGGTAATAATCCCTTCGCTATTGATAAACCCGGAGCCAAAGTCTGCATCCCATTCTTTAGAGAGCCCCATAGCCACTGTTTCTTCCAGCGACTTTCCCGAAGTCCGGGCTGCCTTTACACGATCCCGAAGGGTTTCCAGCATATCGCGATAGGCTTTCAGCGTTTCCCGATTGGTCACAGGGCCGTGACCGGGGATGATTTTTGTATTTTCATCTACGATAAAGAGGGCCATATTCAGGTTCTTTATAAAACCTTCAATCTCCCCACCCGAATTCAAATCGATAAAGGGGAAACCCCCGTTGGCAAAATTATCCCCCATATGGATTACGTTGGCCTCCGGAAAATAGACGTAGGAATCTCCATCGGTATGGGAGTCGTTCACATGCATGACGTGCATAGACCGCCCCTGCCCCAGATGCAGGGTGAGATCGTCAGTAAAGGTTATTTCAGGAAGGGCTACCTCCGGGGATGCCTCCCGGACCTGCCCATTGCGCTCTGAAGGAGATCCGAGGCGTTTGCGAACATTTTCATGGGCAATAAGGGTGGTGCCGGTCCTGCCAAAGTTGGCATTCCCGCCCGTATGATCCCCATGCCAATGGGTGTTGACCAGAAACTTCAGGGGTTTATCCGTGACCTTGCCTATGGCGGCCCTAATTTTTTCGGTCAGGGGGGCATACTGGTCATCAATAAGGTAAGCGGCATCCTGGCCAATGGCCAGACCAATGTTTCCGCCGGCCCCAAAGAGGACGTAGATATTATCAGATACTTGCTCCGTGCGGATTTCAACATCGTCAAAATTGCGCTGGGCAAGACCCGGGGAAAGGGTTAAAAGGAGGATCAGCAATACGGCTGCAGACTTTAGGGTGCGGGTATCGAATGCGAACATAGAGGGTGGGTTTGTTTTGGCATATAAGGTACGGAATTATAAAATGCTCCCAGCTTTGGCACCCTGGAATAAAACCCCTTGAGCTGTCCCACATGGAAGTGCGAAGGCTGGGCCTTGTAACAAAAAAAAGCTATGAGCCCAGCGATTTTTTCGCCTGGAGCAACCGCTTGATCTCATTGAGTTTCATGAGGGCTTCCACAGGGGTGAGGCGGTCGATGTCCAGGTTTACGATCTCATCGCGAATCTGTTCCAGTAAGGGGTCATCGAGTTGAAAAAAACTGAGTTGCAATTCATCTTCCCGGGGTTTTAGGCGCTGTTCCAGGGCGTCCCCGGAATGCGATTTTTCGAGTTGTTTAAGAAGTTTCTCGGCCTTCTGGATGACCGTCTTTGGCATTCCCGCCATCCGGGCGACGTGAATCCCAAAGCTGTGATGACTTCCCCCGGGCTCGAGTTTCCTTAAAAACAGGACCTTGTCGGCACCTTCTTTAACCGCTACATTGAAATTCTCAATTCGGGGAAAAAGGGAGGCCATCTCATTGAGTTCGTGGTAATGGGTGGCAAACAGGGTCTTGGGCCTGGCGGGATGTTCATGGAGGTATTCCGCTATGGCCCAGGCGATGGAAATCCCGTCATAGGTGCTGGTACCTCTACCGATTTCATCGAGGAGGATCAGACTGCGGTCCGAAAGGTTATTCAGGATGGAAGCAGCTTCATTCATTTCCACCATAAAGGTAGACTCCCCCAGGGAAATATTATCACTGGCGCCTACCCGCGTAAATATCTTATCGACAATGCCCAGATGGGCACTTTCGGCGGGCACATAACACCCGATCTGAGCCAGGAGCACAATCAGGGCTGTTTGGCGTAAAATAGCCGATTTCCCGCTCATATTGGGCCCCGTAATCATAATGAGCTGCTGATCCTCCCGGTTTAAAACCAGATCATTGGGGATATAGGCCTCGCCGGGAGGTAGCTGCCTCTCGATGACCGGGTGGCGGCCCCCCTGTATGTTCAGGTCCGTGGCATCCGTCATCTGGGGGGACACATAATGGTATTCCCGGGCCAGCTGTGCAAAACTGCAGAGGCAATCCAGTTTAGCCACCAGGCGGGCGTTTTCCTGAACCGGGCGGATGTATTCCTGCATCCAAACCACAAGTTGGTTAAAGAGCTGGACTTCCAATTCAAGAATGCGTTCTTCCGCCCCCAGAATTTTGGCCTCGTACTCCTTGAGCTCTTCGGTGATATAGCGTTCTGCGTTGACCAGGGTTTGCTTTCGGATCCACTCCTGGGGAACCTTGTCTTTATGGGTGTTGCGGACCTCAATATAGTATCCGAAGACGTTGTTGGAAGCGATTTTAAGGGAGGTGATACCTGTGCGGGCCGTTTCCCTTTCCAGCATTTGATTCAAATAGGCCTTTCCGGATCGCGCCAGGTCGCGAAGCTCATCCAGTTCTGCCGAAAACTCCGGGGCGATGGTGTCCCCTTTTCCTATACCTGCCGGCGCTTCCTCCAGAAGGACCTCCTTAATGCGTTCCCGGAGTGCCTCACAAGGGTCAATAGCCTCCCCGATTTGAGCCAGGGCAGGTTCTTCCACCTCCGTGATCCGACGCTTAAGCGGGATCAGCGTTTCCAGGGCATTTTTCAGATGTACGGTTTCCCTGGGTGTAATTTTACCCGCTGCCCCTTTGGCAATCAGGCGTTCCAGATCGCCGGTTCTTCTGAGGTGTTCCCGAATCGTTTCCAGCAAGGGATCTCGCTGGGCAAAGTAGCCCACTACTTTGTGCCTTTCCCGAATAGCATCCAGTTGTTTCAGAGGCATGGCCAGCCAACGCCTTAAAAGCCTTCCCCCCATAGGAGAACGGGTTTTGTCCAAAACCTCAAGGAGGGACACCCCCCGCGGATCACGGGCCTGAAAAAGCTCCAGGTTTTGCAGGGTAAAGCGATCCATCCAGACATAATCTGAGGAAGACAAACGACTGAGGGAAGTGATATGACCGAGCTGCCGGTGCTGGGTTTCCTTCAGGTAGTGGATGACGGCTCCGGCGGCCGTGATTCCCATGGGGAGGTCTTCCACTCCAAATCCTTTCAGCCCCGAGGTTTTAAAATGCCCCATCAGCGTTTCCCGGCTGTAGTCTTCCTGAAAGATCCAGTCCTCCGCAAAAAAGCAATGGTGGGTAGTGCCAAAGGCTTCTTTAAAATCGGTCCGATGTTTTTTGGATACCAGAATCTCGGCAGGGGCGAAGTTTTGCAGCCACTTATCGATATCCGTCGGGTCTCCTTCGGCCAGAAAAAATTCGCCGGTGGAGATGTCTAAAAATGAAATGCCAAGGCGTCCCGGTCCGAAGTGTACGGCTGCGAGAAAATTGTTTGACTTGGCTTGCAGGAGCTCATCGCTCAGGGATACGCCGGGAGTCACCAGTTCTGTGACGCCTCTTTTGACGATGGTTTTCGTTTGCTTGGGGTCTTCGAGTTGGTCACAAATGGCGACCCTTTGGCCCGCTTTGACCAGCTTGGGGAGGTAGGTGTTGAGCGCGTGGTGCGGAAAACCCGCCAGGGCCGTCTGATCTCCCCCGTTATTCCTTTGGGTAAGGACAATGTCCAGAATACGGGCTGCTTTTTCTGCATCTGCCCCAAAAGTCTCGTAAAAATCCCCCACCCGGAAAAGCAACAGCGCATCCGGGTATTTCACCTTGATACCGTTGTACTGTTTCATCAGGGGGGTCGTCTTTTTACCTTTGGCAGCCACAGATTGAAATGTTTTTGAGAACAAACGAAAATAGCGGTTTCACAAGCGATCCCCAACACCTGTTAATATCTAAGGAAAACTTCCGGGCCCTTTAAATTTCTGAGCTTCTTTGTACTTTTGACAGCCAACAGAATTCAATGCGCAAACTTAAAAATGAAGAATTGGGCCGCTTACAGGTCACCGAGTTCAAAGACGCCCCTAAAACCCCGGTAGTCCTTATTCTCGACAACGTTCGAAGTCTGCACAATGTAGGGTCCGTCTTCCGGTCGGCCGATGCCTTTCGGGTGGAGAAGATTTACCTCTGTGGGATTACGGCCACCCCCCCTCATAAGGATATTCGCAAAACCGCACTGGGAGCCACGGAAAGTGTGGCCTGGGCCTATGCCCGCGAAACCACCTCCCTGTTAGACACCCTTCGGGATACCCATCAGATATGGGCCGTGGAACAGACGCAGGGCTCGGTTTCCCTGGATGAATTTCAGCCCGAAGCCGGTAAGCCCTATGCCTTTGTCCTGGGTCATGAGGTGAAAGGTGTCGCTCAGGAGGTTATAGATAAATGCCAGGGCGTGGTTGAAATACCGCAATTGGGCACCAAACACTCCCTGAATATTTCCGTCGCGGCCGGAGTAGTGCTCTGGGATTTTTGGGTAAAGACCTCGAAAAAATAATGCCTGGGTAATGCCCAATGGGCAACTGTCATCCCTGCTTTAGCAAAACATGGGCGATCATCTGATCCAGGATGGCATCGTAGTCTTCCGGGCGGGAAACAAAGTCCAGTGCTCCGGCATCGATAATCAGGGAATTGAGCCCGGGGGTATGTTTCATGAAGTCAAAATATCCGCTCTGAATTTTTTCCAGGTATTCCGCAGGTATACCCGCCTCATAATCCCTGCCCCTGTGCGCGATTTGTTCGAGCAGCCTCCCGGTGTTCTGATAGAGATAGACGTATAGTTTGGGTTTTCGGACCTCCCGATACATGACCGAGAAGAATTTCCGGTAGAGTTTAAACTCCTCTTGTCCAAGGGTGATTTTGGCAAAAATCAGACTTTTATAGATGTCGTAATCACTGACCACAAAACTTTTGAAAAGATCGAGTTGACGCGTTTCTTCTATAAACTGCTGGTACCGGTCTGCCAGAAAGGAAAGTTCCAGCGGGAAGGCATACCGGGCCTGGTCCTGGTAGAATTTGGGCAAAAACGGATTGTCCTCAAAACGCTCCAGTATGAGTTTTGCATTTAAATCTTCGGAAATTTTTCGGGCCAGACTGGTCTTTCCGGCTCCGATATTGCCTTCAATAACGACGAAGCCAAGCACATTAAAAAAAAGTTGGCGGTTTTTAAAAAGCACAATAGCGGTCCGCTCCAGCTCGATTTTATCCGAACATTCCTGCAAGAGGTTGCGATGGTCTTTTCTCAATACCGGATGGTAAAACTGGGGTGCGATATCAGCCAGAGGCTTGAGGACGAACCTTCGTTTTTCAAGACTGGGATGCGGGACAGTAAGGGTGTCTGTGCGAATGATCTGGTCCCCGTAGTACAGCAAGTCCAGGTCCAGTGTCCGGGAGCGATAACCCTCAGAGGCATCCCTTTCGCGTCCGGCCGCGGTCTCAATCTGCAGGAGACACTGCAACAAGCCTTCAGGCGAAAGTTCGGTGCGTAATTCCAGGCAGGCATTCAGGAAATCTTCCCCTTCAAATCCCCAGGCAGCGGTTTGATACACCGGACTGATGGCCCCGATCTCCCCGGCCAGATTCCCGAGGGAAAAGATGGCTTTCTGAAGATAATAGGCCCGGTTTCCAAGATTGCTTCCCAAAGAGATGTAGGTGAGAACCGACGCTGTTTTCATCCCTGCCAATGTACGGAA
This sequence comes from uncultured Bacteroidota bacterium, assembly GCA_937136025.1. Taxonomy (GTDB): domain Bacteria; phylum Bacteroidota; class Bacteroidia; order Flavobacteriales; family Flavobacteriaceae; genus Robiginitalea. The sequence continues at coordinate 9,480 of CAKZOC010000191.1, forward strand.
AACGGACGGTTTAAACCTTTGAATTTCGTGCTTTCCGTCCGCGGGTATTGCCGAGATAGTAGGAATGAATCCGTATCTTTACGAGATAGAAAAAGAAAATGCTATGGCCTTTTTGAGGAATTTGCTGGCTTCCGTATTGGGCACGCTTGTCGCTCTCGGAATCCTGTTTTTCATGTTTTTAATCTTCGCAGCCCTTGCCGGAGCTGGAGATGAGGTGCGTGTTAAGAATAATTCGGTATTGAAACTCGAGTTTCCATATCCGGTGTCTGAGTACGCTGCTGCGGACCCGGACGACCCGTTTACACTGTTCTTTGAGCCTAAAATGGGGCTGGATGAGATCGTACAGGCCATTAAAGTAGCCAAGGAGGACGATCGCATTAAAGGTATCAGCATCAGCACCCCTTTTCTCATGGCCGGAATGGCACAGACGAAAGCCATCCGGGATGCCCTTTCAGGCTTCAGGGAATCCGGAAAATTCGTCTATGCCTACGGAGATTTCTACGTACAAAAGGATTATTACCTCTCGAGTATTGCCGACAGTGTCTTTATCAATCCTACGGGAAATCTCGACTTTAAAGGTCTTGCGGCTGAAGTCCTTTATTTTAAAGATTTTCAGGAAAAATCCGGCCTGAAAATGGAGGTGGTCAGACATGGGAAATACAAAAGTGCGGTAGAACCTTTTCTTTCGGATACCATGAGCCCGGAAAACCGGGAACAACTCGGCAGCCTCATCCTTTCCTTGTGGGAGAGCATGCGCGACGGGATAGGGGAGAGTCGCAATATATCGGGAGAGACGCTGGACCGTATCGCGGATTCTTTAGAAGCCCGAACCCCGGAGAAAGCCCTGGCCCTCGGACTCATTGATGGTATTGTCTATGCAGATCAGTATGAGGATAAACTCCTTCGGGAGAGTGGGGGTGAAGGGAAGCATCCGGAACTCATCAAGTTACAGCGCTATATGCGCTATTCCCGTAAAAAGCCGGTATATAAAGGCAAAGATGAAATCGCGGTAGTCTATGCGCAAGGGGAAATTGGCTATGGCGAAGGCAGTCCGGATATTATCGGTCAGGGTAAAATGACCAAAGCCTTACGCCTGGCCCGGGAAGATAAGGATGTCAAAGCCGTAGTGGTTCGGATCAACTCCCCGGGTGGCAGTGCGCTGACCTCTGAGATCATCTGGAGGGAGCTTCAACTGACCCGTCAGGAAAAACCCGTGGTGATCTCACTCAGTGATATAGCGGCCTCAGGGGGTTATTATATGGCGGTAGGTGGAGATAAAATCCTGGCAGAGCCCAATACCATAACGGGTTCCATTGGAGTGTTCGCCACCGTACCCAATCTGAATGGGATTTCACAGAAGGTCGGCATTAACGCCGAACA
>CAKZOC010000192.1 GCA_937136025.1 uncultured Bacteroidota bacterium
AAGTGGTAAAACCAACCGGGAACCCTTAAAGAATTTAAGCCATGCCGCCAATGTGTATCAGGTCTGCCGCTTCTACTACCGGTTAGCCTTCGGAAAGCTGATAAGTTACGACAGATCCAGGGATATGCTCGACATCCTTGAAGCCCCCGGGATTAAACACAAGTTTGTGCATACCCTTTTGAAACTCGCTCCCGAAGCCCAATTATATCGCAAGTCAGGCTCATGGCAGTCCTGGCATGCAGATTCTGTGCTGGTTTGGGATGAAGACAGACGCTATATTTTAGTGGCACTTATTGAAGATTCCGCAGGTGAACGGATTGCTCAGGGCCTGGTCATTCCTGTTGAACGCGCTCTGAATTCGTTCAAATCGAGATAATCCTTCATGTACGCTATTACGACGCTTTTTAATAGGCTTTTTGATATTAAACCTGGGGAGATTCGCAAAGCGGTCCTGTTACAGGCCTATGTTTTTTTACTGATCACAACCCTGCTGATCGTCAAGCCGACGATCAATTCTATTTTTCTATCGGCCCTCACCTCCGAAGCCTTGCCTACGGCATACCTGCTTACGGCCGTGGTGGCGGTTTTGTTTTCCCTGTTTTACGACAAAATCCTATGGGCCATTCCGCTGAACAGAGTGATTACAGGCACCCTTGTCTTATGTGCATTAGTGTTTGCGATTTTTTGTTTGCTGCTCAATTTTAAGCCCTCTAATACGGGATGGCTCTATGCTCCGTATCTCTTTGTAGCTATTTTCGGGCTGCTCACCACGTCGCAATTCTGGATCCTGGCCAACCTGATTTTTAATGTTCGCGAAGCGAAACGACTCTTTGGGTTTATCGGTTCCGGAGCCATTGCCGGCGGAATTTTCGGAGGTTACCTGACCTCACTGCTGTCGGGGATTATCAGTTCTGAGAACCTTTTACTTGTAGCCGCAGCCCTCATCCTGGTCTGTATTCCCATCAGTTCATATCTCTGGAAGCGGTATGTGGACCAGAATAAGGTGCAGAAACCCATAAAAGAAAAGGCTGAGCAGACCTCCTTTACACTTATCCGGCGCAACCGCCTTTTATGGCTTATCACACTAACGGTGGGAATTAGTGTTGTGGTCGCAAAAATGGTGGATTATCAATACAGCCATTTCGCAGCTGAAAAAATTACCGATACGGAAGAATTGACTTCGTTTTTCGGATTCTGGTTTTCAACCCTTAGTGTCGTATCCCTGCTTATCCAGTTATTTCTTTCCAAACGAATACTCAAATATTTCGGAATTGGAAATGCATTGATATTTATGCCCGTGGGAATCTTGCTGGGCTCCATTTTATTGCTCCTCATTCCGGAGTTATGGGTTGTGGTTGCGATTAAAATTGTTGAAGGGAGCCTGAAACAATCCTTGAATAAAGCCGCCTCAGAACTCGTGATCATCCCTGTGCCCATCGAGGTCCGGAAACACGCGAAACCGTTTATAGATATTGTGGTGGATAGTATAGCCACAGGATTGGCCGGAGCCATCCTGATTTTTCTCATCAACGGGATGGGCGTTCCCAGTATCTATATCAGCTATATCAATATCGGCCTTATCGCCATCTGGATTTTCCTGATCACACGAATTTTTAAAGCGTATCAGGATTCCTTCCGCCGTTTACTCGTCAAGGAGCACCCCAAGGTTAAAAAGCATGTAAAGCAACACCTGGAAGTGCATAACGAATCTGTCTTCGGAACCATAAACCGGGTTTTGACTACAGGAAAGGAATCCCAGATTCTCTATATGCTGGAGGAAATACTGCGCAGTCCGGATGAGCATTATTTTGATGCCGTTCGGAGTCTCCTTCATCATCCGTCCAGCCCTATTCGCAGCCTGAGTGTTAAGAATTTGTATTACCTGAAGTCCGCAGATTTGAGAACTGAAATGAAGGAGTTGCTCAATGATCCTTCCGATGATGTGGTGATCGATGTCCTGCGATACCTGATCCATAAAGATCACGACCTGCACCGGGAGGAAATACTGGATTATGAGGAACATAGCAATCACGCCAATATCCGGGCACTTACCCTGCTCGCCGTAGCACAGGAAGTGCATACGGACACGCATCTTAAGGAAGTCCTCCAACTTGAAGCCCGTGTAGACGCCCTCTTGGAACATGCGGGGCAACCGCCCTGGGATGCGAAACGCAAATTTGACGTCATCGCCGCCATAGAGGCAATCGGGCATACGCGTCTGGAATCGCGATATAAGATTGTCTACGGATTCCTCCAAGATTCGGACCCTCAGGTTTTAACCGCAGCTTTCGACAGTATTGCCCAGATTGGGGACGAGCGGTTTATCCCCGGTGTTGCTGCTCAATTACATGTCAAAGAGTTGCGAAAGGAGGCTATTACATGTCTTCAGGGATATGGTCCCTCAATTATCCCTGTTCTGAAACGGATGGTTGAAAATCAGGATATACACCTGGACGATGCCCTATTTGTGCCGGATGTGTTTAGGGCCATTGGAACAACCGAGGCCGTGAGTACACTTGTTGCCCTTGTGGATTCCGCCGAATATGCTGTTTCGGTCAAAGCCATTCAGATCCTTAAAATGATGAAAAAAGAAGCTCCGGAGCTTGAAATAGAGAGTGAACTCATCGCGGAAAAAATTCTGCAGGAATGCCAAATGTATCAGAAGCTGCTGTCCTTCCTGCATACACAGGTTTCGGAGCATGATAAAGATCCGAAAACGGAGCAATCGACGAAAATTCGCATGGCACGGGAAGGGTTGATCAGCATCCTGAAGCATCGGGTGGATGCACACCTGGAGCGGATTTTTAACCTCCTGGGCATACATTATTTTGAGCAGGACGTCGAACCCATCCTGGAGCTTGCCGTAAATGGTGATGACCAGCAACGGGCCAACGCCATTGAGTTTATCGATAGCATTCTGGAGGCCCGGCTTCGGCACGTTTTAGTTCCGATAATTGACAGCCTCGGGCAGGGTGTCGTATATTCTGAGGAAATGGTCGCAAAACTAAAACTCCCATCCATAAGTGAATGGGAGTGTTTCAAAAACTTGCTTACCCGTCACGATGCGAAGATCAAGCACGCCGTACTCTATCTTATCGAACAATTGGAGGATCATGAGTATGATCCACTTATAGAGCCCCTGTTACAGAGTCCTTCAGAATCCGTTCGAAAGCAGGCGGAACAGGTCTTAAAAAAACGGTGATTGCCGGCCGCTTATTTTCCCCGAACCAGATTATCTACCTTATCCGCCAGTGCCAGGTGGTCATTGGCTGAGTTCTTATTCAGTACATTCGACATCAGGCAAACGGCATAGCGCGTTCCATCGGGATGCTCAATAATCGCCACCGAATTCATGTAGTTATAAACGTTGCCCGCATAATCACTACAATTCGGGTTCTTTTTACGGTCACAACTGTACAGACTACCTGATTTAAAGTAAACCGCAGCACTGTCCAGTTTATGGGAATACGCATAGCGAATCCTGCGATCGGTGAGGTAGAGCAACCGCTTCATCTCAAGACTGCTTTTTTCATCTACAATTCTGCCTTCCTCAAGAGCCAAAACGTACTTTATCAGCCCGATGGGAGTTCCAATGCTGCCTCCCCTTCCGGGAATATAACTGCCGGCACCACTGGTAAAAAATTTGCCCAGGCGCCATTCGTCTTCTGTGATCCCCAGGTCCCGAAGGGGTTGGTTCACTGTCGTAATGGCAAATTCCGAGAGCTCGGATTTTGGATTGCTTTTAAAGTATTCCTCGGCCTCTTCGAAGGTCAGGGAGGGGTATTTATCCTTGAAGATATGCATCAGCAAGGCCTCCCGCCACACGACACTGGCCGCCCCGTTGTTGCTGACAGAAACCATATGGTCTACCCATTCGAAAAGGGAGAATACATCGGTGTCCCTCACCTTCCTTTTCACGAGCTTCTCCGTATCTAAATCGTATACCGGAACGGTATGATGATCCGATAATGCCCATTTACCAGCCTTGATTTGTTTGGTCCTGAGCAGCTCAAGCCTCTTGTCAAAATCTCCGGGATACACGTGTTTCAGTCCGGTAAAAAAGGCCGACAACACAACGAGCTTCCCGACGCTGCCCGGCTGGTATTGGGCAGTCGGACGATGCTCTGCATAACGCAGGGGTTGCCCCGGTGTCATATCCAGGAGGGTCATGGAATAGTTGGGATTAAGCCCCCTGAAAAGGCCATCCACCTTAGATTGAAGATTGGGGTCCGTATCGAGAGTTCCAATGCTGTTCAGGTTCACCTTCCGGTCCTTCAGGTTTAAAGCAATTGAGCTCAAAGGATAAAAGGCCCCCGGACGCAGCCGGTTCGATTCTATTTTACCGCTTTGTACGTCTTCTACCCATTTCAGGCGCTTGATTCCGGTTCGCTCATACCCGTCATAAGGGTAGTCGCTATTGGCTATAAAAAAGCTTCCTAGCAATAAGCCCGCTACTATAAAAATCTTAGTCATAATTAAAGTGTTGTATTTAAACGAATGGATTTTTCCTGGTTGACTTCAGGGGTAATGGATTGCAGGTATTCGGAACTCAAAGCGCCTTTGTTTTCGACAAAAGGTCGCACCTGGAAGAGCCAGATCTTATTGTCCTTAAACCCGAGTTCCACATCATAGGGACCTTCGATGCCCCTGCTTTCCATAGTACTGATTAATTCTTTGCTGAAGGCATTGATTTTTGCAACCCGGCCCTGGTCCATAATAGGCGCATCCAGGGAAGCGCCCTTCACCCGGGTTCCTCCCTGCGGATTCAGGCTGTTGTAGTAGAGTTCCCGGGAGGGGGCGATCAGCTCGTGAGCTCCGTTTTTTTGAATCGCCCAGGTTTCAGCCAGCTGGCCTTCCACGGCCCCTCCAACTCCACGGCTCATCGCCACGGTAATTTCATCCGTCCTGCCAGAGCTTACTCCTTTGGTGATCATAACCCCGGAACAATCATTGTCTACTCCGGGGATAACCACGATGGAAGGATAAACATTCTCCGGGTTGTTCAGGTATTTCTGGCGCCAGCGGTAGCTTCGATCCGAGAAAGGCGAGGCCCATACCTGTTTAATGCCATCGATAACGGCATCCCGCTCCCGAATATTAAAAAGCGTAAGGTTCAGGCCGGCCCCGGTAAAGCTCGCAAGATCTTCCATGTTCGTGTCACTGCGCAGAAAAACAGGTTGCTGCCCCAGCGGTTTCCCCAGAATTCCACTAAAGGAATTTTCCAAATCCTTTGTGAAACTTTCCAGGAGTGGCATGTCGATAATCATCTTACTCAGTTTGGAGAACTGGTCGAGTTGGAATTTTTCGATATCCTTGGCAGCCCGTCCCTCGGATTTCATTTTCCGGGCCGAAGCATAGATGTCCGTCAGGTACCCCCAATAGGTTTGGTTCTGTCCGGGAATATTCTGATCCAGATGGGCTCTGAAAATCCCGAAAGGGATGACAAACCCATCTACAACGTGATCTGGGAAGTTCTTTTTGAGCTCCCCGAGGTTTGCTGCCTTGGGGCCGCATACCACCCCGGAAGAGCCTGCTTCTACCTCCGTCAGGTTCAGGATAGAGGTTTGGTTGAGCCGGATTTTTTCAACCGGGACTTCAATCATTTCTTCACTTCGTACTTCTTCTTTAAAAAGCGCCTTCTCAGTCGCGCTCATATCTTTTTCGAGCTTCAGGATCACTGTACCCTTATTGGATACGGCATAGAATACCCGTTGACCGTTATATTTCTTTAGTTCCTGGAGGTTTCCATCTGATATGGAGGCATTGGGAATTCCAAGGTTTCTGGCGAGTAACTGCAAGTGCGAAACCAGATTCCCCTCGGCGATATTGAGGATACCCGCTACAGGCCTGAGATCTGAAGGAGGTCTCTGAAAAGCGTAGATGGCATTGGGGTCTACGTCCATATTTCGCAAATCGCCCTCTACGATAACCAGTTTTCCATTGGCATATCCTGCATTAAGACCATTGATCTGGCTCGCATTAGAGACACCCAGCACCTGGTTTTTCAGGTTTTCTTCACTGGTAATAAAGGCCCCTACCTGCCCCAGTTTGTTTCCGAGATACAGGGCGATGGAACCCCGGATCCGGTCGTCAAAAAAGCCGCTACTCATGGGTTCAAAACCCGCAAAACGCGTTACGTCTTCGTCAAAAATGGACTTGTTATAACTCGTACCCCAGTTCAGCTGGTTCCGCGCAGCATTCGCCAGGGTATTCAATTCTTCCAGGGTAATGGACCCGTTGTCTTCGAAGTTGAGATTGCCCCGGATCTGATTCCACTCCCAGGTTTCCGTATATCCCGAAGCGGCGGAAGCCATACTTAAATAACAAACCTGGTCCAGCAGGGATTTAAGGTTACCTGCTTCATTCCCGGCCAGCGTTCCAATCAGCAGGGATTCCACGCGCAGAGAAAGATCCAGAAGGGCTAGTTTTCCGGCCGCGGAAGGTTCTGATGCAATGCGTTCCCGTATCGTCCACATCGCTTCCGAGCTATGTTGTATGCGTTGTCCTGCACCTCCGGAACCCAATTTGTCGATCTGTGCAGCCAGCTCCTTTTTCAAATCGGCGCTGGAAACAGCAGTAAGGCCGCTTTTCAGGTCTTCGATATCCACGGGGGCGAAGAAATCCTCCATGGTGCTGATCAATGCATCCAACTGCGTATTGAGTGCAGCGGATAGTTTGGAGGCGTTTTGCTGTTTGAAGGCACGCACAGATTCGATATCCTCCCGCGTGGGTTGCCCGTGTATCTTAATTCGGAGGTTCTGGAAACCGGGATAGGCATCTGCGATCGCTTTGGATTGACTGCGCATCAATTGGGCGACATTGTCATCTCCGGAATGTGGGATGTCCTTAACCGCCTGACGGATCAGGTAAAAATTCGCATCCAAAACGCCGGGTTGTTCAAGGAGCCAAAGGAAAAAATTCTTTCCCCACTCAGACTCATCTTCCGCCTGGACATGACCCCTGTAAAATTGTGCCTTTCGGTTGACCCATCCGTCATCTACCGACCTGAGGTACTTTTCCAGCATATACTGTTTTAGGCGCGAATGGTCGTTGGAGGCATCCCAGAAGGCTTCATAATCTGTAG
>CAKZOC010000193.1 GCA_937136025.1 uncultured Bacteroidota bacterium
AAGGGCACCAGCGCCTATGACGCTGGCCTGTTCTACTGCCCTTACGTTCCGCTGCAAATGGTCCGCTCGGTCACCGACCAGACCTTCCAGCCGAACATCGGCTTCAAGTACGATCCGGATGCGGCCGCGGGTCGCTACGAGTCGACCGGCCCCGGTTGCTACAACCTGCCGTTCATGCTCTACAACCCGGATGAGAAAGCACCGGGACCACCGTCACGCATGGGTGGTGCTGATGAGTTTGGCTGCTGTTCTGAGTTTCTCCACAATTCTGGTTCTAGTCGCCGTCTACTACGTCGCTGTCTTTTCCGATTTATGTTTTTACATGAACCTTCCTTTACTGGCTACCGGTCGAAACGTTTATTGTGATGGTGTTTACGATCTATGTCACATTGGCCACAAGCGTGCGTTCCAGAACGCTTTGAGCCTGGGTAATCGACTTTTGGTCGGCGTTGTTGGTGATGAAGATGCTTCCAAGTACAAGCGACCTCCCGTCATGACCCACGCCGAACGCTGTGCCGAAGTAGAGGCGTGCAAGGCTGTAACGAAGGTAATCCCGAATGCTCCCTTCCAATAATACGAGAAATGACAAACATAAAACCATTATTGGTAGCCATGGCCCCGGAAAGCAGGCTGAACCCGGTGGCATTGGTAACATATTCCACCTCGGGGTACTTTAAAAGACGCTCTTCTATGGCAGCACTTACCTTATCCGATCGTTGCAGGGAAGCCGCATTGGGCAATTGGACATTGACATAAAAATATCCCATGTCTTCCTCGGGAATAAACCCACCGGGGACCAAAACACCAAAAACGCCGGCGCCAACCGTCAGGATTATTATAAAGAGGACCCCTCTTTTTAATTTACCTGTAATCACCCTGGTATACGACATATAACTGTCGGTGGTTCTGCCGATCCATCCGTTAAAACCTGCAAAAAACTTCCCGAGTAATCCCTTATAGGGTTCGGGTTTTTTAAGCAAAAGGGCACATAGAGCAGGGCTGAGGGTTAGGGCGTTCACTGAAGATACGAGCACACTTACCACAATGGTGATGGCAAATTGTTTGTACAAAATCCCTGTAATCCCTGCCATGCCGGCCACCGGAATAAATACAGCTACCAGAACCAGGGTCGTGGCCAAAATAGGTCCGGACACCTTTTTCATGGCGTCGATAGTCGCTTCTTTAGCCGTCATCCCTTTGGCGATATTCACCTGTACCGCCTCCACCACCACAATGGCGTCATCCACGACGATACCTATGGCCAAAACAAGGCCCAATAGGGAGAGGACATTAATGGTGAATCCCAATGCAGGGAAAAATATAAAGGCCCCGATCAGGGAGACGGGTATGGCCAGAGTAGGTATCAGGGTCGCCCGCCAGTCCTGAATAAAAATAAAGACCACAAGGATGACCAGGACCAGGGCGATGATGAGTGTCACTACAATATCGCGGAGCCCGGCGGTGATAGGCAGGGTGGAATCCAGGGATACATCGTAGGTCATCCCGTCCGGAAACCCGAATTTAATCTCCTCCATTTCCGCAATCACATTTTGGGCCAGTTCTACGGCATTGGAACCCGGAGCCTGATACAGCCCGATGATGGCAGCAGATTTCGGTATGGAATCCCTTCCTTCCAGATTTACGCCCAGTCGGGGGATCATACTATAGGTCTCCACCCCAAGGGCTACCCGGGCAATATCACCGATTTTCACCTGAGATCCGTCATCGAGGGTCCGAATCACAATTTCTTTAAAAGCTTCAGGCGAATTAAAACGCTCCGGCAAACGCACGGTATAGGTGAATTCTGTTCCGGGAGGTGCCGGTTCAGCCCCGAATTTTCCTCCGGGCACGATGACGTTTTGTTCATTGATGGCTGCAATGATCTCCGGAACGGTAATTCCCAGGGTTGAGAGGCGGTCTGGTTTTATCCAAATCCGCATAGAGTAATTGGAGGCGCCCAGCACATCTACCCTCCCCAGGCCGGGGATTCGGGCCAGCCGGT
>CAKZOC010000194.1 GCA_937136025.1 uncultured Bacteroidota bacterium
CTCCACTGAGCGGATTGAGTACCTGTTTTACTTCCCACACCTTGGCGCGTTTCAGCACTACCCGGTGCACGTTGCAAGCGACGAGGTGCTGGTGGCGTGCGCCCGTCCGACGGCAGTGGCCGTGGTAGACCGCCCAACCCACGTCGACACGTCGTCGTGGGCGTACGTAAGCCAACAGGGCACCGACGAAGACGTGTTGTCGTACCTGGGAACGCAAAACTTGGCGCAAGTGACCGTGTCAGACGTGTGCTGGCGCCTACGGGACGGCGTCATGTACCGCAAGGTGGTGGCTGCTCTGCGGGACCGCGTGGTGTACGACCCGGCGGTTTGGTCGTACAGCTTGATGCATGGCGACTTTGACACCATGCGGGAGTACTTGGAGGCGCGGCGGTCGCTGCTGAAGTTTGCAGGCCCGTCCATTTCGTCGCCCGTGCTGGCGGTGGGGTCCGAGGGCTTGGTGGGCGACACCGCCGCCAAGATCGACGCCGGCCAGCAGGCCCGGACGGAGTGTTCCATGATCAAGCTGGCGGGCACCGAACTGGCCTGGGACACCATCGACAAGGCGATCCAGCGCCTGCAACTCAGTTTCCAGTTCGGCCCGTACTTCCCGGAAGAATTCCTGCGACTGATCGGTTGGGGGATAATCGCCCCGCTGGGAATCTGCCATCAGGAAGGCCAGGCGGTTGTTGATGCGAATGCCATAATTCAGCGGATCCTGCCGACTTTGGTTTTTAGTCATATGTATGTTGTTCTCGATCGTGGAGAGTTCGGTTTCAAATTTCTCAATACGGGCGGTCAGCCCGGGGTTGTCCTTAGATTTTTTCTTCAAATAATCCAGATCTGTCTGGAGCTTCCGGATTTTCGCCACGGCCCCGTTAGCTTTTGACACTTCATCCCGCACCGCACTCAGGAATTCGAATTGCGCCTTGTAGTCCGCATCTGTATTCGGGAGTCTCGGGTCTTTCATTACCCGGAGTGGTGCTTCCTGAGACGTGCCATTATACGTCAGGCGAACGGTATAGGTGCCCGGCACGGCTTTCGGACCCGAATTGGGAGAAGAGTACAATACCATGCCTTCAAAACTCTCGAATCCCGGATACCTCAGGTCCCAGACAAAGCGATTGCTCCCTGTTTGAACCTTGAGGGGTTTTACGGCCGAAGGATCGTGTTCGGATTTCACAGCGCTATTCGAATACTTCTGTACTACCTGCCCACCGGAATCCAGTACCTCTAAGGTAACGGCGTCCCCGGCTTTCAAATCCTTTATATAATAATGTATAAGTGCCCCGTTGGGATGATTTTCACCTTCCCGTTTAAGATCTGCACTTCCCCACCCGGATTGCTGCATGCGGTAGGCACCGTCCGGACTAAAGAGATGAAAGCTGCTTCCGCCAATAGCATCGCTGAGCTGTTGCAGAGGTGTCAGGTCGTCGATCATCCAGAAACTCCTGCCATGGGTGGCCGCGATCAGGTCGTTATCCCGTACGTGCAGATCCCGGATTGCCGTCACCGGAAGATTTAACTGGAAAGACTTCCAGCTTTTTCCGTCGTCAAAGGAGATATACATGCCCCATTCCGTCCCGGCATAAAGGAGTCCTTTCCGGGTTTTGTCCGAACGAATCGCGCGGGTGTAATAATTGGATGGGATGCCATCCGTGATCAGGGACCAGGTTTTCCCGTAATCTCGAGTCCTGTAAAGGTAGGGCGTATAGTCGCCGAATTTGTAAGCCGTAGCTGCTATATAGGCTGTACCCTTGTCAAACGGGCTGGGTTCAATGCAATTGATCATGTTGAGTTTCGGAGAGAGTCCTTCGGGCGGGGTAATGTTTTCCCAATTGGCCCCATTGTCCCTGGTGATATGGATCAGGCCGTCATCGCTCCCCACCCAGATCACACCGGCTTCCAAAGGGGATTCGGCTATGGCAAAGAGGTTGGAATAAAATTCCGCTCCGGTATTGTCCTGAGTAATCGGCCCTCCGGAAGATTCTATGGTTTCGGGTAAAGCCCGGGTGAGATCCGGGGAGATCACCTGCCAGGACTGCCCCTCGTTTTCAGTGATGTGCAGAAAGTTGGATCCTGCGTAAAGCCGTTTGGGATTGTGGATTGAAAAGCCTATCGGAAAATTCCAGTTAAAGCGATATTTCATGACTTCGGCTCCCGAACCTGCCGGGTTGTCGGGCCATACATTTACAGACCGCGTTTGATCCACGGTATGGTCTGTACGCATCATATATCCCTTATAGGTACCCCCATAGACAATAGCACTGTTGTTGGGATCCGGGGCCAGGTGCGCACTCTCACCTCCTGCGGTAGCTTCCCAGTCCCTTTCTCCAATAGCGTTGCCCGAGGTGCGGTGCAGGATGCGCACCGTCGAATTATCCTGTTGGGCTCCATAAATCCGATAGGGAAAGTGTGTGTCTGTGGTCACCCGGTAAAACTGAGCCGTCGGTTGGTTGTGATAGGTACTCCAGTTGGTCCCTCCGTCGTTGGATACCTGGGCCCCTCCGTCGTCTGCGATCACCATCCGCTGATTGTTTTGCGGATCGATCCAGAGGTCGTGATGATCTCCGTGGGGCGCGTTTTTGAGTTCGAAAGTCTTACCCCCGTCCCTGGAGACGCCGTAACTTACATTCATCACATATACGATGTCTTCGTTCTGGGTATCGGCATAAATCCGGCTGTAGTACCAGGCGCGTTGCCTCAGCGCTCTGTTCTGATTGATGCGTTTCCAGGTCTTTCCGCCGTCTTCAGAGCGGTACACTCCCCCGTCTTCAGCTTCGATGATCGCCCATACCCTATTTGAATTCTGAGGAGATACGGCTATCCCGACAATGCCCCAGGGAAATCCCGGTAAACCCGAAGACTCCGAAATATCGGTCCAGGTCGTTCCTGCATCCGTGCTTTTAAACATGCGGCTGTCCGGGCCTCCGCTGTCCATGCGGTATCCATTTCTTTTCATTTCCCAGGTAGAGGCGTAGAGTATTCGCGGATTGTTCGGGTCCATAATAAGATCACCGGCCCCGGCTTTTTCACTGACGTACAAGACCTTTTCCCATTGTTTTCCGCCGTCAGTACTCCGGTATACGCCCCGGGTTTCATTGGGGATCCACAGATTTCCTATGGCCGCCACATAGACGATATCCGGATTGGTGGGGTGGATGCGAATCCGGGCGATATGTTCAGATCCTTTGAGTCCGATAAACTCCCAGGTTTTACCTGCATCCATGCTCTTCCACAGACCATTTCCTGAGGAAACATTACCGCGCAGGGTTTGTTCCCCTTCCCCTACATAGATGATATTCGGATCGGACTCTGATACTGCAATCGCTCCGATGGAGCCTCCGAAAAAGCCATCGGAGATACATTCCCAGCTGCTTCCCGCATCCTCAGACTTCCATACTCCACCACCGGCTGTTCCCATATAATAGAGGTTGGGATTGCCGACTACCCCGCTGACCGTTCCGGCACGTCCGCCCCGGAAAGGACCTACGAGTCGCCAGTTTACAGCATTGTACAGGGACTCCTCATAACTCACCGCCCCGGACGCCTTTTTTTTCCGTTGGGCATCTGTGGAGTGGACCGATAAACAAAGGAGTATGAATAGCAACAGGTAAGGTTGGGTTCTCATGTGGACATTTTTTCAGACCTCAAAATACATATTATTTCTTGTTAATCCCCCATGGAACCCCAAACCCAATTACCACCTGCCACTCCAGGGTTTATAAAGGGTTATTCAGCGTACACAGATGCGTGAGCCCCGGATGAGAATTCGCCATCGCAAATGAGGGCCGGATACAGAAATCAGAAAATTGCCCTACTTTTGTTTACCAAAATCCAGAAGCATGGCCAAGAATTTGGTAATTGTAGAGTCTCCTGCAAAGGCAAAGACCATTGAAAAGTTCCTCGGAAAGGACTTTAAGGTGACTTCAAGTTTTGGCCATATAGCAGATCTGCCCTCCCGGGAACTCGGGGTGGATGTGGATAACGACTTCGTCCCGAAGTACGTCGTGGATAATGAAAAGAAAGCCCTGGTCAAAAAATTAAAGGATTTGGCGTCCAAGGCTGAATTGATCTGGCTCGCCAGTGATGAAGACCGGGAAGGGGAGGCCATCTCCTGGCACCTGGCCGAAACACTGAAGTTGGATTCAGAACGCACCCGCCGGATCGTTTTTAACTCCATTACGAAATCGGCCATCCAGAAAGCTATTGAGAATCCGAGGAGTATCGACTACAATCTGGTCAATGCACAACAGGCACGCCGGATTTTGGATCGGCTTGTGGGCTATGAACTCTCCCCTGTACTCTGGAAAAAAATTAAACCCGGTCTCTCAGCAGGAAGGGTGCAATCCGTCGCTGTACGACTGATCGTAGAGCGGGAAAGGGAAATTGAGGCTTTCACACCCGAAAGTAGTTTTCGGCTCGTCGCTGAATTTCGTACGGAAGACAACGCCGTCTTTACGGCCCGACTGGGGAAAACCTATCCTGATGCGGCTTCTGCCCTGGCGTTTTTAGAAGAATTGAAGGAAGCCAGTTTTAAGGTTTCCTCTTTAGATACAAAGCCGGCCACCAAGTCGCCGTCTCCTCCTTTTACCACCTCTACCCTTCAGCAGGAGGCCTCGAGAAAATTGTATTTTTCGGTTTCCAGGACCATGCAGGTCGCCCAACGCCTCTATGAAGCCGGTCTCATAACTTATATGAGGACAGACAGCGTGAATCTTTCAGGAGAAGCTCTTGCGGCCGCTAAGGATGCCATTGTCGATAATTACGGCGAATCGTATAGCAAGATTCGGAAATTCAGTTCCAAATCCAAAGGTGCCCAGGAGGCTCATGAGGCTATTCGCCCTACAGATATGAGCCTGCAAAGCCCCAATCTGGAACGCGACCAGTCTCGCTTATATGAACTCATTTGGAAGCGAACCCTCGCCAGCCAGATGAGCGATGCCCGTTTGGAGCGAACCCAGGTAGGTATTGCCAACGATCGGAATGATGCGGAATTCAGCGCCAAAGGGGAAGTCATAAAGTTCGACGGATTCCTTAAGGTTTATCTCGAAGGGAAGGACGAGGAGGATCCGGAGGATCAGGACGGTTTGCTTCCCGCCCTGACCACAGGACAAATGCTTTTGTCCAATTATATCACCGCTACCCAGCGATTCTCCCGACCGCCGTACCGGTATACGGAAGCTTCCCTGGTCAAAAAACTCGAGGAACTGGGTATCGGACGCCCGTCTACGTATGCCCCTACAATTTCTACCATTCAGAATCGGGGATATGTCGAGAAAGGAACGGTAGAGGGAAGTCCAAGGGCTTACCAGCAAGTATTGCTGGAGTCCGGTGTGCTTACGGAAAAAACGCTCTCTGAAACGGTAGGCTCAGATAAAGGCAAGCTGGTTCCCACGGATATCGGGATGATCGTCAACGATTTTCTGGTGACGAATTTTGCCAATATTCTGGATTATAATTTTACAGCCAAGGTTGAAAAAGATTTTGACGATATCGCAACGGGTGAGGAGGACTGGAAGAAAATCCTAAAGGACTTTTATAAGGATTTCCATCCCAATGTCGCTGAGGTTGAAGAGCATGCCGAAAGGGCGAGCGGAGAACGGGTTCTCGGAGAGGATCCAAAGACAGGACGCCAGGTTGCCGCCCGATTGGGGCGTTTTGGCCCCATGGTACAGATCGGAACAGTGGACGAAGAGGAGAAGCCGCTATTTGCGAGTTTGTTGCCCGACCAGTCTATAAATACCATAACCTATGATGAGGCTATGGATTTATTTAAACTTCCCAGAAATCTCGGTGAGTTTAAGGGGGAGGAAGTGGAGGCCAATGTAGGCCGGTACGGCCCTTATATCCGGTACGGGAAGAAGTTTGTTTCGCTTCAGGCGGATCAGAGTGTTTTTGAGATTGATATGGACGCCGCCCGTCAGTTAATCGAAGCCAAGGAAAAGGCCGATGCCCCCATTGCTATGTATGAAGGAAAAGAAGTGACCCGCGGTAAAGGGCGTTTCGGGCCCTTTATCAAATGGGACGGGATGTTCATCAACATCAACAAGAAGTATGATTTTGACAATTTGAGTGAGGCGGATATCGCAGAGCTCATTGAGGCAAAAAAGAAAAAGGAAGCGGAAAAGCTCGTTAGGGAATGGCCGGAGGAAAGCATTCGGATCGAAAAGGGACGCTGGGGCAGACATCAGATTATTAAGGGAAAAACCAAGGTAGATCTGAGTAAGGATGTAGATCCGCTGGGCGTTAGCCTGGAGCAGGCCCAGGAGCTTCTGGGAAAGAAAAAGAAGAAGAAAAAATAAATCCAAAGGGGCAGGGTCGGTATAAATGGCTTTTGATTTTCTAAAACCTGTAAACAAGCGCGTTCTGGCGCACTGCGAAATGCTCCCGGCTCAGGCGTTGGGGCATCATATCTATAAGCACACGCATCAGGAAGGTATCCCGGTTTTGGCCGGAGCCACCTTTGCCCTGGTTGGGGTTTATGAATCGCGCAACGCTTTTGAGAAAAAGGCCCACAGGCTGGATCTGGATGAAATCAGGAACCAGCTCTACAAACTGATGCGTGGAAATTGGGACCACTCTATCCTGGATCTTGGCGATATCGAAGAAGGGGATACTGTGGCCGATACCTACTTTGTCCTGAAGCAGATCACTGCTGCCCTGCTCGAGGAGAAAATTATACCTATTATAATAGGTGCTACACAGGACCTTACTTTTCCGTGTTATCGCGCCTTTGACGGGATCATGGATATGATCAATCTGGTCTCTGTAGATTCCCGCTTTGATTTTGGGGTGGAAGATGAGCTGATTTCCTCCAATACATATATGAGTAGGATTATTACGGATAAGCCTAACAATCTTTTTAATTTCTCGAACCTCGGCTTTCAAACCTATTTTAACGCCCAGGAAGAAATCGACCTGATGGATCGGCTCTTCTTTGACGCCTATCGCCTGGGTGAGATTGCAGAAGACATCGCTCTGGCGGAACCCGTGGTCCGCAATGCCCATCTGGTGAGTATAGACGCCAGGGCCGTCAGGGCTCTGGAGATGGGCCAGCCCGATTCCTTTTCGCCCAATGGGTTTACAGGTCGGGAGATATGCGCCATTACCCGGTACGTGGGCATGGCCGATTCGATTTCTCTGCTCGGTATCTTCGAGATTGAGAATACTATGCAGTCCTTCCAATTGGTGGCCCAGATGATCTGGTATTTCCTGGAAGGCCATAACTTCAGTATTATCGAGCGGCCCGTTGCATCGGATCCCGATTTTACCAAATACCGGGTGCTCTGTGAATCGGAGGAACTGGTATTCTTTAAAAGCACGCTTACCGAAAGATGGTGGGTAGAAGTGCCGAACCTTCCTCTGGTATATACTAAATCAAACTCCCCCGCGTTATTACCATGCACCGAACGGGACTATTTGGATGCTTGCAACCAGAATATCCCTGAAAGGTGGTTCAAGGCCTATCGAAAAGGCTTTAACTAAACCAAATTTTTTTATGGCCGTGAGGCAGATTCGTACAATAAATTATTCGATTTTAAGTTTTAGTGAATAATCATTGACATTTCTGTCTACCAGTCTAAATTGAAATTAACCTTACGTATGAAAAAGCTATTGTTATCATCTATAGCGTTTGTTTTTTTACTCAGCAGTTGTGGTTCCAAAACCAGGGGAGAACTGGTAGGAGTCCAGGGTAAACAGTGGCATCCGGAAAAACCTTACGGGATGGAGCTCATCCCAAGGGGGTCTTTTATTATGGGTAAGAGTGAAGAGGATATGGCCGATGCACTCAACGCTCCAACCAAGACCGTTACCGTACGTTCCTTTTATATGGATGATACGGAAATCACAAATAGTGAGTACCGGCAATTTGTCGAATGGGTGAAAGATTCTGTGGTCAGGACGAAACTCGCCATCCTCGCGGATGAGTTGGGCATCAGTCCAGAAGACGACGGTATTGGAGCCTATGCATTTAAAGATGCCGATACGGCAGATTTATCTTCATACGACAAGTATATGTTGGACAACTATGTAGGTTTTGGAGACAATCTGTATGAGGGTCGCGCCCTGAACTGGGATGAAGATCTTGTTTGGGACACTTCTGAGTATCCGGATGAGTACTACGCCGAGGTCATGGTGGATTCTATGTACCTGCCCGAGGATGAGTCTTACAACGGCCAGCGTACCCTGGACGTAACCAAAATAAAATACCAGTACTCCTGGATGGATATCGAGGCAGCCGCCCGCTCTAAGGAAGGGCGCCGAAGGGATTTTATCCGCAAGGAGGAAACCGCAGTCTATCCGGATACTACCGTTTGGATCCGCGATTTTGAGTATTCCTATAATGAACCCATGCATAACGACTACTTCTGGCACGATGCGTATAGTGACTACCCGGTAGTGGGTGTGTCATGGACACAGGCCAAGGCGTTCTGCCACTGGAGAACCAAATTCAAAAATGACGACCAGCGTGATCGTGGACGGCAGTTTGTAAACCAGTTCAGGCTTCCGACCGAAGCGGAATGGGAGTATGCAGCCCGTGGCGGAATCGAAGGGGGAACCTATCCCTGGGGTGGTCCGTATGTTATCAGTGACACAGGATGTTTCATGGCTAACTTTAAACCCCAGCGTGGGGATTATGCGGCCGATGCGGCGCTCTACACTGTGGAGGCTAAATCATACGAGCCTAATGAGTTCAATCTGTACAATATGGCCGGAAATGTTTCTGAGTGGACGAATTCGAGCTTTTATCAGGGATCGTACAATTACGCTTCTACGATGAATCCGAATGCGGATTCTCAGGACAACCGCCGGAAAATTATCCGGGGTGGATCCTGGAAAGATGTTGCATACTTCCTTCAGGTGAGTACCCGGGACTACGAATACAGAGATTCTGCCCGAAGCTACATCGGTTTCCGAACGGTTCAGGATTACATGGGAGAAGAAGATTCTACCCAATAACATGAAATAACGCGTACGTTATACAATATAAACTTTAACTAAACCTGCAATTTTTACCTTTAAACTTAACTATTTAAATTCTTAATTATGGCACAGTCTAAATCAACAAAAAAACTCTTTAATATGGCCTACGGCCTTGGGGCTTCGGTAGTTATTATCGGGGCGCTGTTCAAGATCCTGCACTGGGAATTTGGTCCGCTTAACGGTGGTATCCTCCTGGCCATTGGTCTGATCACAGAAGCCCTTATTTTTGCTATCAGTGCATTCGAACCTGTCGACGACGAATACGACTGGTCTTTGGTCTACCCGGAACTCGCTGGTGGATCTTCCCAGGGACGCCTGAACGCGGCCGCTGAAGCTGAAGAAGCTGAAGGTCTGCTTTCAAGGAAACTCGACGAACTCCTTAAAGAGGCCAATATCGATTCTGAGCTGATGAGCAGCCTGGGAGAGAGCATCCGCAATTTTGAAGGTGCAGCCAAAGGAATCGCTCCTACTGCTAATGCCATCGAGTCTACTCAGAAGTATTCCGATGAGCTGGCTGAAGCTGCGACTCAAATGGAGTCTTTGAACAGTCTTTATAAAGTACAACTTGAAAGCGCCAGCCGTCAGGCTTCCATCAATGAGGAAGTGGTTCAGAATGCCGGTGCGCTCAAGGATCAAATGGAATCCCTGGCTAGTAACCTGTCCTCTTTGAACGGAGTGTACGGAGGTATGCTGACCGCGATGAACAGGAACTAATTCAGTTGTTTGTTTAGCAATTCCCAAATCAAAGTAACTACTAACAACTAATTAGAAACAATGGCATCAGGAAAATCGTCACCGCGTCAGAAGATGATCAATCTTATGTATTTGATCTTCATCGCTATGCTGGCGCTGAATATGAGCAAGGAAGTTCTTGCCGCCTTCGGTCTTTTGAACGAACGGATGGAAGCTTCCAATAACAAATCCACGGAGAGCAATACAGCGTTCCTCGAGGGTCTGGAAACCAAAGCATCAGAGGATGAGACAAAATACGCCGCCCTCTATGAAGATGCAAAGAAGATCAAGGTACTCTCAGAGGAGTATTACGACTACATCGAAACCATCAAAAAGTCTCTTGTAGAAGGGATTGAAGATCCTTCGGATTACGAGGTGATGGATAAGTCGGATTATCTGGATCAGAAATTCTTCCAGGGAGACAAATTGTCTGCTGAAGGGGTTGAATTTATGAGACGTATTGCAGACTATCGCGCCAGTGTAACCGGTATCCTTGGGGATAAGTATCCTGAGGTAACCAGTGAGATGGAACAGCGATTCCAAACCGGAGACGCGGACGGAAAAGTAACGCGACGGGATGGAGTTAAAGTGGACTGGCTGAACTACCATGTAGAAGGCTTCCCGCTGATCGCTTCCCTGACCAAACTGAGCGTTTTGCAATCGGACATTAAAGCCACTGAAGAAGATGCCCTGAAGGCCATGCTTCAAGGTGAGCTGACTGAGCAGATTTCCCTTGCGAATTTCTCCACTTTGTTGGAAACTGAGAAATCAGCTTTTTACTCCGGAGATAAATTCAATGGAAGTATTGTTCTTGGTAAGACAGATAAATCGGCCAAGCCGGTTCGTGCAGAACTGAGCCTTGACGGTCGTAAACTGACAGAAGGCAAGGATTTTGAACTGCAGAATGGCGGGGTTAAAATGCTGATCGGCGCTGGAAATCCCGGCGACCATGAGATCACAGGTAACCTGTACTATATGCAGGATGGAAACGAAAAAGAAGTTCCTGTAAAGAACTCTTTCTCCACTATTTCCAAGCCGAATGCTGCTGTAATTTCTGCAGATAAGATGAATGTGGTTTACCGGGGCGTATCTAACCCGATGACCATCTCTATCCCTGGAATTCCTGACAATAAGGTGAGTGCATCCGCATCAGGTCTGACGAAGCGTAAAGGAAGTAACTATATAATGAACCCGGGCACTGGCCGTGCGGTTACCATTACTGCTTCCGGAACACTTCCTGACGGACAGCGTATCTCGACCAAGTCTGAGTTCCGCATCAAGGATATTCCAAGGCCGACTGGAGCTATTCGCGGAGAAACAGGTAGTGTGCGCATGCCGCGACGTAACCTGGAGATTTCCACCATCAGTGCCGTATTGGAAGACTTTGATTTTGACCTGAACCTCAAGGTGAATGGATTCAAATTCAAAGTTCCCGGACAGCCTACAGTAGATGTAAAAGGAGACAAACTGGATTCAAGAGCTAAAGGTGCACTTAAACGTGCCAAGCGAGGTGATGCCGTTCAGATTTTTGATATCCAGGCAGAGATTACGAATAACAGAAGTTATAAGTTGAAGAAAGTGGCTCCGGTTGTTGTGGAGATCACTCAATAAGATTGTGTTTATCAATAGATCCGGTGCAGGACTCCTGTTGGAAACTGCACCGGTTTTAAAGAAACTGAAATAATGAATTGGAAAAACATTTTTATAATCGGCGCAGCAGCCTTACTTCCGGTCACCGGAATGGCCCAGGCCAATATCCTGAACGCCAAGAAACCCGACGAGATCGGGGTTCGGACTCAGGAGCAGAAGGATATTGACAACGATGCGCCCTTAGACTACGGTTACGTGGATGACAGGGATATACTCTGGTCCAAAACCGTCTGGGAGATTATCGACCTTGACGAGCGGGTTAACTTTCCGATGTACTACCCTGTAGATACTGTGGATATCGGCTCAGACAGAAGATCTCTTTACGATGTTCTGATGCGGAATATCAAAAGTGGGAAACTCGAAGATGTTTATGTCGATTCCTATTTTACCGAAAAAAGGAAATACAGTGATCTGACGGCTACGCTTCAGAAAGTGGATACCACGGATCTGGGTTACGAGCAACTCAATGCGGGAGAAGAACTCTCTCCTGAGTATGTCAACCGGAGAGCTCTGGATGCCGCGGATATCGTGGAGTACCGCATCAAAGGAATTTGGTACTTCGATAAGCGGATGGGGGAACTCAAATACCGACTGCTCGGAATCGCTCCAGTAGCTCCTGACGTTAACTTCATCGAAGATGAGTCTATGGCTCCGGAAGATGCCCTTGTTGAGCTATTCTGGGTCTGGTACCCGAGTGCGCGTCGAATCCTGCATGATGCCAAGGTTTTCAACGCGCGAAATTCGGCCATGCCTATCTCTTTTGACATGTTGTTAAATGCACGTCGCTTTAATGCGGTGATTTACAAGGAAGACAATGTGCACGGAGACCGGGAAATCAGAGATTATATCGCAGACAACGCTTTGTTCCAGTTATTGGAATCGAAACGCATCAAGGAGACTATCCGGGATCGCGAACAAGATATGTGGGCGTATTAAACGCTTTTCCAATTCAATACAGTTACAACCCCGGGACTTTGTGTTCCGGGGTTGTTTTTTTTTGGGCTGTTCCGCCCTGATCAAATCTTCTGTACCTTTGATCTCATGGGACACTACCTCATTGTTGGCTCGGGCCTATCGGGCCTTGCCATTGCTGAAACGCTCCTAAGGGAAGGGCATCGGGTCACCGTATTCGACGATGGTTCTCAAAAGGCCTCTATGGTGGCAGGGGGGCTCTACAACCCGGTGGTGCTCAAACGCTTTAACCTGACCTGGGAGGGGAAACGCCTGATGGAGGTGGCACTCCCGTTTTACAAAGGGCTCGAAAAGAAACTCGGGGTGGATGTTGATGAAAAAATCTCGATTCTGCGCCTTTTTGCCTCTGAGGGAGAACAGAACAAGTGGTTTGAAGCTACCGATCAGCCCGGGCTTTCCGAATACCTGTCTACTTCTGTTCTTTCCAACACCAATAAGGCCATTCGCGCCCCACACGGTTACGGAGAAGTGCTGCATACAGGCCGGGTTCATACGGCGCGTCTGCTGAGTGCCTATCGGGAGTACCTCGCGGGTCTTGGAAGTTTTCAAAGCGCAGCCTTTTGTTTTTCGGAGCTTCAGATGGAGCATCAGGGGGTGCGCTATGGGGGACTTCAGGCGGAGGGAGTGATTTTCAGCGAAGGCTTTGGGTTGCGATCAAATCCTTTCTTCAACTATCTGCCTCTGGAAGGAAACAAGGGCGAATTGCTCGAGATCTATGCGCCGGATCTCAAAGAATCCCGTGTGATT
>CAKZOC010000195.1 GCA_937136025.1 uncultured Bacteroidota bacterium
TGATTTGCATTCACGCGGGTGTAAGCCCTTGCACCGTCCGGATTCAGTACAGGAACCAGGAGCAGTTCCACACCTTCCATCCATTTGGGTGGATTCATCAGACATTTTTGGATAAGATCCATTAGCGCCTTGGTCGTTGTGGACTCATTGCCGTGCATTTGAGACCACATCAGTACCCTATTCGGTCCGCTCCCTAGCTTCAAAGCGTATATCTCGCGATCCTCCACCGAGTGCCCGGCTACTTCAATCGCATTTGAATTCAGGGTGGATTTCAAAAAATCATACACCGGTTCAGGCGGCAGGTACCTGCCCTGAATGGCCTTGACTTTTATCTGCTCATATTCTGAAAAACCGATCATTTCACCAGGTGTCAGGTGTAAAGGTAGGGCAGAATTAAGTTACAGTTGTAATCTATTTTAAGTCATTTAAGCGATAATAAGGTCGACTGAAACTACAATTTGTTACATTTGTAATTAGAATTAATAATCGAAACTTTAATTTATTCTATTTCAATATTTTAAAGTATCTTATAATTACAATAAGTTTAAATTTTAAAGCAGAATTTCGTAATCCTTATGGATAAATTGCAGATTTTGGGGTCTTTAAAAAGTTATCATGGTAAACACTAATGCCTTTAAGGAAAGACTGGAACAAATCCTATCCCATTACGAATTGAACGCCTCTGCTTTTGCGGACACCATAGGCGTTCAACGCTCGAGTATTTCGCATTTGCTCAGTGGCCGAAATAAGCCCAGTCTGGATTTTGTTTTAAAGGTGGTTCGGGAATTCCCGGAGGTCAATTTATACTGGCTTTTAAACGGTAAAGGTAATTTTCCGGAATCTGAGACCCTTCCCCCCTCGGCTCCAAATTTTCCCCTGGACGAACTGTCTCATAGAGACCCGGAGCCTGTAGGTACACAAATTGAATCTATTGTCATATTCTACAAAGACGGAAGCTTCAAAAAGTTTTTGCCCTCGCACACGAAATAAGAGGGATTCGTCCAAATCGTTTTATCTTTGCCTTATGAGAGTATTCCTGCTGTTTATCTTTATTGCCATGATCTCGGCCTGCACCCCGCCGCAAAGGGATTGTGAGCGCTTTCAAACGGGCACCTTTCAATACACCGCCGTGATTGACGGCGTGGAAGAAACGACTGATTTCAGACGCACTGCAAATCTCGAGATTTCTCAATTCCAGGGTAGAACGGACTCCGCCTCCGTGCGATGGATCAACCCCTGTGAATATATCGTGACAACCCTGAATCCAGGATCCCCGGGGGAAGAAAAGCCTATTCACATGAAAATTTTATCTACCACTGACAATTCGTATACATTCGAGTATAAGCTGGTGGGGGAATCACAGGCATCCCGGGGCACGGCTATCAAAACCGATTAAGTATTTTGGAGATTTCAGGCAGCCTGCTCGCGCGCGCAGCATCGCTTATCCTTCCCTTTACGAAATCGTGCTGGCCCCAGACATTACCCGCATATCGATTGATGCTCCGGGAATTGCGGCTTCCATTTAAAACAACGTGGGCTGGTCCGGGTTCTTTGAATCCAAATCGGCATCTTTAGCACCCGCTTCAGGTTCAGCATCTGGAGGGATGACGTCTTCCCCGATAACCTCCATATCTCGGGGCGCTTTCTTTTCAGGGGCCTCATAGGGAAGCGGGTCGAGGACCTCGATCTCCAGGACTTTTTCCCGGGTGAGTTGATTCCCCATGGCTGTAATGCCTTTAATGCCAATGAAGTCTTCCAGATCTATAGTCTGGTTCGCCCGGCGCTCTTTCCCTCTTTTCTTAGCAAATACCAGTTCGGCAACAGGTCTGTAATCTGTAAAGATGGCCTCGAGATAGGTCTTGGGATGATCGGTTAAAATAGACTCTTCCTTCTCCGGGTTTTCAATCAGAAAGCGTTTTACATAAAATAATTCTTTCTCCCCTTCCCAATAGATTGCTGTGATTGGTTTTTCGGGAATCCACTTTTCAAGAACGACCATGTCTGCCTCGAAGTGCATGGTAAGCTCAGGAATCGGAGTCTTCACGATCCCTTTTTGAGTGAGGATTAACAGGCGATCTTCGGACGTAAATTCCCCCAAAAGCTCCCCGCGGCCGTCTACATTGAGGCGTTGAACCGTATCATCAAACCATATCTTCCGCGGTTTGAGCGTGGACAACCCCTTCTCCTTCAGCTCAATGCGTTTTACGGGATACTTTGTAACGATATTGCCCTTTGCATTGCGCCCTTTAATCATTACATCGGCAAAATCGAGGTCCCACTTCAATTTTTTGATCCCGCCTTTCTGCCGCAAGAGCACGGTTACTACTTCCGCTTCCCCATTCGGATTGGCGCTGAAATACAAAACCTGAGAACCTGCCTTATCTCCCGTAAGGCTGTACATTCTGTCTCGCGTAATGGAAGTCACATTAAACCGCTTAATGTAGGTAGCGCCGCCTTTGCCTTCTTTATAGATCATGTTGTAGGTGGTGCGTTTATCCTTCTTTTTAAAAACGGCCACGTAGATGATGTTCTTGCCGATAAAGGTTTTGCTGTCCACCCGGGTCACCATCATCTCACCCCCGGCCGTAAAGACGATAATGTCATCGATGTCACTGCAATCCGTAACATATTCATCCCTCTTGAGGGAAGTCCCTACAAAACCTTCTTCCCGGTTCACGTAGAGTTTTGTATTGCGAATGACCACTTTTGTGGCTTCAATGTCGTCAAAAACACGTATTTCAGACTTTCGCTCCCTCCCTTTTCCATACTTCTTCTGTAGCTCTGAAAAGTAACTGATCGCATACTCGGTAAGGTGTTCCAAATGATGCCGGGTCTGCGCAATACGCTCCTCCAGCCCATCGATCAGTTGCTGCGCTTTGTCCAGATCGAAACGCGATATCCGCTTAATCCGAATTTCGGTCAGACGGGTAATATCCTCTTCTGTAACCGGTCTTTTCAGGTGCCCGGTAAAAGGCTTCAATCCTTTATCAATCGCCTGAATAACCCCTTCCCAGGTCTCTTCTTCCTCGATATCCCGATAGATCCGATTCTCTATAAAAATCCGTTCCAGGGAGGCGAAATGCCACTGGTCCTGAAGCTCCTGCAACTGAATCTCCAGTTCCGCCTTCAGCAACTCCACTGTGTGTTCCGTAGATCGCCTGAGCATTTCACTGACACCAATAAAGATCGGCCGGTTGTCTTCGATAACACATCCCAGAGGAGATATAGAAGATTCACAAGCGGTAAAGGCATACAAGGCATCAATGGTCTTGTCTGGAGAAATCCCGGAAGGCAGGTGTACCAGAATTTCTACTTCTGCAGCGGTATTATCCTCTATTTTCTTAACCTTTATCTTGCCCTTGTCATTGGCCTTCAGGATAGAATCAATTAAACTAGAGGTATTAGTACCATGGGGTATTTCACTAATTTTCAAGGTGTTCTTATCCTCTTGAGCTATTTTAGCACGTACGCGAATCTTACCTCCCCGCTCGCCGTCATTATAATTGGTGACATCGATTATTCCAGCGGTAGGAAAGTCCGGATACAACTTAAAACGCTGCCCTTTTAGATGCTTAATGGAAGCCTCTATGAGTTCGTTGAAATTATGCGGCAATATCTTCGTGGAAAGCCCCACAGCAATTCCTTCTGCTCCCTGAGCCAGGAGCAATGGAAATTTTACCGGCAGATGCACAGGTTCTTTCCTTCTCCCGTCGTAAGAGAGCTGCCATTCCGTGATTTTGGGGCTGAAAACAACTTCCAAAGCAAATTTGGAGAGGCGGGCTTCGATATACCTGGAAGCCGCTGCCCCATCCCCGGTCAGGATATTTCCCCAGTTTCCCTGGGTGTCGATCAGTATATCCTTCTGACCTAATTGCACTAAAGCGTCTGCAATACTCGCGTCTCCATGGGGATGGTATTGCATAGTGTTTCCCACGACGTTGGCAACCTTATTATACCGCCCGTCATCCATTTCCTTAAGGGAATGCATAATACGGCGCTGTACAGGCTTAAAACCATCCTCAATAGCCGGCACTGCGCGTTCCAGAATAACATAGGAAGCGTAATCCAGGAACCAATCCTTATACATTCCGGTTACCCGTGTAAGGGCTTCCTGATCCTGCGACTCTTCATGTGGCCCCTGAGGGGATTCGTTTTCTTCCATAAAAGAAAGAAGCTATCTTTTTAGTGTTTTTATTCTGCGACTAAATCCAGTTCCACCCTGAGATTGTCGATGATGAACCCCTGACGATCGGGCGTATTTTTTCCCATATAGAATTTCAGAAGCTCTTCAATCGACATGGCTTTGTCCATCATTACAGGCTCCAGTCGAATATCATCTCCTATAAAGTGTTTGAATTCGTCGGGGGATATTTCACCAAGGCCCTTAAAACGGGTTATTTCGGGTTTTCCCGACAACCGGGCTATACCGTTTCTTTTTTCTTCTTCGCTATAACAGTAGATGGTCTGTTTTTTATCTCTTACCCGAAAAAGGGGCGTCTGAAGGATATAGAGGTGATTTTCTTTGATGAGTTCCGGAAAAAACTGAAGGAAAAACGTAATGAGCAGCAGGCGGATATGCATGCCATCCACGTCGGCATCTGTAGCGATGACGATATTGTTATATCTTAGGTTTTCTATAGAATCTTCGATATTCAGGGCTGCCTGCAGCAAGTTAAACTCTTCATTTTCATAGACGATCTTCTTACTCATCCCATAAGAATTCAGGGGTTTCCCCCTGAGACTAAAGACCGCCTGGGTATTCACGTCTCTGGACTTGGTAATTGAGCCTGAAGCAGAATCCCCTTCCGTTATAAAAAGGGTGGTTTCCAAACGCCTGTCGTTCTTCATGCTATCTAAATGGATCCGGCAGTCCCTTAACTTTTTATTGTGCAGACTTGCCTTTTTAGCCCGTTCCCGAGCCAGTTTACGAATCCCGGAGAGCTCCTTGCGTTCTTTTTCTGCCTGGATGATCTTGCGCTGAATTTTTTCTGCGGTCTCGGGGTTCTTATGCAGATAATTGTCCAGGTTGCGGCCCACAAAATCATTGATATAGGTGCGAACTGTGGGCAGATCCCCCCCCATTTCCGTCGAGCCCAGTTTTGTCTTGGTCTGGCTTTCGAAGATCGGCTCCATTACCTTAATCGAAATAGCGGATATCACGGATTTCCGGATGTCTGAAGCATCGTAATTTTTACCGTAAAAATCCCGGATGGTTTTCACCAGAGCTTCCCGGAATGCAGATTGATGGGTTCCTCCCTGTGTAGTGTATTGTCCGTTGACAAAGGAGTGATACTCCTCGCTGTATTGTGTGCGGCTATGCGTCAGAGCGACTTCGATGTCACTTCCTTTGAGATGCACTACCGGGTAGAGGAAGTCCGAAGGATTGTTGTAATCTTCCAATAAGTCTTTCAGGCCATTTTCAGAGTGAAATTTCTCCCCATTAAAAACAATGGTCAACCCCGGGTTGAGGTACACGTAGTAGCGCAGCATGCGCTCTACATATTCGCTGCGGTATTTAAACTTTTTAAAGATTTCGGTATCGGGAATAAAAGAAACCTTGGTTCCTCTTCGCCTTGAACTCTCCTCCAGCATTTCTTCATTCTGAAGTTCTCCACGTTCAAAGACCGCTGTTTTTGATTTCCCTTCCCGGCTGGATTCCACAAGAAAATAAGATGAAAGCGCGTTGACCGCTTTGGTACCCACACCATTGAGGCCGACAGATTTCTTAAAAGCTCGGGTGTCGTATTTCCCACCCGTATTCATTTTAGATACGACGTCCACTACCTTCCCCAGGGGTATTCCCCGGCCGAAGTCCCGAACGGTAACCCGCTCCTCCTTAATATTGATTTCTATGGTTTTACCCGCTCCCATGACGAATTCATCGATGCAGTTATCGATAACTTCTTTCAACAGGATATAGATGCCATCGTCCTGAGAGGAGCCATCTCCGAGTTTTCCGATATACATGCCCGGGCGCATACGAATATGCTCCTTCCAGTCCAGAGAACGTATATTATCTTCGGTATACTTGGTTTCTGCCATAAATAGGGGGTTTACCCATGCTAATATAAAATTTAGGGGATGAAATCAAAATGCAGGGTAGTTAAAGTAATTAACAAAGGACCCCTCGAAAATGTTGATAGTCCACAATCCCGGACTGCTCGCGCCAATCTTAAGCCGGCTCAAACATTAAAGCGAAAGTGCATTACGTCCCCGTCACGCACCACATACTCCTTGCCCTCAACCTTCATTTTGCCGGCCTCCCGGACTTTTACCTCGCTGCCCAGAGCCTCGTAATCTGCATAGGCGATTACCTCTGCGCGAATAAAGCCTTTTTCAAAGTCCGTATGGATTACCCCGGCAGCCTGGGGCGCGGGGGCGCCTATGGGAATTGTCCAGGCCCGGACTTCTTTTTCCCCGGCCGTGAAGTAGGTCTGCAGATTTAGCAGGGAATACGCCGCCCGGATCAACTTTGAAGATCCGGGTTCTTCCAGACCGAGATCTTCCAGGAACATCTGGCGCTCCTCATAGGTTTCCAATTCGTTGATGTCTGCCTCGGTTCCCACGGCGAGTATCAGCACCCCCGCATTTTCATCAGCCACAGCCTCCTTTACCCGATCCACGTGTTTATTTCCTGAAACAGCCGACTTGTCATCCACATTACAGACATAGAGCACAGGCTTGTCGGTAAGCAACTGCAGAGGTTTGACATAGGCGTCATAGGCATCGGAACCCACATCGATGGCGCGTACCGATACCCCCTGCTCCAGGCCTTTCTTTAATGCTTCCAGCGTCTGGGCTTCGTTCATTGCGTCTTTATTGCCCGTCCGGGCGGCACGTCCTACCCGTTCCAGTTTTTTTTCAACGGTTTCCAGGTCTTTGAGCTGTAGCTCAATATCGATGGTCTCTTTATCCCGGATCGGATCTACGGAACCATCCACATGAACCACGTTATCATCGTCAAAACAGCGCAAAACATGCAGAATGGCATCTGTTTCACGTATATTCCCAAGAAATTGGTTCCCGAGCCCCTCCCCTTTACTGGCACCTTTAACCAGGCCCGCAATATCGACTATTTCTACAGTGGCAGGCACGACCTGCTGGGGCTCCACGAGCTTTTCAAGCATTTGCAAACGGGGGTCCGGTACATTGACCACGCCCAGATTGGGCTCAATAGTGCAAAAAGGAAAATTCGCACTTTGGGCCTTAGCGTTCGAAAGACAATTAAACAATGTAGATTTGCCTACGTTTGGGAGCCCGACAATACCTGCTTTCATATGGTATGTTATCTATTGGTTGAGATCTTTTATCTTTCAAAAGAGGGGCAAATATAGCCCTATTTGTGATCTCCTGCTACTCATGTTTTCAGCAACGTATGCATTCCTTCATGATCAGCGACCTTTGTAACAATTGAAGGCAGCCCTCGTCTCATTAAAAATTTCCATTGCGTATGAAAACCTTTTTATTCCTGGCCCTCCTGTTTGTCCTTGCCCCCATGGGGCATTCACAAACCCTCACAAGCCGCATTGTGGATGGACAAACCGGGGAAGCTGTTCCCTTTGCCACGGTAGTGACCGGGGTGAACAAAGGCACTATTTCGAATGAGGAGGGGTATTTCAGCCTGGAAGCCGGGGGCCTGACCTCAGGAAATGTTCAGATCTCCTGTATGGGGTATGAAACCCTGGAAATCCCCGCCGCTTCTTTGGAGGAAAATCAAATTCTGCGTTTAAATCCTGCAGCCATCCGCCTCAACGAGGTGCGCATTGGAGAACGGATCCCTGAGGCCGATGAGATCATCCGACAAGTAAACAAGAATATCCCCGTCAATTACAGCATGGACGAGCGGAACTACGCTTTCTTTTACCGCGAGTCGGAGCACATGAACTGGGATCAGCTCGATCTCGAAGTCGAAAAGGATTCTGAACTGGATAAAGCTCAACTCGCAAAGGCCCGGGAAGAACTCAATGCCCTCGGGCGCTACATCACCGACAGTCGCGCCGTATCTTTCTTTGACTTTAACGGCGTTTACAAGGATTTAAAAGATACCAGCCTGATATGGATAGACCGGACGACGGAGCTTGTGGATGCCAAAAATGATTTTACTACGGATAAATTACAGGCAAGGGCGCAGAAGATTATTCTCTCACATCTGGACTCTGCGCAAACCTATAAGGTTAAGACGGGAATACTCACCGTAGAGGATAGTATTTCGATGGGCGATGAAATGATGGAATCCGGGTATGCAGATAGTATAAGTGCCAAGGCCCTCAACAGGAGGATATCGGATGTACTCGCACTGGCCGGTTTCGAAAGCGAAAACCGACTGGCCGACTTTCTCAATGAAGATTTATACCGATATGAATTGGTTAAACCGACTTACTTCAACGGTTTTTACGTCTATGCGGTTCGTTTTACCCCCAGGAAGCGCAAGGCGAAGTTCGCAGGAACACTCTATATTGATGCGACCTCTTTTGCCGTTCTAAAAACGGACTACCAATATGCCGACGGGCGAACCGGCCAAAGCGTGAATCTAAAACTGTTGCTAGGCGTTAAATACATTGAAAACATGGATCGGGGAACGATAGTTTTTCAGGCAGATGACTCAGGAAAATATCACCCCTATTACATTCAAAAAGAGTATGGTAATTACGTTTACCTACACCGCAGCTTAAAGTTTATTGAAAACAGTGCGTCACGAAAAAAGGTGCTATTCGATTTTCTTTTGGAAGGAGGCGTACGCCAGAAAGAAAGCATCCTTATTCGTCCATCGACCACACCGGATACCTCGCCTTCTGAGGGAGAAATACTTGTTCAAAAATTGGATTCCTACCAGCCGACCATATGGCAGGACACTGAAATCATTGCGCCCCTGGAAGAGATGAAAAACTTTAAAGTAGTCAACGATTAGTCGTCCGGATGCATAAAACGCTGCTTAGAGAGCAACACTTCCTCCGTTTCCACATGATTTTCATCCGGCACACAACAATCTACCGGGCAAACGGCTGCACATTGGGGCTCTTCGTGAAAACCCATACACTCCGTGCACTTGTCCGGTGAAATATAATACACTTCGTCGCTGATGGGCTCCTGAACAGCATCCGCGTCCACAGCCTTTCCATCGGGAAGTACTACATTGCCCTTAAGGGATGTTCCATCGCTATAGCGCCATTCTTCAGCCCCTTCATAAATGGCCGTATTCGGACATTCCGGCTCGCAGGCCCCGCAGTTTATGCACTCGTCGGTGATAATTATCGCCATTGCTATTTTCTTTTTCTAAGAAGGAATCCCCGCAGATTTGTTCATAGCCCGGCGATCCGTATTTTTGTGCAAAGTTAAGGGCTGATCCGTTCACCTACAAATTTCATGAAAACCAAAGATCCTTCTTACCGTGCACTGCTCCAACTGGGCGAACAACTCCGGGAGCTTACTTCAGAACGCAGTCCGGATATCGGTGCAAAAGGAGCCCCACCAGCCCCCGTCAATACTGAAATACAAAACGAGCTGGAGGCTTTACTCAACAACACCCGTCAAAATAATCCCTGGTTTACAGAAGAATCCTGTATGTATGCGTTGCGCTATTGGGCAGGTGCCCTGTCGGAAGTTACCCTGGAGCGCTGGTTA
>CAKZOC010000196.1 GCA_937136025.1 uncultured Bacteroidota bacterium
CAGCTGAAGTTTCCATTTCCAAAATTAACCCGCCCATAGGTGGAGATGTTCAACAAGTAACCGTAGTTTTAAGCAAAACAACGTGAAAGATGCTGCCTTTAAAAAAGAAAAACACTAAATTTGCTCCCTGAAATTAGGGCATCGTGGCCGAGTGGCTAGGCACAGCTCTGCAAAAGCTTGTACAGCGGTTCGAATCCGCTCGATGCCTCACCTTTTTTAGAATGAACCCCGGCCTTGCCGGGGTTTTTTATTCCCGGATAAGTTCTATGCCCTGTTCAATACTCAGCTGATCTTTAGGCAGAAATCCCTTAATGATCAGCACAATGCCACAGATTATCAGGATGATTCCCAGGGTTTTTTTCACCAGTAAAATACGATCCCGGGTCAGTTTTCGCCTCAACTGCTTCGCGAGAATAATTTTAAAGATATCCGTAATAAGATAGGCCCCCAGCATGGCGGAAAAGAAGGTGATGATGCGGTTGGGTTGATTGTTCAGGCTGGGGCCTACAATAATGATGACCCCAAGCCAGAATACGAGGACTCCAATATTTATAAAATTAAGGAGAAACCCCTTGACGAAAAGACCCAGGTAGTCACTACTCCGTGTGACGATTCTCGGTTTTTTTTCTTTAAAATCTGATCGGAAAAACGTGGTGAGTCCGTAAACCAGAAGAATGACTCCTCCGAAAACGTAAAGCCCCGGTTGATTGCTCAGGTTTTCGAGTAATTGGAAGCTGCTGAAATAAGCGATTACCAGGAAAAAAATATCTGCCAGAACAACGCCTAAATCCAGTGCGAGCCCTGCCCTGAAACCCTTGGTTGCACTGGTTTCCAACAAAACAAAGAAAACAGGCCCAACCATAAAGCTCAGCAAAAAGCCCAGGGGAATAGCTGCCTGAATATCCTCAATCATCGCAAATTACATTCTCTTAATTGTGCCTCCGAAAACTGTTTTCTCATCCATTTTAGTCGGGTCGCCATATACGAGCACCTCTCCTCCGGCCTTTACCGTGGCCTTGACATAATCCGTGGCATGGATCTCTGCAAGAGACCCTGCATTGACGTTTACGGTGCTAAAACCGGTTTTAAAATCCTTGCCTCTATAATTGCCTCCCGTATTAATCTGTACATCCTGATTTTTTGAAACTCCTGTTGCCTTGATCACCCCGCCTGTGACCACCTTTACCAGAAACTGAGTAACATCTGCCTGTACCTGGATCTCACCACCTTCCTGGGCCTTTACTTCAAGTACTTCTTGCTTAATGGTCTCTTTTGAAATAATCCGGGCATCCTCATTAACGTCGATCACCCGTAAAGGTTGTTTGTAGTACACATCGACAAAAGTCCGGTAACCACTAAAAATTTTGGTCACCTTCATTCGAATTTTCAAACTTCCCTCGCTCACCATAATGGAAACATCGCCGACATTAGCCCCGCTTATTACGGCCTCGTTCTTCTGGCTGGGAATCAGGTTTACAGAAATCCCATCAAAAACCTTGATTTCTGAAAATGCGCTTAGGGTTTGATTCACCTTTTTATCCTGGGCTGTTATGGGGTTGAACAACAGCCCAAAAAAGGAAATACAAAAAATGAACAGGTTGCGGTTCATTGTCGGGTTTACTTTTTACCCTTGAGCTTTACCGATCAGGGCGAAATCCAAATGTCGTTTTATGAGGTCTGTATTCTTTACCTTTACTTCAACCTCATCCCCCAGCTGGTATATCTTTCCTTTTCGCTCACCAACCAGGGCGTACTGACGTTCATCAAAGGTATAATAATCATCCTTTATATCCCGTATCCGCACCATTCCCTCACACTTATTTTCGATGATCTCGACATAAATGCCCCATTCGGTGACTCCGGAAATAACCCCGGTAAACACCTGATCCCGATGATCTTCCATAAACTTGATCTGCATATACTTTATGGAATCCCTTTCGGCGCTTACCGCGAGATACTCCATTTGGGAGGCGTGCTTGGCCTGTTCCTCATATTTGGTAAACTCCGGGGATTTCCCACCGTCCAGATAGTGCTGCAACAGGCGGTGTACCATAACATCCGGGTACCGCCGTATGGGCGAGGTAAAGTGCGTATAGTATTCAAAGGCTAAACCGTAATGCCCAATATTCTGGGTACTGTAAACGGCTTTACTCATAGTCCGGATGGTGAGGGTGTCCACCATGTTCTGCTCCTTTTTTCCTTTAACATCCTCAAGGAGCTGGTTCAGAGAAGTGTTCAGCGCCTTTTTATCCCGAAAATTCAATTGGTGCCCAAATCGTTTCACCAAACCATTCAGCGCAATAAGTTTTTCCTCATTCGGTTCGTCGTGAATCCGGTAGATAAAAGTCTTTTCAGGTCGCTGTTTCCCGATAAACGCTGCGACTTTCCGATTGGCCAAAAGCATAAATTCTTCAATCAACTTATTGGCATCTTTACTCTCTTTAAAAAAAACGCCCACGGGTTCGTTTTCTTCATTCAGGTTGAATTTCACTTCGACCTTATCAAAAGAAATAGCTCCGTGCTCCATGCGTTTTGAGCGAAGTTTTTTCGCCAAACCATTCATCTGACCAATGGCGTGAACCACCGCATCGGGCAGGATATACCCTTTTTCCCGAATGGAGACCGCATCCGGAATTTCACCGGAACCCGTTTCGATCACCTGTTGGGCTTCCTCATACGCCAGTCGCTCGTCGGAGTGCGTTACCGTTCGTCCAAACCACTGCTTTTGTATACGGGCTTCCCCGTCCAATTCAAATACTGCTGAAAAAGTGAGTTTATCTTCCCGGGGGCGAAGGGAGCACGCATTATTGGAGAGGACCTCAGGCAACATAGGGACTACCCGATCCACTAAATATACACTTGTAGCCCTTTCATAAGCCTCTTCCTCTAAAATGGTATCCGGGAGGACGTAATGAGACACGTCTGCAATATGAATTCCGATTTCAAAGTTTCCATTTTCGAGTGTTCTGAAAGAAAGTGCATCATCAAAATCCTTGGCATCCTTCGGGTCGATGGTAAAAGTGAGGATGTCCCGCATGTCCCGGCGCTTGTCGATTTCCTCCTGATAAATACCGGTGTCGAGCTGATTGGCATAGTGCTCTACTTCTAAAGGAAACGTATACGGCAGGCCGTACTCGGCCAGGATAGAATGCATTTCTGTGTCGTGCTCTCCCGGGATACCCAAAACTTCGGTCACCCGCCCATAAGGACTATCGGCATCTTCAGGCCAGCTCTCCATGGAAACCAGTACCTTTTCCCGGTGTTTGGCATTGGACATCTGGTCTAGCGGTACAAAGAAATCCGTATACATCCGGGAATCCGACGGCCGCACAAATGCAAAGGTTTTATAGAGATCCACAATACCCACAAAAGTGGTCTTATGCCGCTCGACAACCTTTGTTATTTTTCCTTCTTTCCGGTTACCTTTCTGTTTTTGAAACAACTGAACCTCAACAATATCCTTATGGAAGGCTTTATTGAGATTGGGAAAACTGACGAAAATATCATCCTCCAGCTCTTCTGTAGTGATATAGGCGTTGCCCTGGGTATTCACATCTACCTTTCCCGTATATACCTGAGGCACGTAAAGCGC
Organism: uncultured Bacteroidota bacterium; assembly: GCA_937136025.1. Taxonomy (GTDB): domain Bacteria; phylum Bacteroidota; class Bacteroidia; order Flavobacteriales; family Flavobacteriaceae; genus Robiginitalea. Next base: position 3,593 of record CAKZOC010000196.1, read on the forward strand.
CTTATACTTCCCCGTGGATACCTCCAGGATTCTTTTTTTCTGCCCGAGTTCGGAAAGTCTTTTAATTAAAAAATTCCGCCCCTCTGAATCTGATATCTCGAGCTTTGATGCAATTTGCTTATAGTTGAAAATTTTTGTGGGTTCCGCTTCCAGTACGGTAAAGATCCCTTTGGTAATTTCGTTTTTAATATGGTTTTTCGCCCTCTTTTTCTTCTTCGTCATCCGCGATTTAGTTTGAAGCAAAATTACGAATTATTCTTGCGGCAATTGGAAATCACTTCAATTGAGGGAATTATTAACTAATGAACAGCATATAATATTTTATAATGTTTATTATTTAATTAAAAGAAAATATGATCATTATGATAGCGTGTGAATAGCGGTATAAAAAAAGGAGTAAATAGTTGTATTTTCCGTTATAAAGGAAGCGTTGACAGGAAGTACTCATAGAAAGAAGCGCTGTATCAGGGCATTAGTATCTTTATCAACAAACAGTTCATTGTGAAGTGAACATAGAATTATGGATAAATAAAATAGATTTTATGGTTCATTTCCTGCAAGGGAATGTCAGTAACTCATGAAGGCATTTTTATAAATAGTATTTGCTATTTGCGCTTGTAAATCGTAATGGTGTTTTCATGTGATGTATGCAAGTACAATTCTTTATTTCTTGTTGACGTTTTATAAACAATTTGCTAAAGCCGTAACGGGTCGGATCCCTTTGTTTTGGTATTCTATAATACCTGAAATGTTCATTAAATTTAATAAAGAGGATTCCTCAAGAGGTTTGTACCTTTATATCAAATCCTTAAAAACGGCAAGATGAATATTTCTATCGGCAATGATCACGCGGGTACCGAGTACAAATTAGCCATCGTTGGATTATTGAAATCAATGGGCTATGAAGTGATCAACAGGGGGACAGATAGTTCTGACAGTGTGGATTATCCGGATTTTGTTCATCCGGTATCCGAAGATGTCGCCCGTGGTGACGCAGACTTTGGTATTATTATTTGCGGGAGTGGCAATGGAGCGGCCATGACGGCGAATAAACACCAGCAGATTCGGGCAGCGCTTTGCTGGAACAAAGAACTGGTTATTCTGGCCCGCACCCATAACGATGCGAACATCCTTAGTTTACCCGCCCGGTTTATCGCCATTCCCCAGGCCCTGGAAATGGTAAAGGTGTTTTTGAAAACCGAATTTGAAGGAGGGCGACACGCACGCAGGGTAGAAAAGATACCCTGTGCCTAGTAACCCCCGATTTTTGCAATTAAGTTAGAAAACCCGCCGATGGCTCACACACACCATCACCACGACCATCACAGTCACAACCATCACAGCCACGACCTCAAGGGGAAAAACCTGCTTATTTCCATAGTCCTCAATGTGGTCATTACACTCGCACAGGTGGTGGGGGGTATCATTTCGGGCAGCCTGGCCCTGTTGTCGGATGCGGTGCACAACCTCAGTGATGTGGTTTCTCTAATTATAAGTTATGCGGCGAATAGCCTCTCCCAGAAACAGGCTTCCACGAACAGGACTTTTGGGTATAAACGGGCGGAGATAATAGCTGCTTTTGTCAACTCTGCAACACTCATTATAGTTGCGATCTTTCTGATCAAGGAAGCTGTCGAGCGGTTTTTAAACCCTCAGGGTGTAGGGACGGGGATTGTAATTGCCTTGTCAATACTCGGAATTCTCGTCAATGGCTTTAGCGTACTCTTACTGAAATCGGATTCTGAAAGGAACATGAATATGCGTTCTGCGTATTTACATTTGTTCACAGATATGATGGCGTCTGTAGCCGTCCTTGTGGGGGGTATTCTGATGTATTTTTTTGGATGGTACTGGATTGATCCGCTTTTGACCTTAATTATAGCCCTGTATCTTATTTATATGGGATACCAGCTTCTGAAAAGCTCCACAAGAGTCCTTATGCTGTTTACTCCGGAGAGCATAGAAGTTCAGCAGATTGTAAAGGCGATATGCGCACTCGGGCCTATTGAGAATGTGCATCACGTTCACATTTGGCAACTCAACGAAGATGAGTTGCATATGGAAGCCCATATCGATTTTAAGAAAGACATTGCCTTATCGGAGTTCGACAAGATATTGGTGGATATTGAAAAGGTCGTTTACCAAGAGTTTGGCATCAATCATGTGAATATACAGCCGGAATTTGAGAAGTGTGATAGTAAGAATATAATCGTTCAGGATTGAGATGCGAATAGAAATAAAGTCGTTTAGTGCGCTGAGCCTTGAGGAGCTCTATGCCTTGCTTCGGGTACGCTCAGAAATTTTTGTGGTCGAGCAGCAATGCATTTACCTGGATCTGGACGGCAAGGACAACGCAGCCCTTCATGTGCTGGGATGGAAAGGCAGCGAATTGTGCGGGTATTGCCGGGTGTTCCGACCGGGTGACTATTTTGAGGAAGCGAGTATTGGAAGGGTAGCCGTGCCCACGGAGTTCAGGGGTCACGGATATGGGGCCCGGCTCATGGAATTTACCATACAGGCCATACACAGGGAAATGGGTCCCTGCCCGATTGCCATTTCTGCCCAGGCCTACCTGCAACGTTTTTACGAAGCGCTTGGGTTTAAGGCAGAGGGTGAATTATATAAAGAGGACGGGATACCCCATTTGCGAATGGTGTACGCGCCCGAATAAATTTCCCAATACCGAAATAATCTTAGGTGATCTTTATCGGATCTTTACTGCCCAGGTTCAATTCATTCAACATGGTGTCGGTAAATTTGTAGTGTCCCCGGAATGTAATGATTCTGAAACGCTCGGATTTCATCCGGCTGAGGGTATCCAGAAATAACCATTTTGATTTTAGAAGTGTGGGCTTTTCAGACTTTAAACTCAGGTCAAAAAAATAGTTGACACCGTTCTTAGAGGCTGTAATGTCAGGGGTTACGGAGTTCCCTGAGCTCTTTTTGAGATAGGACTTTGGGCTTTCATATCCTGTCATGTCTACCTTGATGTCTCCAAACCCACGAGCCTCAAGGTGCTCTACTGATTTTTGAAGGAGGTCCTGATTCTCCTTTTTTTCCATTTTTATCATGTCATAAGATAAAAAAAAACCTCGGATTTCCAAATATTACGGATGGATTAACATATAATTAAATATTTAAAAATCAGTCCTTTATTTCAATTTCAACCACCTTGCCCAGGCGTATTGAGGCGTCTGCTGCCAATACAATTTTAAGGCTGTTTACGGCGTCTTTCAAATGAGTCGTAAGATCGAGCCCTTCCCGGATCGCTTTTAGAAACAATTCTTGCTCGAGAAGACAAAGCCCATCGTGGTCAGGTTCATTTTCGATATCTATAAAGGCGTCCGGGTGTAAAAACCGTCCCTCCCCGTCGACAATATTATAGTGTCTTCGCAAAACTCCTGTTTTCGTATGGCCTTCAATGTCGTCGGAATCGCCCTCCGGAACTTCGGAGATGGATACAGAGCCCTCCGGGCCGATGACATCTTTAATAAAAAAAGCGGTTTCACTCATCATAGGCCCCCAACCGGCTTCGTACCAGCCGATAGAGCCGTCGTCAAAACGCACCTGCAACTGTCCGTAGTTGTACATCCCCTCGGGGATTTCATCGGTAAGGCGGGCTCCGATGGCATGAACACTTACGGGTCGGGCTCCGGTCATCATACACATGATATCTACATAGTGTACCCCGCAGTCTACCAGGGGCGACATGCTGTTCATAAGTTGTTTATGGGTGTGCCATTCCCGTCCCGAACTCTGCTGGTTAAGGTTCATCCGCATGACCAGGGGCTTCCCTAATTTCTGTGCGATCTGTACAAATCGCATCCAGGCGGGGTGGACCCTGAGGATGTACCCAACCATCAGCGCCTTTTGCCTTTGGATTGCCAGCGCCACTAATTCTTCAGCCTCTTCAACAGTGGTGGCCAGGGGCTTTTCGACAAAAACGTGGCAATTTGCTTCGAGGGCCTGGCGGACCAAAGGGGCGTGGGAATCCGGATAGGTATTGATTGAAACCGCATCCGCCTCTGAATTTTCAAGGGCTTCCTGCAGACTCGAAAAGGTGGGATACCCTCCTAAAGCTTCTGAAAGGCGGCCTCTGCTTTCTTCAGACCGACTGACCAGCCCTGCAATTTCAAAATCCTTTAATTCGTGGTAGGCCCGTGCATGGCTGCTTCCCATATTCCCACATCCGACCACGAGTATTTCAATAGGCTTGTTCATAGTTTGAGCGTAAAAGCGATGATCTTATTTCCTTTCGGGGTGCCTAACTTTTCGCCTCCGCAAGCCAGGGCGATATATTGGACCCCATCAACCTGATACAGGGCCGGAGTGGCAAAAGCAGGGGCGGGAAGCCGATACTCCCAAAGGAGTTCTCCGGACCGGCGATCAAACGCCCTGAAATATCCGTCCTTGGTAGCCGCGATAAAAAGCAGGTTGTTTTTTGTGATGACCGGGCCACCGTAATTTTCAGTTCCTGTTGGGGTGCCGTCTGCGGTATCAATCCCCGGGGTGTCCCCAAGAGGAACACTCCACAAATATTCCCCGGAACTCATATTTATCGCGTGGAGCGTACCCCAGGGCGGTGTTATGGCGGGATGCCCGTTGGCGTCGAGAAACTTCGAATAGCCCATGTGCTGATAGGGTACGGCTGCGGCCGGGGTATCTTTTGGCAGAACTTCAGTCACTTCGGATTTTCCCGTTACCGTCAGATCCGCTTCCTGATTCAGTAAAAAGTTGAGAAGGGCTGCTTTTTCGGTTTTGGAAATTTGAGGAAAACCAGGCATCATCCCCTTGCCGCGCAGGATAAGGGTTTCGATTTCTTTTGCGGTTTTCCGATGCTCCAGATCCAACAGAGACGGAAACCCACTGGCCGGCACCCCGGAGCGATCGCTCTGATGGCAGATCACACAGTGCTGGTTGTAGACCGCTTCCCCCGGACTGTTAAAAAGAGCCTGCTCTACGGGTTTCATCTGAAGAAACCAAGGCATTTCATTCGAGTTTACATACAAAATCCCGTTGTCGGGATCCGCACCGGCACCTCCCCATTCCGCACCCCCATCGTATCCGGGTAACAGCAAAACCGGATCCACTCCCGGAGGCCGGTATTCCCTTCGATCGGCACTTAAGAACAAGCCTTTTAGTTCCTCCCGGTTGGGCGCATAGCGGCTGATATCACTAGTGTCCAGCATATGGGCCTGTCGGGCAAAAGGCTTCGGTTTTTTTGGGATCGGTTGCGTAGGCCAGGCCGCTTCTCCGTCCAGGCTTGAATCTGGAAAGTCCCGCTCCTCAATGTCGAAGAGGGGCTCCCCGGTGATGCGGTTAAAGAGGAAGACATATCCTTGTTTTGTGACTTGAGCGACCGCGGGGATTTCCATCCCTTCCCGCGTTATGGTCAACAGGTTGGGAGGGGCAGGAGGGTCCCGATCCCAGAGATCGTGGTGTACAAATTGAAAGTGCCATTGGTAAGCTCCGGTGTTGGCGTCCAGCGCCAGGAGGCTGTTGGCAAAGAGGTTTTGACCGATCCGGTCTCCTCCATAAAAATCAGGGGCGGCCGAACCTGTGGGGACATAGAGTATTTCCAAGGTTTCGTCCAGGGCCATACCGGCCCAGTTATTGGCCCCGCCGACGGTTGTGTTGAGATAGGTGTCCGGATCTTCCCAGGTGTCATGCCCGGGTTCTCCCGGATGTGGGATGGTGTGGAAAACCCATTCCAGCGCGCCGGTTTTCGCGCTAAAAGCCATAATGTCTCCCGGTGCCGCCCCGGCGCTTTCAGCCACCCGAAGGGGCATGATAATCAAATTTTTATAAACCGTTCCCGGGGTGTTAGAAATCACAAATTTGGAACGGGCAGATTCAGGCATGCCCGAGCGCAGGTCGATTTTCCCACCCGCGCCAAAGGAAGGCACAGGCACTCCGGTTAGGGCATCGAGCGCATAGAGTTCCGGGCCGGCCGTAAAAAAGATACGCTTATCCTTTCCTTCTGACCAGTAACTCACTCCACGGCTTGTGGAGGCCGCCTGATTCAGGGTGTCTCCAAAGACCCACAGGGACTCTCCCGTGCGCGCATCCAGGGCAAAGGCGCGGAGGGAAGCAGAGACTCCGTAGAGTATGGAATCGACGACAATGGGATTCATTTGCATTTGGCCGGAATCCTCCAGGGAGTGCTCCCAGGCGACGTCTAAGGAGCTGACATTCTCGGGGGTAAAGGCATTGAGGGTACTGAAATGCGACCGCCCCGGATCACCTAGATAGTCCGACCAGGTACCGTATTTGGCCCCATCTGTCGCAGATACGGCGCGGTTTTCTTCACAACCGGGAATCAATCCGCCAACACAGAGACTGAACACATAAAAAATGGGCCGAAACGCCTTCATACACTTGAAATTCTCTTAAATGTAAAGAATTACCCGCAATAGCCCTGAAAAACCGAATCCACCGAATCGGTAACGCCCGCTGCATAGGAACGCCCGAAAAGATTGAGATGGACCAAAAGATAATAGAGTTGATAAAGTGCCATCCGGTCTTCAAACCCGGGCTGGGCCGGAGAAACCTCAAAATAGGCGTCGTAGAAACGGGAAGAGAATCCGCCGAAAAGGCGGGACATAGCCAGATCGACTTCACTGTGTCCGAAGTATACGGAGGGATCGATAAGGTAGGGGGTGTCGTCTTTGGAAATAAGGTAATTCCCGCCCCAGAGGTCCCCGTGCAGCAGGGCGGGGCGCACCTCGGGCAGAAGGGACGAAATCCGTTGAACCATAAAGTCGACAGCAGGGACCTGCCGGGCCTCTAAAAAGTTTGAAGACACCGCGAGATCAAATTGAAACTTCAGGCGGTGGCGGGCAAAAAAGAAAGCCCAGCGCTGTTCCCGGGGGTTGTTTTGCGGCAGGGAACCGATATAATTAGCACGGCTCCATCCAAAAGTGCCACTCGTGGAGCGGTGCAAGAGCGCCAGGCTGCGCCCAAGGGTTTCGTGGGAAACTTCAGATCCGCTACCTGTGGGAATATATTCCATCAACAGGGCCGCTCCAAATTCGGTTTGCGCACACTGATACACCTCCGGAACCGAGATCACCCCGGGCCCTTTCAGGGCGGCCAGCCCCTCGGCTTCTGCGGCCAGCATATCGTACCCCCCGGACCCTTGAAGTATTTTAACAAATAACGGGCCCTGCGAGGTTTGCAAGAGGTGGCTTGCGGCAATATCACCCCCCCGGACGGGTTGGTGCCCGAGAATTCGCAGCCCAAAAATGCGCTCCAGGGTACGGATATACGGGTCAGACGCCACTTCTTACAACTTAAAACGATCCCCCATTCGGGCAATCCCGTACCCGGCAGCGGTTACGGCTCGTGACGCTTCACTATCCGGGTTCAGCATAGGGTTCGTATGATTCATATGAATGAAATACACCCGGCTGCGCAACTCCCTCGGCAAGGCCTCCAGGAGGGCGAGGGACTCTACCACGAAAGGATGGGGAATTTCGGCAATATCCCGGTATCCGATCTCGGCGCTGTCATAGAACGAGGCGTCGATAAAGGCGAGGTCGGCCTGCTCAATAGCCGAAAGCAGGGAAGTATCCCAGCGCTCCCATTTGTCTATATCCGGGATAAACAAGACTTTCTTTTCGGGTCCGGCGATCTCAAACCCGGCAGTCTCGGAGTATTCATCCCGGTGAGGCACGCGAAAGGCCTTTACCTGAAGGTGGGCAGACAGACGGACGGCCCTGTCCTCGACCAAAGGGTTCATCCGGATGTTTTTCAAGGCGAGCAATTGATCCCACGGGCCGTTGGAAGCGATAAAGCTTGCGAATTTGGGCAAACTATACACCGGGACCTGATCGGCATTCAGGGTTTCCCGTCCGAGAAACATCAGCCCCGTATAGTGTCCAATATGGGCATGTGTAATAAAAATGCCGTCTGGGGCGGACCCGGTTTGAAAAGGCGCTGCAGCCCGAAGGAATGCCGTTTGCGCAGCAATATCCGGAGTGGCCTCGAATAAATAGGTTTTCTCCTCAGAGGCATCTATAAGCCCAAGAGCGACCACTTTTAATGTAGTATTCGGCTGGGTGTACAGGGGCGCACAGCACGATTTAGAACAACCCATATGGGGGGCTCCTCCGTCCTGAACATTGCCGAGGATGATTAATTCGACCGAGGGCGCATCAGAGGGCTCAGGAGACGGCTGCAGGGAAGCGCCCTGCCCCGAGGCGGCAGACAGCGCAAGGAAAAACAATACAGGCGCATACACCCAATGACCCCGCATATCCGTTTATTGAAGGGTTTCGCGATACTTGGCCGTATTGCCGAGTAATTCACGGGCAGCCAGAATAGAAGGATCGTGGTCGAGATAATAGGCGTAAAGGCCTTCCCGGTAGAAATACCTTTTAACGATTTCATCTTCCAACAGCTTTTCGATTTCAGAAGCGTTCGAATCAAAGGCTTTAAATTTTTGCTTTTCCACCTTGGCCAACAAGGATTTAAAGTCGGATTCGATGGCGTCATTAAAAACCACTTCATCCCGAAGGGTGAGGGCTTCTTTTAGTTTTTTTTCGGTTTGTGTCTCAAAAGAAAAATCACTTTTTCCAACAAACTCCCGAAAGTCTTTTAAGGTTTCAGGGGGAAGCTCAAATTCGGAAATGTCTGCATAGCTGTTGCGATAGGAATAGGCTGTGGCGTAATCGAAAATCAGCTGATTCTCCTGCAGGGCAGTGATCAGATCATTAGACCCGAGTTCCCGAACTGCAATATCGGGAGCCACGCCACCCCCATCGGTAACCACCCGCCCGTTTTTTGTTTTGAATTCCCGGTAATCGGAATTCCGCACCGCATTGCCCTGATCATCCCGGTTCCAGTAATCCAGAGACTGAATGCATCGGCCCGAGGGGGTGTAATACCGGCTTATAGTGACCTTTAACTGGGTGCCATAGGTGAGTTTTAACGGGCGTTGCACCAGGCCTTTTCCAAAGCTCCGCGCACCCATCACCACGGCCCGGTCTAAATCCTGCAATCCGCCGGAGACGATTTCACTGGCTGAAGCACTCCGCCCATTAATCAGCACCACCAGGGGAATTTCCGTATCTACGGGTTGCTTGCGCGTTTTGTACTCCTGGTTGAATTTTTTAACCTTGGATTTTGTGGTTACGATCAGCTCTCCTTTCGGCACGAAAAGATTGGTGATATTGATCGCTTCCGAAAGTAAGCCCCCCGGATTATCGCGCAGGTCGAGGATCAAGCGCTCCGCCCCTTGCTCCTTAAGGTCCTCCAGCGCTTTTTGCGTTTGTTCGCTGGCCTTGGCATTAAAACGCGAGAGCACAATGTAGCCTGTGCGCTCGTCCGCCATCCGGTAAAAAGGAACAGCATCGATGTCTATGGATTCCCGTTCAATAACCGCAGTGCCGGTTTGGCCCTGTCGCCTGTAGGTCACGGAAACCTTAGAGTTGTCTGCCCCTTTAAGCAGTTCTCCGGCGTCGTCTTTAAAGTCGGCCACAGCGATGTCCCCGATTTTAATGATTTCATCACCCGCTTTCAACCCTGCTTTGTCGGCAGGATAGTCCTTATAGGGCTCCACAATAACCAATTTGTCCTTGTAGGAACGCACCAGTGCGCCGATTCCGGAATATTCCCCGGCATTGCTGATTTTAAAGGCTTCCACGTCCTGTTCATTCAGAAATTGGGTATACGGATCCAAATCGTCCAACATGCTCTTAATGGCGGTATCCATAAGGGCAGCCGGATTGGTTTCATCCACGTAATTCATGTTGAGCTCTTTAAAGAGGGTTGTAAAAATTTCAACCTGCTTTGCAATCTCGAAAAAATCACTTTTAAACCCTGTGGCTGTCAGGAAGACTGTCAGGGCCAGAAGGGGTAGGATCAGTTTGGGCTTGAATAATCGCTTCATGGGTTTCAAATTCATTTAGAACGGCTTTCATGGCCCGGGAGATCCGGGCAAAATCAGGCGTATCTTTTCCAAGGTATAAAAATACAAGGGCAAAGGGTCTTTCCAAGGTGTTAAAATGCGCGGGCCTTCCGAGCCGGTACGCTTCCCTCATGAGCCTCTTGATACGATTTCGGTCGACCGCTTTTTTAAAACTGCGTTTCGGCACCGCAAAACCCGCCTGAGTCTGAACGTCTTCAGGGAGGGGCGCCTGGAGGGCGTAAAGCGCCAGGGGATAGGCCTTGAGCCGAATCCCTTTTTCAAAGACCGCTTCCCATAGTTTTTTACGGGAGAGTCGCTGTTTCTTTGGAAATTCAAAAGAGGTCATGTCCAAAAATAACAATAAATTAGGGGTCGGCGTGAATGATATTTATCATAGAACATGCCGGGGCCTTATGCTAAATTGCCCGAATGAGCCTTAGGGTCAAAAACCAGTTTTTATGGGAACACACACCGTCAAGCGATTAAAAGACGCCTCGGAGCGCAAGACCTATTTCTACCGGTTACTGACCGATTTGGAGGCTCTGGAGCAAATGTTGAAAACAGGGGCCTTTACCACAGATCCAATACACATCGGAGCCGAACAGGAGTTTTGCCTGGTAAATAAAAACTGGGAGCCGTCGGACCAGGCGGTGGAAATCCTGGAGGCGATTAACGAACCCCACTTCACCGCGGAACTCACGCGCTATAACCTGGAGATCAACCTGGATCCCATCCCCTTGAGCGGATCGTGTTTTTCCGAGATGCACAAACAATTAAACACCCTGCTGGATTACGGGCAGGAAGTGGCCGAAAAGTTCAGGAACAACATTATTATTACCGGAATACTTCCCACCATCAGCACCCCCTACCTGAAATTGTCCTACATGACGCCCAAGGAGCGGTATAAGATCCTGTCGGATGCCATTACCGAGGTGAAAGGAAGCAATATGGAGGTACACATAAAGGGAGTGGATGAGATAAACCTCCATCACGATTCCATCATGTACGAGGGCTGCAATACCAGCTTTCAGGCCCACCTGCAAATTGACCCGGATGATTTTGCAAATACGTATAACTGGGCTCAGGCCATTTCCGGGCCTGTACTGAGTGTTTGTACAAATTCCCCAATCCTCATGGGGCGGGAATTATGGGAGGAGACCCGGATTGCGCTTTTCACCCAGAGTGTCGATACCCGCAAAAGCACATTTCTCTTAAATGAGCGCGAACCCAGAGTGGGGTTCGGAGCCGCATGGGCGCAAGGAAGCGCGGCCGACTTTTTTAAAGAATCGATCGTCCGGTTTCGAAGCCTGATCTCAACAGATTTTGACCCTGCAGACAGTCTGGAGGAACTCAAAGGGGGGAAGGCCCCGAAATTATCGGCCCTGAATCTCCACAATGGAACGGTTTATCCCTGGAATCGACTCTGCTACGGCCGCACCCACGGGAAACCCCATTTGAGGATTGAAAACCGCTACCTCCCTTCGGGACCGACCACTTCTGACGAAATCGCGAATATGATGTTTTGGGTGGGGGTGATGCTCGGGCGCCCAAAGGATTGGGAAGAGATTCATAAAAAGATGGATTTCAGGGACGCAAAAAAGAATTTTTTCAATGCAGCCCGATACGGGATGGCGGCTCAATTTCACTGGGGCGAGAAGATTATACCGACCAAAGAGCTCCTTTTGGAGCACTTCCTGCCCATGGCCTATAAAGGGCTGAGCCGGGCCAACGTGAGCCGGAAAGATGCAGAACACTACCTCGGCATTATTCAGAATCGGATCAATACGCAGAACGGTTCGGAATGGATGGTCAAAACGTATCGCGAACTCCGGAAGGACTTTAACGCTCCTGAAGCCCTGCGCAGGCTTACGGCTTCCTTGTTTGAGCGTTCCTACAAGGGCTATCCGGTGGATGCCTGGAAACGGGGAAGGCGCCATGAACACAAGCACACCAAAAAGAAGCAGCGGGTAGGAGACCTGATGAGCACCAAGATAATTACAGCTCAGGAAGAGGACAGTGCGGCACTGGTCATCGGGATGATGAAATGGAACGACATTCACCACCTACCGATCTTAAACAACGCCAACAAACTCGTGGGGATGATTACCTGGAAGGATGTAGAGGAGCTGGGTGAAGACGACCGGATCTATGCCTTGAGCATTCAGGAGGTGATGCGGAAAAACCCAAAAACACTTCATCCGGAGACCCTGGTGCAGGACGCAGAGGAAGCCATGAGGGAACAAAACCTCGAAGGGCTTCCGGTTGTGGTGGAGCACATACTGGTAGGGATTCTGACATCCAACGACATTCAATAATATGATAAAAACCCAGAGGGAAGAAAATAAAACCGCCACAGGGGAACGCATTCTCTGTCGTGTTACGGCAGAAAGACCCGGCCCGACTGTGGTTTTTTTTGGCGGCATACACGGGAACGAACCCGCGGGAGTCGCAGCCCTGACGGAAGTTTATGAAACCCTGCAGCGGCAGGGGAATGCATTGGAGAAAGGTGCCCTTATCGGCATACGCGGAAATCTTCCCGCCCTGGTTCAAAAGGAGCGTTTTCTGGACCACGACCTGAATCGGATTTGGAGCCGGTCGCGCCTGGATTCCGTATTGGCGAAACAGGACCCTGAACGATCCTCCGAAGAAAAGGAACTCGTACTGATCTACGAACTCATTCAGGAGCTTTTGGAATCGCACCCGCCTCCGTTTTATTTTATCGACCTGCATACAACGTCCAGCCGTACCCGCCCTTTTATTACTATAAATGACTCCATTATCAACCGGTATTTTTCACGAATTTTTCCGGTGCCCGTCATCCTGGGTATTGAGGAGTACCTCGAAGGACCCCTGCTGAGTTATATCAACGAATTGGGCTATGTAGCACTGGGATTCGAATCGGGAACCCATGATGATCCTGCCGCCATAACGAATGCGGTAGATTTTATTTGGCTCACCCTCGTCTACACAGGGCTTCTGCCCGATTACCCCGGAAGAGAGGATAGTTTTAAGCGCCTGGACCAGGCCTCTGAGTCCGACCATGACTTTTATGAAGTATTCTACCGGCATGAGTTGCCGGCTTCCCATTCGTTCCGGATGAACGAAGGCTTTTGGAGCTTTCAGCCCCTCCCCAAAGGAACCGTCCTGGGGTCAGAGGCCGGAGCGCCGGTGGCCATGCAGAAAAAAGGCATCCTCTTTATGCCGCTCTACCAGAAACAAGGGGAGGAAGGCTTTTTCCTGATTCGCAAGACCCCCGCCTGGGCCCTGAAACTCTCGGCGAAGCTGAGAAAATGGAAGACACATGAACTGCTGACGCGTATGCCCGGGGTACGATGGGCCGATTCGGGGGAAGACAAATTACTGGTCAACCTCTCGGTAGCCCGCTTCTTGAACCGCCCCATTTTTCACTTACTCGGCTATCGGAGCCGGCAACGCGATAAGACGCATTTGCTCATCAGTAACCGGGAGCACAAGGCTAAAAACGACGATTACAAAAACACATTTTGGTTTTCAGAGGACTGATCCGGCTTACTCGGCCTGCCAGCCGTTGTTTTCCGGGGCAATATCCGCCATCAGCAGAGACGGGTCGATGAGTATGGCCAGGATCTGGTCTTTAGGGGCGTCCACGGTAACGGTATATACCTCTTGTGCCCACGGCCAGTCCGCCAAAACCTCCCGCGCTATCCCGGGATACGGATTTTCCTTCTCCCCATATTGCATCTTCAGGGGGGCGTAATACGTTTTTTGAGTATTGTCCTTAAACACCACCAGGAGGTCTATGGGCATCGGCATGAGCCCGATGCGTTTTAAGGTTATGGCCGTCTGGCTCTCGTTCCCATCCACCGACGCCACCGATTCAATAGCGTAATCAATGGTGTTGGTGGTCTGAGTCCAGTCCGTGAGATACCACTCCAATTCCATACCCGAAACGCGCTCGGCACTCCGGATAAAATCGTTGGGCGTGGGATGTGTGAATTTGAAATCGTTGTAATACCGCCTCAGGGACGCCATAAGATTGTCCTGCCCGATGATGTAGCCGAGTTGCGCCAGAAAGACTGCACCTTTACTGTAGGCCGAGATTCCGTAACCCGAATTAAAGCTATACCGGTCTGCATGGGTGGCCAGCGGCTGCTCCCGACCTGAAGTCGCAAGGCTCAAATACCCGTTGTAGGAGCCTTTAAACGGATTCTGGTTGTCGCGCTCCATAATCTGATTCATACACAAGGCCGAAATAAAGGAAGTAAACCCTTCATCCATCCACTCATGACGCGATTCATTGGTGGCCAGCACATGCTGAAACCAGGAATGGGCCATTTCGTGAACCATGACCCCAACGAGGCTTTCAAAACTGCGCTCCCCTGTGACCAGGGTGCTCATGGCGTATTCCATTCCCCCGTCCCCTCCCTGAACGACAGAATATTGCTCATACGGATAGGGTCCAATGTTCTTGCTGAAGAACTCCATGGCAGCAGCTGTTTTGGGCTGGAGGTTTTTCCAGTTCTCCAGGAGTTCCGGCTTGTTTTTATAGTAAAAATGCAGGTCCGGTCCATTGGGCATGGGTAAGATGTCGTGAATGTATTCCGGATCTGCCCCCCACATAAAATCGTGAACCATTGGGGCCTTAAAATGCCAGGTAAGCGTTTTGCCTTTGTGGCGTTTTAGTTTGGTTCCCGCCTTTTCATACCCGTGGCCGACTTCCTCGGGATTCTGCAGATAGCCTGTTCCTCCAACGACATAGTTTTTGTCCAGGGTGAGCTTAACGTCAAAATCTGCCCAGACGCCGTGAAACTCCCTGGCGATATACGGATCCGCATGCCAGCCTTCAAAATCGAACTCTGCCATTTTGGGATACCATTGACTCATAGAGAGGGCGACTCCTTCCCGGCTGTTGCGCCCGGAGCGTCGTATTTGCAAGGGCACCTGTCCCTCAAAAACCATTTCAAAAGTTGTTTTCGCCCCCGGAAGGATGGGTTTGTTCAGGGGCACAACGAGAACGGTCCCCTCGAGTGTAGGGTCCAGTGGCGCCCCGTCCTGCTTCAGGGAGGCGGCTTTTAAATAGCCAACTTCATCCGGGGCAAGGTCGGCAATACGGCTTTTCCCCTCTGTGGTCATTCGGCCGTCCGGGTCTTCAACACTCTGCAACCGCATATCCATTTCACTTCCGGGCTGGAAGGCATTGAAATACATATGGTAGAAAACCCGGTTCAGGGTATCGTTGGAATTGTTGGTATAGACCAGGGTTTGGGTCCCTTGATACTGAAAGGATTCTACATCCATGGCTACCTCCATGGTGTAATCCGCATGTTGTTGCCAATAGGAATGGTTTCCCTGACCCTGAAGCCCGAAGGCAGCTGTCAGAAAGAGAATACAGAAAAGCCTCATGATGTTGTGTTATAGTGAGATTTTGCCCCGCGAAACCTGGTCTGCCAGGATCAGGGCGTTATAGGCATTTGCTATTTTACCGGTACGGGAGATGGCAGATAAAGGTTTTTTATCTTCCTCATTCCCGGCTACATTCACTTCAATAGTGACTTGTAGTCCGGATTGCATAATGATCTTTTTAACCTGGGAAGCGCTTAGCTTGGGGTATCTGGAGAGGATAAGGGCCGCAATCCCGCTGACCGCAGGGGCCGCCATGGAGGTCCCGCCCTGAAACTCGTAACTGTTTCCCGGCATGGTGGAATAAATACCACCCCCCGGGGCAAAAACATCCACATTTGTTTTCCCGTAATTCGAAAAGGCAGAAACCATCCCGGAGCCATAGGCCTGGTCCAGAGACCCGACGGTAATTACATTGTCCACCATTTCAGGACCGGTAAACACCTGGTCGTTGGGGTAGTTCGCGTTGGCCGTATCGTCCAGGTCGTTTCCGTCATTTCCGGCCGCATGAACGAAAAGCACGTCCTTTTCAGCCGCGTATTTCAGGGCTTCGTAAACCCATTCTTTATTTGGAGAAAAGGACTTTCCAAAACTGGCGTTGATAACGCGGGCTCCGTTGTCCACCGCATAGCGGATACCCAGGGCGATGTCCTTATCGTACTCATCTCCGTCCGGTACGGCGCGGATGCTCATGATTTCCACGTGGTCTGCCACTCCGTCAACCCCGAGTCCGTTCCCCCGCTCGGCGGCGATAATCCCCGCAACGTGGGACCCATGGGATTCGTCCTCAGAACGGTTCATGGGATTTCCATTCCCATACCCCCGGCTGTTAAAGTCGTAGGGATCATCCCCCACAACTGCGCGCCCGTCAAATTCTGTGTTGAGGTTGTGTTTTACTTGTCCGTCAAAGTACTTTACCCCGCCTTCCAGCTGTTTTTTTACATCGTCTATAGAGGGGGCAAAACTAAACATCTGCTGTAGGACCGCTATGTTTTGCTGCAATCCTGCATCCGTGGTTTCGATTCCGGCCAGATCCTCTGCTGTGTATACGCTTTTTCCCAGGT
>CAKZOC010000197.1 GCA_937136025.1 uncultured Bacteroidota bacterium
CCAGCTCGCATTAAAACTGACAATGGATAATAAATCATAGGTTTGTCGTAGATGGGCAAAAGTTGTTTACTCACACTCAAAGTAAGTGGATGAAGTCGTGTACCCGAACCTCCTGCTAAAATAATCCCTTTCATTTATTTATTTATTGTTGTAATATTTTTGATATTCTCCAGAGCGCACATGGTCCAACCAAGCTTCATTATTGAGGTACCAATCTATAGTTTTGGACAATCCTTCCTCAAAGGTTACGGAGGGTGTCCATCCTAAATTATTTTGAATTTTGGAAGCATCTATCGCATAACGCAAATCATGGCCAGGTCGATCTTTTACAAATGTGATTAGGGCCTGACTTGTGCCTTGATTACGCCCTAATTTTTGATCTACTTGTTGGCATAATTCTTTAACCAAATCAATGTTTTTCCATTCATTGAAACCACCAATATTGTAGGTTTCATGATTTTCTCCTTGATGAAAAACCATATCAATGGCTCGCGCATGATCCACAACATACAGCCAATCTCGGGTGTAGTTGCCATCGCCATAAACTGGCAATGGTTTCTTTTCTAAAATATTATTTATGAATAGTGGAATTAATTTTTCTGGAAATTGATTTGGCCCATAATTGTTAGAACAATTTGAAATCACATATGGTAATCCATAAGTTTCGCCATAGGCACGCACAAAATGGTCTGAACTGGCCTTGGAAGCCGAATAGGGGGAATTAGGGTCGTATGCCGTCGTCTCGGTGAATAATCCTTGTTGTCCCAGAGAACCATAAACTTCATCTGTGCTGATATGGTAAAACCTCTTTTCGGCCAGGTTCTCTTTCCAGAGGTCCCGGGCGGCATTTAACAAATTCACCGTCCCCATGACATTGGTTCTTACGAAAGCCAAAGGGTCTGCAATAGAGCGGTCCACGTGGGATTCTGCCGCCAGGTGTATAACCCCGTCAAATTGTTTTTCGGAGAAAAGATTCTCCAAAAAAGCACCGTCGGTAATATCTCCTTTTACAAAAGTATAATTCGGCGACCCTTCAATATCTCTTAGGTTCTCCAGGTTTCCCGCATAGGTGAGGGCATCCAGATTGTAAATGTGATAGTCCGGATACTGCTTTACAAAACGGCGTACCACATGTGAGCCAATAAACCCGGCTCCTCCGGTAATAAGTATCGATTTCTTTTTGGAGACTCCCTTCATTGTACTTTGAGTTCTGTCGCTTTACGGTTCAGATAACGGATTAGTGAAATCAATAGAAACAGGGCCATAAACGACAGGGGGAAAAAAACGATGTCTTTCTGCAGAAGTGGCTTGTCGAGTTTATGGGGATTCCCGAAATTGACAATCGTAATCGGATCCCGGTTCATCTGAAGCTCCAGTTTTTTAAGTTCGGTATCTTCAGTCAGTTCATTCTTGAGCTGAAAAAGGGAAGGAACATCGAGGGATTCCTGGTTTTCCAGGGTAAGATGGCCCTGCGAACCCGTTTGTTCACGAGTCATTTTTTCAGAGTAATTCTCAATGAGCATATCAATTTGCCCATAAAGGGAATCGTTCCTTTGGATCCGCTTCTCCGCGTTGTTCGCCTGAATCTGCAAAAGTTGTTGGTAATACCCGTTCGAATTGATATACGCCATAATTTTCTCTGCATATTCCTTTCCGGGTGTAGTTTCCTTAAAGTAAAACGTGATGCGTTGATCCTTTTTGGTTCTCTTGCGGAATTCCGATTGCAGAATGTCTGAGATCGCGGCTGAATTCCCAAAGTCCTTGAGGGCTTCAAGGGTTCCACTTTGATCTTCAAGCATGGCTTCTTCCTGATATCTTAAAGGGGCGACCTCAATTTCAAAGCCCTTCATTTTTCCTGCATCCAGCCCTAAACTCCTGAAAAAAGCAGTGTCCTTTGCTTTTATTTCCGACTGGATTTCGCCTACAATATCATATAAATACACTCTGGTATCGAACAAATAATGGGTGTCATCAGAAATGGGGCTTACAATCACCTCGAGTTTTTGCTTTTCTTCTACAAACTGGTTGAGGAGATACCCGGTAAGTATTCCTAAAAATCCGAGTCCGACAAACCAGAAAATATTCCTTTTAAAATAGAGGTAAACGAACAGAAAAGCGCGGAAGACGTTCTGAAATCCTTTCCCAATAAGTTTGAATAACTGCCCCAAATCAATCTCGTCAGACGGATCTGGCTTGGTGGATTCTGGTGTAGACATACTATTGTGATTTAAAAATTTGTGACAAAATTTTATCTGTAATCAGATAGGTGGGTTTGACTCCGGTTTTACCCAATCCTCCCGAGGCCAATGTATGGCCCGATTTTAATGGGTTATCCGAAGCGTAATACGCATAGCGAACAGCGACATCCGGGCGTATGCTTTTACGGATTTTCGAGGCAGACTGTATGGCCTTCTGATAATGCACACCTTCCATCTCCAGGCCTATCACATTCCATGTAGACTCATGAAAAAAGGAAAGGATATCCCTGTTTTGAAGCGAGGTTCCCAGTACCGTTACCATGGTTCCCTCATAAACCGAGAGGCCATTGCCTTCAAAATCTTCTTTGCTGAGCTCATTTTTAAAGGGATAATTATCGGCCGTGCCTTCAAAGATATGCGCAGATGGAATCATGAGATCCCCTTTCTTTCCTGTCAGAATTCCGGCCTTCCCCATAATCGATATCGATCTGACGTCGAGATACTGGACCTGTGTATTCCCCTGATACGGTTTTAGCAACTCATCGATGCACTCATACGCCTGCTCTCCAAACGCGTAATCCATCACCAGAATAACCGGAGTTCTTGAAGGCTCATCTCGGGGGATATCATAACAACAGGCATCGCCCGTCAGGCGAGCCAGATCAAATATCTGAACATCAATATTGGCCCCTGAGGTGTCATCGATAAGATACATCCCATTTTTAACGGCCAGGGCCCGTACCTTATCCTGTAATTTCCCGTTGTCCTGGGCGCTGAGCGCCTCAAAAATCTCAAGGGATCGCCCCTTGGGGAATTCCTTTTTAAGCGCACTGCTCGCAAAGAGTGTATTCAATACACTGTGCATGTTGGAACTGATCACGTGCAGCGGGCGATCTATAAGTCCGTGCTTGTCCAGGGCCGTCTTAATGGTATTGGCCCAGCGTTCCCCGTGAATATGGTGGCCCAGACCTTCCCGAAGCAGTGTGCTGAAAGTAATCGTCCGCTTATCTCCCGTGATTTCTTCGTCTATGGCCTGTTTGCCCAGCCAATAAATAATCTTAAGAAATCGCTCCGGGTCTTTTTTAGTGGCGAATTTGTCGTAGACCGTTTGAATTTCCACAAAGGAGCGGCCCAAAATATTCGCCGCGTGCGTAATGGCAATCTCCCGCTCGGATACCGAGAGTTTGCCTTTACGAAAAGCCTCTTCCAGTTTCTGCCAGTCCCGGATAGTAGCTCCCGTATCCCCGATAAGCACCCTCTTGCCAATTTTACCGGATTCAATAAAGAGAAAAGTCAGGTGTGTAAGAATGTCGTAAATGTCTGAGCGCCCACGGGTAATCTCAATATTCATCTGATCCTCGTCAATGCGATAGCAATTTCTGCGGCGCTTTGGAGGCACTATAGGTATGAAGTGCGAGCTCCCGTAGCCTTCATCTGCCGTCAAATTGATGTATTTGCACTCTTCAATCCCCTCCGGAAGACGTTCCAGGACGTAAATCAGGCCTTCGAGTTCGGCCTTATCTTCGGCTATTGTCCCGTAAATTTCAGGGCGGAGCTGCAGCAGGGCATTGCGCAGCGTTTCTCCGGAAACCCCCATCGGTTTGTAGAAGCCGCGGTTAAAAAGGTGGCGCATGGTGATGTACATGCGCTCTATCGCATTTGTGGATTCCTGTGCTCGGGTTGCCTCCATGAAAACAAATGTACCGCAAAAGTACATTTTAATTTCAGTTAAACGTAGTTCACAAGAGCATGAATCTCCCGATCTCCGGGGGGTCTCAAAGAAAAAGAGCCTATGCTTTAAAGGGCATAGGCATAAAGGGCCTCGGCGAGATCGCGGTCATTGGAAAGACGTTTCACTTTGTTTTGCCCACCCAATTTTCCTATCGATTTCATGTACTGCTGAAATCCGCCTTTTTGAATTTGGGTAAGGCGAAGCCTTTGGAGAATTTTGCCCTCGATGAGATCAAAATAATAACTATTCTGGTCTTGCAGGCTCCGATCTAAAACGGAGGTAAACTCCGCCATATTATCTGGGGCCTTTTCAAATTCCACAAACCATTCATGGTAAGGGAGCTCGCCCTCTGTTGTCTGAATTTGAGGGGCCACCGTAAATTCATTCACGCGGGCGCCCGACTGGCGTATCGCCTCTTCCATGGCGTATTCCACCTCCTTGGCGATAACATGTTCTCCAAAAGCAGAAATAAAGTG
This sequence comes from uncultured Bacteroidota bacterium, assembly GCA_937136025.1. Taxonomy (GTDB): domain Bacteria; phylum Bacteroidota; class Bacteroidia; order Flavobacteriales; family Flavobacteriaceae; genus Robiginitalea. Next base: position 4,407 of record CAKZOC010000197.1, read on the forward strand.
CTTAATACGTCCGGTGACGATAACACGGTAGGGCTTCAAGGACGTAAACTGCACCGTATCGCCCAGATTATATCCCCAAAGTCCGGCATTTGTTGAGATCACCATAGCGTAATTCACCCCTAATTCTACCTCGCCGATGGTCAGGCGTCTGGGGGACTCTTCAAAAAAAGTATCCGCGGGTATGAATTCATAAAAAATGCCTGCCTCAAGCAACAGCAGAAGTCCGCGATCTTCCCATTGATCCTGATAGGCAAAAAAGCCTTCGCTGGCCGGAAATAGTTCAATGCTGTCCACCTTCCTGCCGATCAGGCTTTCGAATTTACTCCGATACGGTTCGTAATTCACGCCTCCGTAGATAAACAATTGCAGGTTGGGGAATATAATACTTATTGGTTTTTTTTCGATCTCCTTAAGTTTCTCAAAGTACATCTGCACCCAGGAAGGGATGCCGGCAATGACCGTCATGTCTTCAGAAATAGTTTCCTCCACCACCCGGTCTACCTTGGTTTCCCAGTCCTCAATACAATTCGTCTCCCAGGAAGGAAGCCGGTTTTTTTGGAGGTACCCGGGGACATAGTGTGCCGATATTCCCGAGAGTCGCCCCACTTTTATGCCATTCTTTTCATCGAGAATCGGACTGCCCTGAAGAAAAATCATCTTCCCGTCTACAAAGCGAACATTTCCGGTTTTATAAATGTAATTGAGGATGGCATTTCTGGAGGCTTTTACCTGTTCCTTAATCGACTCCCGGGTTATGGGAATATATTTGGCGCCGGAGGTGGTCCCGGATGTTTTGGCAAAGTACAGGGGTTTTCCGGGCCAAAGCACATCGTCCTCCCCATTAAAAATACGTTCAACATAAGGTTTGAGGGATTCATAATCCCTGACGGGTACCCGGGAGGAGAAATCAGAATACCCTTTGATCTCTGAAAAGCCGTGCTCCGCCCCAAAGCCTGTGCCTCTTCCCCTGGCAATGAGTTGGTCAAAGGTACGGCGCTGTGCCTCTACAGGGTTTTCGGCCCATTGGCGTGTTTTCTGATGCACCCACCGTGCCAGAAGGCGTGCTCCTAAGGCTTTTAGAGACATCATATTCAGTTAAAATCAATATAATTCTCAGGATTTACAGGATTTCCGCCCTTCCATAGTTCAAAATGTAAATGAGGTCCTGTGGTAAGTTCTCCTGTATTCCCCACGGTCGCAATGACCTCTCCGGCGCGGACAATATCGCCTTGATTCTTTGTCAGAGATCCGTTGTGCTTGTAAACAGATATCAAATCCTGGTTGTGCTCCAGGATGACCACATATCCTGTTGAAGCCGTCCATTCCGAAAAAATTACACGCCCGGTAGCCACAGCTTTTACAGGCGTATCTTTGGTGGCCACAATATCGATTGCAAAATGCTTCAGATCTGCGTCATATGCCTGAGAAATCGTTCCGCTAAGGGGTGTATATAACAGAATACTCCCGTCGAAGGTGGGTTGTTCAAAAAGATTGTACCGGTCTTCCAAAGCCACCTCAGCCCTCAGAATGCTATCCTCCCGAATCGGACTTAAATTCAATTGAGAAGGGTCGAGCTTGATACTTTCAAAAACGGAATCCGGATTGATCTGGGAGGTTTCAATATCCCCCTTTAAAACCTTGCGGATATTTTCTAAATACCGATTAGTATAATTAAGGGCATTGACCAGGGAATCCGTCTTATATGTAAGTTCCGTCGCCTGTCTTTTCAAGGCTGTGGACGAGTATCCCGGAATGTATTCCCGCAGTGGTGTAAAGGCAATCAGCAAAGTGGTAAACCCAATTAAGCCTATAATAAGCAAGGTCCCGGTAACAAAGACGTTCAAGCGACTCAACTTGAATGATATCTTTTCCTCGAAGGTACTTTCATTCAGAATTACAAGCCGGTACTTATGTAGAAGCTTACGCTTGAGTTCTTTTCTCTTTTTTTTCTGCTCCATGAGTATCCCTCCATGTGCCCATAATGCCGCATTAGCTTCAAGTCTATCCTGCAGGGGCAATTATTTCAAGGCCTTGGAAGCCTTATTTTCGGATGTCTAAAATACACCTTATAGCACAATTAAAAGATTTCTATCCTGTTTTTTACTACCTTTACAGTCTTAAAAAAACTGTTGACATGAATGCACTCGGAATATTTTTAGCCATAGGCCCATGGCAGATCGCAGTGATTGTCGTTATCGTTCTACTGCTTTTCGGAGGTAAAAAAATCCCGGAATTAATGCGTGGTCTGGGCAGCGGAATCAAAGAATTCAAGGACGCTTCCAGAGAAGATGATAAATTAGAAGAAAAACAGGAATAATCGTATTCCCCTCTAAAATTTAAAAGCATCCCACGGGGTGCTTTTTTTGTTCCTCCCCCTTTTTCAGATTCCGGAATGTCCTAAAAAGATATCGCTGCGGGTATCTTCTTTCAGTTTACACTTACCCGAAATCCGCCTTAGTAGCATATTTATTGGGTTTTACAACAAAAAATTAGCCGGCGCTTCGCATTGAGGTATTTTAGAGATTCGAAATTAATTTTCCTCAAATCGTTACACCGTGAGAAGTTCTGCCCATTTTAATCGTTCAGCCATTTTCTGCGCCATGCTGATCATCCTTTCGTTTTTAGCAGGGCCTGCAGTCCATGCGCAGGACATTGGCCTGGGTGCTCTCGCAGGTCAGGAGTTGGAAGATGAAGTCCTGGCTACAGAGACCTCCGCAGGAACGAACCCGGACGAAGAGGGTTTGTGGGAACAACAGGCTGCAGACCTCGGCATTCCCATAGTGAGCTACTACCGGATGAAAGGCGTGGAAAAAGGATTTTACCCGGTCATTACGGTTTTGGAATCTTCCAGGGGCGTTTCAAAACTCTACAAAAGGCTCAATCGCAACGGCTTGAATGTCATTTCATTTATTCATCCTGAAGATGAAAAACTCTATCTCTGTAATTCCCGTTTCGACTCCGGAGAAGAAGCCCTCCTGTCTGCCCGTAGAATTGTTGAAGAAGGAAAAAACACCATAGTGGAATTGCTCGTAGTGGAGAATGAGCCGATTGATCCGTCGGAACCCTATTCCCGGCAACCGGAAAGGTCGATCGCCTCAACGAACAGCACCTTAGAGAACAAGACGGTCAATTCGGAACCTAAAGCCGCTCCAAATTCTATCATAAAAAAAGCGGATCAGTATTTTGATCGGATGTGGTACGCTGACGCAGCCGAATTATATGAGCTGGGCCTCGAGCGAAACCCTGAAATTTCCAGTCCTGAAATCATGGAGCGCGTGGCAGATGCGCATTACTTTAATTCAGACATGGAACGCGCCAACTACTGGTACGAAAAATTATACGAGGCTGCTGACGAGGACCTGTCCGCAGAATACCTCTTTAAATATGCACAATCCCTTAAAGGGTTAGGAAAATATGGACGGGCGCGGCGAATTCTAAAATTATATGACAAAAAGGTCGTAGGATCCCCCGTGGGCAGATATCGACAGCAGGAATTCCTCGAGCGCGAGGCTACCCTGGACAATATCCTGGATGCGGAAGAAATGTTTGCCGTTAAAAACCTGCAGATCAATTCTGAATATTCAGACTTCGCCCCAAGTTTTTATGAAGAAGATAAAATCGTTTATGCCTCTTCCCTGGACTCCGCGTTCTTCGCCACCCGCCGATACAAATGGAATGAGCAGCCTTATCTCGATCTGTACGTGGCAAAGATGAATGAAGAATCGGATGAGTTGAATTCCGCCGTTAAATTCTCCAAAAGCATCAACACCAAGTACCACGAAGCGGCGGTGGCCTTTTCTCCGGATCACAACACCATGTATTTTACCCGAAATAATTTTGGGAAAAAGCTTCGAAGAGACAGTCAGGGCGTAAACCACCTGAAACTATATCGGTCTCAGAAAGTAAATGGAGAATGGTCAGAAGCCGAGGAACTGCCTTTCAACGGAGAGGATTACTCCACGGGGCATCCGGCTGTCAGTCCGGATGGAAAACAATTGTACTTCGTATCGGACAGGCCGGGAAGTATGGGAGAAACAGATATTTTCACGGTTGATATTTATGAAGACGGAACGTATTCGATCCCTAAAAATCTCGGCACGAAAATCAATACAGAGCAAAAAGAGATGTTTCCGTTTTTTACAGGCACAAAACTGTACTTCTCCTCAGACGGGCATACAGGAATAGGAGGACTGGATGTCTTTGAGGCAGAATTTGATGAAGAAGAAGGGTTTCAGGACGTCAAAAATATGGGGAAACCCATTAACAGTGGTCAAGACGACTTTTCCTTTATTGTGAGTGAAGAAACTCAAAAAGGTTATTTCGCTTCTAACAGAGACGGCGGAAAAGGGGATGATGACCTCTACAGCTTTGAGCGCCTGTTTCCTGAGGAGGTTAATGAAAATGCCATAGCCGGTGTCATAACGGACAAAATCACTGGAGACAGGCTGCCGGATGCCATGGTGGAACTCCTGGATGAAAACAATATTAAACTGAAAGAAGTGATTTCGGATACGGATGGGGGTTTTGTGTTTGAAGACCTTGACAGCCACAAGAAATATCACCTCCGAATTCAAAAGGACCTCTATGCTGAAAAAGACAAGTTCATTGAGACCGAGGAGAATAATTTAGTCTATACCGATATTACCATGAGCAAACTCGAAGAGTTAGTTACCGTAGAAGATGGTATAAAGAAGCTCAAAACGGAAATGATCTATTTCGATTTTGACAAGGACCGGGTGCGCGAAGACGCTGCCCTGGAATTGGATAAACTCGTTGCCGTAATGGAAGAATATCCCTCAATGGTCATAAAAATTGCTGCGCATACCGACTCAAGGGGGCCGAAAGCATATAACCAAAAGCTCTCAGACCGAAGGGCGAAAAGTACACGTGACTACCTGATTAGCCAGGGGATTGACGCCGAACGCATCGAAAGTGCCATCGGTTACGGCGAGTCTCAGTTGCTCAACGAGTGTGATGGGAGTGTGCGATGTGCCGGGGAGCGACATCAGCTCAACAGGAGGTCTGAATTCATTATCGTAGACATGTAGCCTCATTCGGCCTGCAAAGCGTATTTACATTCCTTTGGGAAGGCCCGTGATTGCCGCCTTCGCATTTCATTCTGATTTTTCCGTGTTTCATCTGATATTTTCAGTATTGGGCGTACAACGTGACATCTTTGTTACAGAAACGCTTTAAAAGAACACATATGGAAAAATTAATACTCGTAAGGGAAATCTATCTGGAGGCCTTTAAAAACTGGACAAGTCTTATCCTCAAAAAATACTTTAAGGTGTTTTCGTGGTTCTGCTTTGCCCTTTGGCTGGTGACTATGTACGCCTTTATTTTTAGAGTTTCAACAGGGTTTGCCTTTGATTAAGGCTTAAAGAATTGATCTGCCCACAGGACATAAAAAAGCCCCTCGCTGAGGGGCTTTTTTATGGGATGCCAATGGGAAATCACTGAAAGCTAACGGTCTTCATTATGGCTTCCAGTTCGAACATATAATCCCGCTTATTGGTGGCAGGCGCGAAAGTAAACCCTTCGAGCACGAGCTTTCTGTTTCGCTCTTTATCGTTGATAATATAGGTTAAGAAAGGTCCCGCCATGGGGTAGTTTACGACTTCCCATATACCTCGCACCTCTACCGCCTTTTTTCCTGCTACTTCAGCTGGAAAAACATAAGGTGCAAAGGCCTTTTCAGTTCCCATATACGTTATTTTTCCTGGGACATCAGGGCCGGGGATATACTTTTTTCCAATGGAATCCCGCATATGCAGGATGTCCTGAACAAAGGTTGAATCGGATTCGAAACTATTTCCGGGCATTTCATAAACAATAATGTTCATACTCCCTTTTTGGATTTCGCGATCAATCCAGACAAAACCATCTTCCTCTTTTCCCACGCTGTACAGAGAGGGAAGACGCATGGAAACCCCAAATTTCTCTGACAACACTGTTTCTTTGCTCAACGACCTCAAAAAGCGAGTTTGAGACTCTTTGAGCTCCATTGCCTTAAAGGAGGAAATAATCTGCTCAGAGGCAGATTCGATAGATGCGATAAGTTCCGCTTCAGACTTTCCTTTAATCACAGCAACCTTCTGAGGGCTGGCATAGAGGTCTTCCTGAATCTGAGCCCCGCTGACCGTGTCCAGATCTACGAATAAAACAGCCCTCCGATGGCGCGTAGTCCCCCGAAATACGCTTCCCGGCATGTGCTCCAGATTCAAAAGAGGTTCGTCCCATGTGAGCCCCAGAACGGGAGCGGCAAAATGCTCTCGCACCTTATCTCCGACTGCGCCTTCCCACAATTCGTTATCCATAACCACGGCAAGCGTGTTTATGGCTCCCAATGACGCGGGCTTATATTGTTTGGATGGCTTGTCCTGGCAAGACAGTAGACAGACTGCAGCGAAAACGGAAATAAGGTAAGATTTCATATGGGTTCTGATTAAGGAGAGCAACTGCATAACTTCAGCCGTGTTCCAGGTTTTAAGTCACTACCGCGAATACCGTTCCATTCTCGTAGATTTTCAACTGAAATTCCCTGATATTTTTTAGAGATCGTCCAAAGCGAATCGCCCTTCTCAACCACATGAACCTTTACGTCAGGGTTTTGGGATGCCGCTACCGTGTTTTTGGAGGGGGCTGCAGATTGTGTTGTAACGGGCTTCCTCGGGTAGATAGTAAGTCGTTGTCCTTCTCTGAGCATATTCGACTTTAATCCGTTCCAGCGCTTTATCTGACTTACTCCCACCCCATAACGTTCCGCTATTTTCCCGAGATAATCCCCACTGCGCACTCTGTAGCGAATACGGTCATTGGATTCTACATATTTGGGAAGTGCCTTCTCCCGGGCTTCGAGATCTTTCCTGACTTTCTCATACAGCGCCACTTCGTTCGATACAAATGGCCCGATAGACGCAGAGGGAAGCCTTAGCGTATAGTCCTTTCCGGCAATCTTGGGGATAATTCCAAGTTTATACGAAGGATTTAAAATCTTAAGCTCTTCTTCGGGTACTCCTGTAATCTCTGTAACTTGTTCAAAAGTAATGGTCCCTTTAACAATAACCGTATCTGTTTCGAATGCATACCGGATGGATTCGGCAGGTTTTAAACCGTGTTCTTCTGCGTATTCAAAGACGTACATCGTAGCCAGAAATGCCGGGACATAGCCTGCTGTTTCTCTGGGCAGAAACCCCCGTATACTCCAGTAATTCTGATATCCCCCAGAACGCCTGATAGCCTTATTGACGTTGCCCGGGCCGGAATTATAGGCTGCCAGGGCGAGGTCCCAATCGTCAAAAATATCGTGAAGCTTCGCGAGATACCTGCTCGCTGCATCGGTGGCTAAAACCGGGTCACTCCGCTCATCCACATAACTACTTACATCCAGTCCGTAGATCCGTCCTGTACTGTACATAAACTGCCACAGCCCGGTCGCCCCCACCCTCGACTTTGCCGTAGGATTCAGCGCAGACTCCACTATTGAGAGGTATTTTAACTCCAGCGGCAGGTTATATTTATCCAATGTTTCCTCAAAAAGAGGGAAATAGTATTCGCTTGTGGAGAGCATGCGTTGCATCAAATCCCTTCGGTTTGTCAGAAAATGTTTGATGACTCTTTCAAGAGAGGGATTGTAGCTTATATTAAACGGGGTTTTCTCATCCAGCAAACGCAAGCGATCCTTTAATAGGTCTGTGGAGATTGAATCGGTTTTTATATTCAATGAATCCGCAGCTACGTCCTGTATTTCCTGGTACATTTCAGAAAAGCCCTGATTGAACATTCGCAGCTCCTGCAACCAAAGACTGTCGAATTTGGCGGCTTCCGGATGATCTCTCAGCGCCCTGTTCAGCGTGTCCTTGCCTTCTTTGAGGGTCACCTCCTGCAGGTCTTTTACAGGATTATCGATAAATTGTGGAACAACACTATCATTCCCGGAGACAAGGTCCTCGGTCGCCTGTACCTGGCCCATTCCTGCTTGCGTCAAAAGCAGCACTCCCATACTAATAAGACCCCTCATCCGACTCAATTTCATAGCACTGAAAATACCCTAATTAAATGTATCTGTTTTCCTAATAAGAACGAAAATTTTGACTATAAAGTGCCTTTAATTCCTTAGCCCTTAGGTTCTTCCATAATTGCTGCAATTCCGGGAAGTGTTTTTCCCTCCAGGCTTTCGAGCATGGCCCCGCCCCCGGTAGAAACGTAACTTAATTTGTCCTGAAACCCAAACTGTTTTACGGCGGCCACAGAATCTCCCCCTCCCACGAGTGAAAAAGCGCCATTCTCCGTAGCTTCCACAACGGCATTTCCAACTTCAATGGTTCCCTTTGAAAATGCTTCCATTTCAAAAACCCCTACAGGCCCATTCCAGAGAATGGTTTTCGATTGCAAAATGACCTTTCTGAACTGCCCGAGGGTTTCGGGTCCAGCATCCAGACCCTGCCATCCTTTCTCGATGGCATTGGCGGGCATCACTCGCGTTTCGGCGTCATTGCTAAAATCATTCGCCGCCACTACATCAACCGGCAGGTGTACCTGAACCCCCAAAGCCCTGGCTTTTTCCAGAATAGAATTCGCGAGATCTACTTTCTCTGGCTCACATATGGAATCCCCCACCGTACCCCCCTGTGCTAGCACAAAGGTGTAGGTCATTCCACCGCCGATAATCAGATGGTCTATTTTTTTCAGGATATTTTCGATAATGGTAATCTTGCTGGACACTTTAGCCCCTCCCAGGATGGCGGTCACGGGCTTTTGGCCCGTTTTCATGACGGTGTCGATCGCTTTAATTTCAGCAGCGAGAAGGTAGCCAAAACACTTTCGTCCCGGAAAGAATTGCGCAATGACCGTGGTTGAAGCATGCGCCCTGTGCGCTGTTCCAAAAGCATCGTTTACAAAAACATCTCCCCAGTGCGAAAGTTGCTCCGCAAATTCCGGGTCTCCGGCTTCTTCTTCTTTGTAAAAACGCAAATTTTCTAACAGTAAGACCTCCCCGCTTTTGAGTTCATCCACGGCTTGTGCTACAGACGCCCCAATACAGTCCGGAACGAATTTCACTTGAACACCCATGGTTTCGGCGACACTATTGACGATATGGGAGAGTGACATGTCCGGATTTTTTGTGCCCTTTGGCCTACCGAGATGGCTCATCAAAACGGCGCTTCCACCGTCTTCGAGAATTTTGATAATCGTTGGTTTTGCCGACTCAATTCGGTTGGTGTCCGCCACCTGGAAATCAGAATCCAGGGGGACATTGAAATCCACACGGATCAGGGCTTTTTTATCCTTAAAGTCAAAATCTTCAATCGTTTTCATCTTACTCGTTTTGCTGAAGTGACAAAAATACTCATAATTGAAATGACACTCCGCGGGTCCTGCCGCTTTTTCATTCGTGTTCCTTCAAAAGACTATCTTTGAGACTATGAAATTTTCTCAAGTCCTGGGGTTAAATCCCCTAAAACAGCACCTCACCTCGAGCGCTGACGCGGGCCGGGTACCCCACGCACAGTTGTTTGTGGGACCTGAAGGCTCGGGGACATTACCAATGGCCGTAGCATATGCCCAATATCTGCTCTGTAAAAATAAAGGAGGTGAAAATGAGGGTGGAGATACGGACTGTAATAAAAAATGCGAACACCTGAACCACCCGGATTTGCACTTTGCTTTTCCGGTAGCAACCTCAGAAACCGTTTCCAGCCACCCGGTGAGCGATCATTACAGAGCCGCATGGAGGGCTTTTCTTTCCGAACAACCTTATGGAAACCTCTTTGACTGGTACCGGGCGATTGGTATTGAGAAAAAACAAGGGCAGATTGGGGTGGATGAAGCTCAGGATATCGTTCGGAAACTAAGCCTGAAATCGTACGAAGGAGGCTACAAAATCATGATTATATGGATGGTGGACCGGATGAATTCTTCCGCGGCCAACAAACTTCTCAAGCTTATAGAGGAGCCTCCAGAGAATACAGTCCTGATCATGATTGCCGAAGATCCGGGGCAACTTCTCAAGACGCTTAAAAGCCGTTGTCAGATCCTTCAATTCCCGCCACTTCCTGAGCCTGTCGTCATAAATGGGCTTATTCAACAGGGCGCCTCCAGAGAAGAGGCGCATCAGATAGCCCAGGAAGCCAATGGCAATTTCAACAAGGCGCTCGATCTTATGCTGCAGGATTCAGAGGACCTTGTTTTTGAAAAATGGTTTGCCCAATGGGCGCGCACTGCTTTTAAGGCCAAAGGGAATCGCGCTGCCATACACGAGCTTATCCTTTGGAGCGAGGAAATTTCAAAAACCGGGAGGGAAACGCAAAAAAAGTTTCTCGCCTACTGTCTGTCGCTGATTCGCCAGGCCATGTTGCTGAACTACAACGCCCGGTCGCTGGTTTATCTCAGAATGCACGATTCGGACTTCGATCTCCAACGCTTCGCGACTTTCATACATGAGAATAATGTGCGGGAGATGGTCCGGGAATTTGAAAGTGCGCGGTATCATATTTTGCGCAATGGGAATTCCAAAATTATTTTTACAGATCTTTCCATTAAGTTAACCCGTTTGCTACACGCCAAACCGTCTCAAAAACTGCCTTTATGAATGTGTTGACAGAATACGCTGCTGAAGCCCTATTACTGATCTTTCTGATCATAACCTTTCTTCAAAGCGGTTTGGACAAAATCCTTGATTGGAAGGGAAATCTTACATGGCTCATCGGTCATTTCTCTCAGACGCCGTTTAAAAACTTCGTCCCTGCACTACTTTTTATTTTGACGGTTACGGAGTTGGCGGTGGCCATACTCTGTGGTATCGGATTGGTTCAATTGCTGATGGGAAATGGAAACAACATGGCTTTCTCAGGCGCTGTGGTGTCTTGCCTTGCCCTTCTGATGTTGTTGATCGGGCAACGGATCGCTAAGGATTACGATGGAGCCCGGACCATCGTGGTGTATTTTATTCCCGCTATTTTTCTCGTATTCCTCCTCCAATAAAAAACCCGGAACGTTGAAACGTTCCGGGTTTTAAAAGTCTTGGGGGCTAATCTTACTCCTTTGACAGCTTGTCGTTAAGTTGACTTAAGACTTGCTCTGTAATGTCTGAAGCCTCATCTCCATAGAGAACACTTCCGCCCTCTCCTCCTGTAAGAATAAAGCGATATCCGTTTGCCGCACCATACTCCTGTATGGTTTCACGAACTTCGGCCACGACGCTGTCCATTTTCATTTGGCCCATCCGTTGGATTTGTTGCTCTTCCTGTTGCAGTTGCTGCCCCATCATTTGTCCCTTCTGTTGAAGTATTCCAAAAGCTTCCTGCGCTTTATCCTGTGGCATACTTTCCGTAGAAGTTTGAAGTTGTTGGGCCTCTAATTGGAAGGCCTGGGAAATACTGTCGCGCTTCTTGGCAAAGGCTTCAGATTTAAGTTGAAAACTGGCTTCAACCTCTTGTCTCTTTTTATACCCGTCCATCAGTTTTACATTATCGACGTAGGCTATTTTTTCCTGCTGACAGCTCGCCAGGATCAAGAAGGCCATTAACCCAATCCATTTTTTCATAATAGGATGTTTTTGTTTAGGGCGCAAAAGTAGAAAAGCTTTTTGGCTTGTCAGCTGGAATTCGAATAATATTTGATTCGGGTAAAGCACTAAGAATCGATCAAATTGATCGTCGAAAAAATTATAATAGATTTTGATTATTAAAAAACTCCTTCGTAAAGGCCGCTAATTCCGACGTTCACACCTCCCTCCGGCCCTTGTGATCAGGAAAGCCATAATAACGCCTACAGCGCCTTTAAAATTCATCCTGCCTTCTTTTGCAGACAATATACATGGGAAGAAAACTCCCTGGAGAAAATACCATAAAGATTTGACGCGGCACCCATAAATGCACCAGACAATGGAGCCAAGCGATTCTTTCTATAGGTTTCCGAAAGCCAGGAAATATAAAACGCATCAAGCCAAAGCGGTTTTACGGCTCGGAGCTCATATCCCTTTGGTTCGAAAAGCGCTTTGATGGAATCCCTGGAAAAATGCCAGACATGCCTGGGTACGTCGTAAGCCGCCCAGTCTGATTTATAATATTTTGCGTCGAGGGATTTATAATTAGGAACGGCTAAAATCAACCAGCCCCCGGGCTTAAGCGTTTTAGAAATGGTTCGGATTTCCGTATCCAGATCCGGAAGGTGCTCCAAAACATGCCATAGGGTTATGGCGTCATAAACGGCTGCCTGCTGTACAGCAATATGGCTGTAGACCGCCACCCCCTTTTTATGTGCCCGTTCTCTGGCCGCCTCATTGGGCTCTACCCCATAGGCTTCCCAACCCCTGTCCTGTGCGTGTTTGACAAAATCCCCGGTCCCCGCTCCAATATCCATAAGCGCCCCCTCATGTCCGCAAAACCGTTTTACAAGTTTAAGCTTGTGATTGAGGTTAACCCTCTTCGCCCGCTGATACATTCTGGCCATGGCCGTGTCCGAACTATCGGAATGGGAAATATAGTCTCCACTTTCGTAGTACTTTTGCAGGTTCTCCGGAATCGGGTTGGTTTGATAACACTGGTAATCCGCATTCCATAGTAAACCAAACTCCTCCCCGGATACCAAATGGTCGGTTAATGTCAAAGTGTTCAATTCGGACATCCTAACACGCTTATGCTGATTCTTTAGGTTTCTTTATTTCTATTTTTAAAATGCAAGTGCCTCAGCTTATATGTTCCACGTGGAACTATCTGCCCAAAAATACGAGCAAAACGCTTATGTCACTCGGGGAAACACCGCTAATCCGGGAGGCCTGAGAAATGGTTGCCGGACGGATTTCTGTGAGCTTCTGACGCGCCTCCATCGAAAGTGAAGACAGGGGCATATAATCAAAATCCTTGGGAATCCGAATGTTCTCCAGCCGTTGCAATTTGTCAGCATTAAGCTTTTCCTTTTCAATATATCCGGCATACTTAACCTGAATCTCGGCCTGCTCTAAAACTTCTTCCGGCAGCATATGCTCATCGATAAAAGCAGAAACACTTTCCAGCTTCCTCATGTGTTGCATCCGTACTTTCGGCCTGGAAAATATCTTAAAAAGCTTATCCCCTTGCGTCACCTGACGGGAATCTAAGGTATCCAGAATTGGATTCACCTCTTCAGGGACAAAACTTGTCTTTTTGAAAAACCCGACAAGTTTACTGGATTGACTCACCTTGCGCTCTACGTTGCGGAGTCTTTCCTCGTCCGCTAGCCCCAGGGCGTGAGACCGTCCTGTCAATCGTATGTCTGCATTATCCTGCCTTAACAACGTGCGATACTCAGCTCTTGAGGTGAACATCCTGTAGGGCTCTTCTGTGCCTTTGGTAATCAGGTCGTCTATTAATACCCCTATATATGCCTCATCTCGCTGTAAAATAAACGGTTCTTCTTCCCGCACTTTTAAATGCGCGTTAATCCCAGCCATTATCCCCTGAGCGCCCGCCTCCTCATACCCCGTGGTTCCATTAATCTGTCCCGCAAAAAACAAATTCTTTACTAATTTAGTTTCCAAGGTATGCCCCAGCTGAGTGGGCGGAAAATAATCGTATTCTATCGCATAGCCAGGCCGGAAGAATTTTACGTTTTCGAAACCGGCCACAGACCGCAGCGCTTTGAACTGAACATCTTCCGGTAAAGAGGTGGAAAAACCGTTTACATACACCTCTACGGTATCCCAGCCTTCAGGCTCCACAAAAATCTGGTGCCTGTCTTTATCTTTAAACCGGTCAATCTTATCCTCAATGCTTGGGCAATATCTCGGTCCGATACTTTGGATACGTCCATTAAACATTGGAGAACGGTCAAAACCCTCCTTCAATAATTCATGCACCTCAGCATTCGTATAGGTCATATGACAGTCCCGCTGCTGTGTCAGTGCCTTAGTGTTTATATAAGAAAACTTCCCTGGTTTAGCATCACCGGGTTGTGGCACCATTTTATCGTAATTCAGACTCCTTCCATCCACTCTGGGTGGTGTTCCGGTTTTCATCCTTCCTGAGTCAAATCCCAGGGAAACGAGTTGTTCCGTAATTCCCTTTGATGCCCTTTCGCCAGCCCGTCCTCCCCCAAATTGCTTATCCCCAATATGAATAAGGCCGTTTAAAAATGTTCCATTCGTCAAAACGACTGCTCTTCCGTATATGTCTAGCCCCAGAGAGGTCCTGACGCCTTTGATCGCATCTCCTTCTGTTATGATCCCAACCGCCATTTCCTGGTAGAAATCCAGGTTAGGCAGCTTCTCCAGCGTTAATCTCCACTCTTCAGCGAAGCGCATTCGGTCATTTTGCGCCCTCGGACTCCACATGGCCGGGCCTTTACTCAAATTGAGCATCTTAAACTGTATGGCAGAAGCATCCGTGACAATTCCACTGTACCCTCCGAGCGCATCAATCTCTCGTACTATTTGTCCCTTGGCAATTCCCCCCATTGCCGGATTACAGGACATCTGCCCTATCGTCTGAAGATTCATGGTGATCAACAAGGTCCTGGACCCCATGTTCGCGGCAGCTGCAGCTGCCTCGCAGCCTGCGTGGCCTCCACCAACTACTATTACATCGTATACTTCGTTAAACATTTCTATTATGTTTCACGTGGAACAATTCCAGCGCTCTTTCCTCCAGCTTCCGCATATGCTGCTCTTGTTCTTTTGTCTTGTCCTGATATCCTAAAAGGTGCAGCACCCCGTGTACCATTACCCTTCGCATCTCATTAGCAAAATCACACTTCATCTGTTCCGCATTCTCAAGAACGCGATCCGTGGAGATAAACAAGTCGCCAGAGACTCCTTCCAGCTCCTCGTATTCAAAAGTGATGATGTCTGTAAAATAGTCATGAGACAAATACTCCTGATTCATTTGAAGCAGCGCCTCGTCCGAAACAAAGATAAAGTTCAATTCCCCTGTTTTTAAGCCAAAACCCTCTACTACCCGAATAATCCAATCGGTATGTTTCTGTTCTTCCTCAAGGCTGAACTCCGTCTGATAATGGTACGCTATCTCTTCCAATGAAATACTTCTTAACCCTGTCCCGATATTGGCGGCGCAAAGGTAAGGCTTCCCGATTTAAAAATTCGATTTCCCTTTGTTTCCGGCCGAAGATCTCTGGTGGCGTTAAAACCGGGTTCGTAAAGTCGCTTTTTCGTGTACTACTCTCACGTTGCTCTTCCAATCCTTGCTTCAGGGTAGCATTTTCAAGCCGCATCAGTTGTTGTTGGATCCTATTCAATCGGTCCGCGGTTTTCTCTGTAATACCCGTCCGCAGGAGCTCATTCTCAAACATTTCCATTTCCCTGGCAATCCGTTCCCCTAAATTTCTGTCAGAATCATTAATCATATTCTCTAACTGAAATTCCAACTCCTGACGGATGCGCTGTTGTTCTTTATAGATCTGGTAATACTCTTCGTACTGCGCTTCGGACAGGGACCCTTCTTGGCCCGCTTTTCCGTTCTTTTCCCCTTCTCTATCTCCTTAACTCTCTCCACTCCACCTTTCTCCTGTCTCTCTCCTAACCATTTTTTAATTTCAATTTTCTCTTTCATCTTCTTCAGTTTTTGTTAATAATAGGATCAATTATATTCGTAACGAAGATATCCACTTATCCTACAATTTAATTCAAATTAAATTGAGTTAGGGTTACATCTGTGACTGTTTTCCAGGAATCCCCTCATTTCATAAATAGGATTATTTGTTCCAGACGATTAGAGGGGCTTTATTGAAGCAATCAGAGTTGAATAAAAACTATTCAATAATTTCAATGATATAAATTAATTACACGTCGTAATTAATTAGATATTC
>CAKZOC010000198.1 GCA_937136025.1 uncultured Bacteroidota bacterium
AAGAAAAAAGGGGAGTCTTCATCAGATTAAGAAGTGCCCAGACGCTGGCGGACCACTTCGTAGAGAAAGGCCCCGCAGGCTACAGAAACATTCAGAGATGCAATTGGACCACTGATGGGCAGACGGGCACTCTGATCTGCAATCTTGAGGACAGCGGGAGAAACCCCCCTTTCTTCCGAACCCATCACCAAAGCCGTAGGGCCTGTCAGCTGGGTTTCATACAAGATGTTTTTGGCTTTTTCGCTGGCCGCTACAATCTGTACCCCATGTGCCTGAAGGTAAAAAACGGCATCTTTTATATGAGGGCATCGTCCGAGGGGAACCTGGAAAACTGCACCTGCCGAGGTTTTTACGGTATCCGCAGTTATTGGGGCAACGCCACCCTGGGGCAGGATTATGGCGTTAACTCCTGTGCAGGCTGCCGTTCGGATGATGGCTCCGAGATTGCGAACATCGGACACCCCGTCAAGCAACAAAAATAGTGGAGCATCCGTTTCAGCCACCACCTGGTCGATCAGGGGTTGATACTCCTGAAGGCGGATAGGGGAAATGGTGGCCACTACGCCCTGATGATTGCGATCCCTGAAGCGTTCGAGCCGTTGCGAAGGTACGTAGCTCAGACGTGCCCCCTTTTTTTTAGCCAGGATCTGTACTTCCCGCGCCAGAGAACCCTGTACTCCTTTTTCAAGATAGATGCGGTCGATAGGCTGTCCGGCTTCAAGCGCTTCTAAAACAGCGCGCAGGCCATAGATCTCGGTTGGTTCTTCCATGAGGGCAAAGGTACGCCAAAATGCGCCTCAAAGGGAATACGAATACTGTTTCAAGTGCTTCGGAAGGAAAATTTGTGGGTGCAACACTGAGAGGTGCTAAATCCGGTAAAGTAGTCTCCAGGATAGTGGAGGAATGTCGTTAAAGGGTCTAAAGAGTCTCACTACGGGATACTGTCAAAGACCTAGGGTCAGAGCCCCAGGGCCAGGATTTCAGGCGCCTCCCGGTCAAAGGAATAGCCCCTCCAGAAAAATCCGGGTCCATTGAATTTCCAAACCACCTCTTTTTCACGGGTGACTTCCCAAAACCCATAGTCCCCCTCGGTGATCAGGATGTTCCCATTCTCAAGTGGCACGGCCCCCGAGACTTTCCCTGAATACAATTCCTCATCTGTAAAGCTCCACAAGACCTCGGGTTCATTGTCCGCATATGGATTTAGTTCCAGCATATCGGGAAGTTGGAGCTCATATACCGTTGACTGGTTAAAACCCTTTCCATTGGAGAAAATCAGTAGTTTTCCCTTTGTGAAGAATAAAAGTCCTATAGAGACAATTTTAGAGTGATTAGCAAGAATGTCTGACGCCCCGCCACCCTATCCAGGGCAGCAACCAGGGGCCCCTGGTAT
>CAKZOC010000199.1 GCA_937136025.1 uncultured Bacteroidota bacterium
TAAATTAATTGCAATTGATAGTCCTAGTCACGGTCGGTCATACAGTATTGATTCTTTGAGCTATAATATAATAGCTGATTACGTAGTTAAAATAGTAGATAAGTTAAGTTTAGACAAAATTGATATTGTTGGTTATAGTGATGGTGCGATTGTTGGCATGTTAGTAGCCGATAAAATCCCTAACAAAATAAACAAAATAGTATTTGGTGCAGGTGCATTGAGTCCTCATGCCAGTAAACCAGAAGGTCTAAAATTGCTTCAAAATTTTAGTCCTGAAATACTTCCAGAGGAATATGCTGCTTCGTATAAGAAGAAATCACCTAACCCCAATCATTGGGAAGAGTTTGTTTACAATTCCAAAGAAATGTGGCTTCAAGGCATTTGGATTTCTAAAGAAATATTATCTAAAATAGAAAGTAAGGTTTTGGTGCTTTTTGGAGATAGAGACCCATTTATTCCCTTAAATCACAGTATTGAAATATACAATGATTTGCCAAATGGTGAACTTTGTATTTTACCAAACACATACCATGACATCTTTAAAAACTCAAAAATAACAAATGACATTACAATAACATTTTTGTCTGAAAATTAAATTTGAGTTTTAATTCTAATTAAGACGAGTTACTTTGGAAGTCTTGCTTTAACCAAAGCAATTTGCCCTCTATGATTCGCCGAATGCTTTAGGATATGGAACCAGGCCCAATGGTTGTTCATACCTTCACCAATGCTCTCGGCAAACCAGGTATCATCTTTAGTTTTTAGACCTGCTAGAGTTTTTTTTCTTGTCTCATTCCACAAATCTAAATAGTATGTTATTGGTTTCCCTTTTAATTTAGTTCGTGACTCTTCTCCTAAACCACCAGCAGCTGACCAAAACACCCGTTCTTCATCGGTCCATTGGCGTCCCTCCAAAGTCTCTACTTGAATATAAGCTTCTGTAGCTGCTATATGCATAACCATAGCGCCTATGCTGTTGGCCTGCTCATCGAATAAAAAATCTGTTTCTGTTTGATTTAGATCTCGCGTTTGTTCCTCAATAAGACCCTTTATTTCTTCAAGCATATCAACCATAATACCAATCTGTGGAGTATACCCCTCCGCTGGTTTAATCTCACCTTGAGCCAAGATGGTTGTAATAGAGAAGCACAACAGCAAAATTGAATAATGTTTTTTCATTGTATTGATTGTTAAATGCATATAGGTCTTGAAATTAATAAAACTTAAGTGGGGTTCTCTTAATATATTGTTAGGCTAGTTAAGAATATTCGACGTTAATTCCGTGCAATCGTCAAAAAGAACCGTTTGCCAACAACCTATATAAAGAATAACGGTTTGGTGCTTAATCCAATGGCAAATATTAAAATAATAGTCATTTATAAACCGAAAAGCTAGTGCTTAAAAAGCCGCTACTTTTTACGTGCAAGACCTTTGTGTTCCATTTGACAATACATTTCGTTATCAGAAAAACATCAAAATGGAACACTCCTTATCCAACGTATTTACTTCCTAAAACCAATTCGCAAGCTATGATTTAACCTTATCTTTACACTATTCTTAGCATCTGCCACTCTAAGGTTTGCAATTCTACTACATGTCCAAATTACCTAAAGAGAATAAATTTCTTGATCTTTCAGATTATGGAAGACCAATAGCCAAAGTTATCGCGAACTCCTTAAAGAATACTGCTGTCACTCCTGTACACGTTACTATTGGATTTATAATATCTGGCCTCATTGCCGTTTATTGTATTCTCCAGGGTTATTATTGGCTAGGTGCATTCTTTCTGATTATGAAGTCAATTTTAGATGCGGCAGATGGTGAATTGGCTCGCGTAAAACAAAAACCATCGTATACAGGTCGTTATTTAGATTCTGTAGCAGACATTCTATTAAATGCGTTATTTTTTATTTCTATCTGGTATATTACCAATACTAACATTTGGATATGCCTTTTAGCATTCATGGGCTTGCAATTACAGGGCACGCTTTATAATTATTACTATGTTATTTTACGAAATAAATTTGATGGCGATACTACCAGTCGTGTGTTTGAAAACAAAACACCAAAAGCATTAGATGGCGAAATTCAAAAACATGTGAATATCCTTTTTGGCTTGTATAAACTGTTTTATAGTGCTTTTGATAAAACCATTTATGCCTTAGATAGTAATGCAGATAAAGGAGCAGTATTGCCCAATTGGTTGATGACCGGTGTTTCTACTTTTGGTTTGGGTTTCCAGCTGCTCATTATTGCAGCTATGCTAGTATTAGGCTTGAAAGCCATTATTCTACCTTTCTTTTTGGTTTATACAGTCATGGTTTTTGTTTTCATTGGTATCAGAAAGTTTTTCTATCAGGAACTGAAAGGGAAAGGTGAAGAACACAACAAAACAATGTATATGAAATCATAGCTCGTTTTGGATTGCTACTTTTCATATACTAACTGTTGTATGCAATTCCTTCTATATGAAATTATCTCAAAGAAAATTATTCTTAAAAAGGGAGTATACCTTGGGGAAAGATTCTCTCACTATTCGAACCAGTGATTTAACGAGTTCCGAAACGCTGAAAATTCCTTATGAGGACATAGACACTTCAAATTTGATTGAAAGAAAACAGACAGATAATATTTTGCTGGTAATTACAATAGTATTTGGCGTCTTCTTTCTTATAAATATTTTAAATCCCGACAATTATGAGCAGGATGGACTGCTTGGGGTTGCTATATTCTTATTCTTTGTTGCTCTGGTTTCTGCTTTTCTTACCTATGTTAAATCTAAAAATGTAACCCTTATTCCCACGGCGAAGAATGGTTACATAGAAGTGCTAAAAAACAAGCCCTCCCAGTCACAGTTTGATAATTTCATAATGGAACTTTCAAATAGAATTGCTTCTTTTTTACGCTCAAAATATGCAAATATAGATTTGGATTTACCCATAGAACCTCAGCTATTGAACTTGGCATGGTTAAAAGACAGAGAAGTAATTTCACAGAAAGAATTTGAAAAGCTCAAATCAGATTTGACAAACAAAGGAAGAGGCGATAATCCCGTGGGCTTTTATAAGTAACTGCGCAGAACAACGACCATAATTAATCGCCTCCAAACGTTTGGTTCTAGGAGCTGTTTTTGGGACGAACTAAAATAAAACAGAGGGCCCGGGTGTGTAGGCGCCAAACCATAGGCAGGGTCTTTAGACATAATATAAAATGAATATTAAATTTTTAATCGTAGCTGTAATTTGCATGCTCACAACAGCATGCCAGAATCGAAAGAATGATTCTCCGGCAAGTCTTGAAAGCGAGAAATCCGAGAATCAATTTGAGTTACCTGATAGTTTGTCAACAAGGAGGATTTCTTTCGTACTTAACCTTAAAAAATCTGTTGCTGAAAGCAATTGGTCTGACTTTGGCACAAAGAATAATGAAGGGACTTTAATTTACTTCGATGCAGATCGGTCTGAAGTGTTCTTTCCAGATTCACGTATGATTGATAAAATGCACAACGTCCAAAAACACAGTGATAATTATTGGCTAACAGGAAGGACGGACAGCATTCCTTATCACATGGAGGTTATGATCAGTTTCAACGAAGAAGATTCTTTAGAGTACTTCTTTAAGAATCCTGTAGAACAATATTCTTCTGTTGAAGAAATTGGAAAGTACATCCCTTCCGTGGAAAGCACAGAAATGTGGGCAACCATGGTCATTCATGAAATGTTTCATCATTATCAGTATAACAATAAGGATTACAGAAAATACGCTGATTCTGTAATTGCAATTTTACCCTTTGACTCCAGAAATTTGGTAGCGTTATGTCAGGAAGATGAGCAATTCCTAACCATGATTCAGGGTGAAAACAAAATTCTAATGAAAGCCATTTCAGAGGAAAGTCGAGATAATCGCGACTCTTTAATTATATCCTATTTGGACCAGAGGGAAAAGCGGATTACTCTGTACGGTTCAGAATACCCATTCCTTGAACAGGTAGAAAACTATTATATTCTTCAAGAAGGATCGGCCAGATACATTGAGTATCAAAGCATGTTTATCCTTCAAAGCTACTTCAACAATTCTGATGCTCCAGCGATCCTGAACGATCCAAAGTTTACTTCATTTTCTGAATTTGAAGAAATTGATTTGAAAGATAGTGCCTTTAATTACTTAGTCTATGCTGGTTCAACTGACTATCATTACACGCTTGGCTTTAACATAATGCGCCTTTTGGATGAATTGAAAATTGAGTACAAGAAAGACCTGCTTAATGATCCAGAAAAAGGATTACACCAATATGTAGAGGACTATATAAATACTTTGCCTAACAAAAGCAATATGCATTAGCGCCGTATGGGATTGCTCATGGCAAGAACGCTGTAGAAATTAAGAAACATGAAGAAACTTCTATGCCTTTTACTTCTGGTGCTTCCCTTTTCCTGTCAGAATGCTTCAAGGAAAATGGGACAAAATGAAGCCGGAAAATACCAGAAGGACTATTGGAGACATCTTAACTATTTAGTTAAGATTAAAAATAATGTCGCGGAAAGGGGCTGGAGCGATTTTTCAAAAAATGATTTCTTTCAACCTGTTATTTACTACACTTTGGACGGAACTTTTGCAGTAAACCCCAATGATCATATTCTAAACGTTACCCGGTTTGAAAGAATCAAGTCTCACGATGATTTTGAAGTTATCAAACTTTCTGAAACCTACACCGATACCACAAATTTTAACTTTAATACGAGTTACAGTAACACTGACAGCACTGCGCTTTACTACCAGGAAAACGTATTGTTTTTCCAAAGTTTTGATTTAACGAATAAAATGATTGGCATAACCGATCTACAGGATTGGTCCATAATGGTAATCCATGAGCTATTTCATGGATATCAAATGGGAATACCGGAATTCAAAGCTTATTATAACCAACTCGAGATACCAGGAGGGCCAGATGAGTTTTTAGCCAGGTACCACAAAGAGCTGGATTGGTATAAAGAAAGTATCCATGATGAAAATGAGCATTTAAAAGCGATATGGATAAATGACGCAGAAATCGACGAAAATCTTAGAAAATATGATTCTTTGAGGGCTGCGCGCATTGAAAAAATCAAAAACGATTTTGGAGTAGACATCCGGAAGGTTGAAGACTATGAAATCTTATTAGAAGGGCATGCCAGATATTTCGAATCTCTATGCAAAAGATATCTTGCTGAGAATAATCCTGAAACATCAATGCTTAATGAAGAAGACCTTAATTTAATCAGCACTATGTTCGAAGGATACGATGTAAAAAAAGACAAGGGCCTTTATGACATTTATAATGATAGATATTATTATCAATTAGGCTACAATATTTCCATGATTCTAGAGAAATTTCTTCCAGAGTATAGGGAGTCAATTTATGTAGAAGAAAATAACTTTAACCGGTATATTGATACACTAAAAGCTCACCACAATAGCTATTAGTAATCCCTTGTTCCCGCCTACTTCAGATAATCAACTGAGATTTTCAGTTTGGTGGGTAGTTGCATAGTTAAGAACTGAAGCCCGCAACTGCTCCTGCTTGAGACCCTTGGCTCATTCTTTTGCTTCTTCAGCCCTTCTATAGAACCCTGGCCCGGGATAGGGATTCTAAGAGATACGCGTTTAATACCTCTTGACAGGCGCGGAGGCTACGGATGTTATTTTCGGCCTTGCATACCCTTTCCCCTGAATTATTTATTTGGGCATCATGGCGGTATCAAATATTAATCGTAATATTGCGATAATAAAATAGAATATGGGTATTTCCAAAACTGAAAAGTTTACCAACCGGCAAAACCGGATTGCCTCACTAGCCAAAGGACTCGGGCATCCGGCACGGGTGGCCATTCTGGAACATTTGTTCAAAATCAGGGGGTGTGTTTGTGGAGATCTGGTCCAGGAAATCGGGTTGGCCCAGCCGACCATTTCCCAACATCTGAAAGAATTAAAGAACCTGGGTTTAATTCAGGGAAATGTAGAGGGAGCGCGTGTCTGCTATTGTATTGATCCCGATAGGTGGACTGAGATGAAAGAGATTCTTATGCCATTTCTGAACAGCGACCAGAACGTGGCCAACCCTTGTGAGACTCACGAAGTTTAATACAATCGACTAAAAACAATTTTGATGAAGAACGAACAGGAATTAAAGGAATTGGTGCGGGAGCGCTATACCAAAATTGCCGGACAGGGCAAGGTTGAAAACGCATCTTCATGCTGCGGAGCTACCACCCCGTCCAACAAGGTGTACAATATTATGATGGACGATTACACAGATACAGAGGGGTATGTGGAAGATGCTGATTTAGGATTGGGCTGTGGCCTTCCTACCCAGTTCGCCCTCATCGAAAAAGGCGACACCGTGATTGACCTGGGATCCGGAGCCGGAAACGATTGTTTTGTAGCCCGCCATGAAACCGGGGCGGAAGGTAAGGTGATCGGGATTGATTTTACCCCGGTCATGATCGAAAAGGCCCGATTGAATGCGGAAAAGTTGGGGTATAACAACGTGGAATTCAGAGAAGGGGATATCGACGCCATGCCGGTAAACGACGATGTGGCTGATGTTATAGTGAGCAATTGCGTGCTTAACCTGGTCCCGAATAAGAAGAAGGTCATTGGGGAGATTTACAGGGTTTTAAAACCCGGGGGGCATTTTAGTATTTCGGATATCGTGCTCGTCGGGGATTTGCCCGAAGCCCTGAAAGAAGATGCAGAAATGTACGCAGGGTGCGTGGCCGGAGCTATTCAAAAATCCGAATACCTTGGCCTGATGGAGAAAAGGGGCTTCACCAACCTTAAAATTCAAAAGGAAAAGCCCATCGCCATTCCGGGGGACATCCTTGGAAAATATCTTTCGCCTGAGGAAGTAAAAGCTTTTAATACAGGGGGAACCGGTATTTTTAGCATTACGGTGTTCGCACAAAAGCCCGGATCTAAAATGAAAAAGCCCCTGGCCCATCTGGATGATATAAAACAAGCATCGGACTGCGCTCCGGGGAGTGGTTGTTGCTAACGGGATGGGGTTACAAAATTCTTTGTACCGTCCGGGAAACCGGATTGTGCCTGGGCAGTTCCGGTACCTGGACAAACCGAAAGCTGCCATTTGACACCTCTGGGTTTCTGGTCAGACCTCCGGTTTTCTATGTGATGCCATTTATCGATATTTGATGTTATGCATTTCAGGCCGGGCTTTTAAACGCGGTTTGTATTTTTTAAACACTGTTCCTATGAAAAAAAGCTTGCTTCTGTTCGGGGCCCTCTTGCTCTTTTCCAGCCATGATATGTACCTGAAGCTGGATTCCTATTTTCTGCAGCCCAATACCCAAGCCACCATAAAGCTTTTTAACGGTACGTTTGAGAAAAGTGAAAATGTGATTACCCGAGACCGTATGCGCGACGTGAGCCTTGTCGGCAACGGGGAGCGGTTGGCTGTAGATGCTGTTCAGTGGAGCGAAAAGGACAGTATTACGATTCTGAATTTCACTACCGGAGCCCCCGGGACATGGGTGGCCGGGGTTTCTACCGGGCCGCGGAATATCGAAATGAGCGGTGCTGATTTTAATAGTTACCTCGAGCATGACGGTATTTTGGATATGCTCGAATGGAGACGGGAGAACCAGGCCATGGACCTTCCGGCGGTAGAAAAGTATTCCAAACACGTCAAGACCATTTTTCAGGTCGGGGATAAAACGTCGGAAGACTGGAAAACCGTGTTAGGGTATCCCATTGAATTTGTACCCCTGGAAAATCCATATGACCTGCATCCGGGGCATACGCTTTCCGTCCAACTCCTCTTCCGGGGCGAGCCCCTGGCCAATGAATTGGTCTATGTCGGTTTGGATGCGGATGGTTCTGAAACCCTTTCCGACCACACCCATGGCGAAGGTGAGGCACAGGATCATGAGCATGCCGATGCTTCGGACGGGGATCATACCCATACCGGAGGCACCCAACTTCGGACAGATGACCAGGGCATTGCAAAAGTTTTTTTGCCGGCTAAAGGCATCTGGTACCTGCGAACCATTCATCTGGTCCCTTCGGAGGAAGCCGGCCTTACCCATGAGTCCAATTGGGCTACCTTGTCGTTTGCCGTAGGTGAGGGGCACAGCCACGAGCACAGCCCTTCGGGGGAAGATGCGGCTGTAGATTCCGGGGATTCTGAAGCCATACCCGGAAATGGTCGCACATCTTTTATCCTTGGGGTGCTCACGGCTTTGGCAATACTGGGAATAGGGTATTTTGTAGTGCGACAACGCAATCGCGGAAGATAGAACTTTCATCCATTTCGGCTTCTTTAATAGCCGCATTTCGACGCTTTCAGGGATTGCATACCCTTTGTTCCGTCGGGATGGCATTGCCTTGCTTCTTATGGGTTGAATGCGCATAGGATCCTATGCGCTTTAGAATTTTAGAAAGTCCCTGTGTAGAGGCGGGACTATCCCATGGGAATAGTTCTAAGAATCTTCAGGAGGGTCTTTTGAAGGGTCGGGTTCCGAGGCAGGACCAGGGGCGGCTTCCGGGGCGGCTTCCGGGGCGGCTTCCGGGGCGGATTCCCCATCCTTATCCTTCAAGGTGTATTGCATCTTAAACCCGGGGGGAGCTTCCACGTTGTCTTTATCGCTGACCTTAGCTTTCTGAACGACAATGCCGGTAGTCGGTTGTTTGCCTTTCAAATAGGCATCAACCTTGGCTATCATGGTGTTGATATACGCCTCGGCCATCGCGTCCATACCCTGATTCGCAGAAATCTGGCTCAGGGATTTCTCGAGGCCCAGGCTATCGGAACCCACCTGCTCAAACACAAATTGCTCGAAGGCTTCCCGGTCTTCTATGGAATCCTTTTTAGACCCCGAGAGATATTGCTCGCTGAGGTAGGATTCGGCCATCAGGGATTGGAGGGAATCCACGCCCACAAAATCCATCTCTACTGACAAGCCTTCTTTTTGATTTTCCAGGTCCAGAATGATGTCCAGCTGCCGCCTGTGATCCTCGGTAAGGGCCGTATCCGGATACTGCAGGTCAAAGCCTTTAAGGTCATCCGGATCGGCATCGATATAACGGGCCAGGGGGAGGATGGGATTGTCTGTGGTATCGAATATTTTCTTTTTAAGGGTAGTGCCGATCAGGTCCCAGGTATCTACTTCCGGGTCGTTCATATCTCCCCGAACCGGAATATCCAGTTCAATATCTCCGTTTTTATCCTTTAAAAGCCACACGGCCAGCTTTAACGGAATGGCAAAAAACCCACCTTTGATATTCTCGACACTTACATTCTTAATCAGCAGGTTGTTTTCACTCTCCAGTTGCCCTGCGGTGATTTTGGTATCCGAGAAATAGAACATATCCCCGTTTAAAATGGAATGTCCGGTATAGTACCTCGAATAGATATTCAGATCCGACAGCACGAATTCTTCAATGGCGATGTCGATGCTCGCATTGGTGAGATCCATGGGATTATAACCTACCTCTGCCTTTAATTTCCCCCGTTCGTTCAGAATCATGGTGGAGGCAATATCAATCCACTCACTGTCGCTGTAAATACTGTCTGAATCAATCTCGATTTGGCTCAAGGCATAATCAAAAGGCTGGCCGGTAAGATTATCGGTGTAATCCAATTTACCCTGGTTGACCCTTAAATTTTGAATGGCGTAGTATAGGGAAGAGCTGTCTGCGGACTCGGTGGATGCCACTGCTGTACTGTCCGCCGCCATATCTGTAGGCGAGGTATTTGCTGTGGAGGTTTCCATGGTAGACGTTTCCTCAGTATCTGTATCCCCGCTAACTTCTTCATCGAGTTTAAAAATCCGATACAGATTATTGGACACTGAATCGAGTTCGAACTTCAGGTACGGTTGTTCGAAGGAGAGTTCCCCAATCCGGTATGAATTGGCCGAATAGTCGATTTCCTCCAATACACAAAAGACGCTTTCACTTGAAAGGAAGGTATCATTGTTCAGGTCTTTCATCAGGGGCTTTAGTACATTAACCTCCCCCGAAACAAGGGTCTCCATTGGGGCATTGATATTTCCTGTAAGGACTATTTCTGAATTCACTGTGCCTTCCAGGACGTTGATTTCCGCATATTCCGCCGTGTATTTGGTAAAGGGTTCCAATTGCAACCCTTCAACCTGTATGGTACTTGTAAATTCGCCTGTACCCGGGTGGACGTCCGTTGAGGAGGAAATAAAGCCGTCCTCTCCAATCTGAAATGCGATATCGGCATTGCTGTCATCTTCCTGGTCCCAGATAATCAGGGGAATGGCCAGGTCAAAGTCCTTAATGTCAATAGTGTCCTGAATTTCTGTGTCGTAGTAATTGAAGGTGCCGTCTTTTAACGCAAGGTCTTCAAGGACGTATTTAAAGACTTCTTCGGGTTCGGAGTCCTCTGCAGTGCTGTCTGCGGCCGTATGGAAAGCCACCAGGTCATCAAAATTATAAGCATCACCATTTTTAATGATATTTACGGTCAACCCCTGCAGATAAAAGCGATCCAGGGCTTTCACATTGGATAGGTATTTATAGGGTACGGTATTGACAATCAGCGTGTCAAACGAAGTAAAGATGTCGGTACCATTGGCCTCAAACATTTTAAAGCCATAGACCTTTGCCGTGCTCGTAAAGTAATTGAACCTGAGTTTTTCGATATCGATCTGACGCCCAAGGAGCTCTTTGCTGTTGTTTATGGCGTAATTTTTGACCAGGGTGGGAAGCAAAATAAGGGTCAGTACAATAAGTGCCAGCAGTCCAATGCCGGTGTACTTGAGAATCTTTCGTTTGGAGGCCATGGGTTGGTTTTTAATAATTCAGTCCTGCAAACAGTAGGCTTTGTTCATGAATATTGCTTTTTGGGGTGCGCAATACGGTCATTGAAGTCTTTAGACTATCCTTGAAAATGCCCTGAGGGGAGGTATTCTCAAAATTGACAACGTCAAGCTTTAAATATAACAATATTAATGATCTACTGCGGTTTTAGGGCGCATTTTTTAGACGATTAAGTCTCATTTTATGCAAGATTCGTATAATCTCCGGAGTCGGGATCAGTGGATTTTTTGGGAAGACAGAAAATACTTTTGACATCTGACACCCATTCGTCGTGAATTATTATCAAACTGATCTCTTCGAGGGTTTCCAGAACGCCCACAGCGATCATGAAATAGAACAGCCAGTATACGGGTCCAAAAAATAGAGCCCATACAATAAAAGTGGCTTGTAGGATGGCCGAAACTTTTGCCAGATAGGTGTGAAATGCCGTGGCCTTCCCATATTTTTTGAATGCCATCGCCAATTGAACGAGATAGGGGATAAAGGCCAATATTATGATTAACAGATTCGCTCTTATAAATTCGGTTTCAAAAATAAGGAGCCCTGCCAGGCCTGCCAACAAGGTGAGTTGGTCCCCGATGGAATCCAGTTGTGACCCCCTCGCACTGGTGAGCTTTAGTTTTCGGGCCAGAAATCCGTCTATGGCATCGGTGGAATAGCTGATGAGCAGGAATATGGCAAACCATTCCCGGAGGCCCAGGGCTAAGAGCAAGACCAAAAAAGGCAGTGCCAGTATCCTGTAGAAAGAAAACCAGTCAGCGATGTTAAATTCTTTGAATACGTTTTGCATGCGCTCCGGGATTGGAATTATAAATGTAACCCGGATGGGCTTTGCTGGAAATGACAAAGGTCACACCGGGAATTACGACATTTTTTCCTCTCCAGGGCTTGAAAGGCCTTCACCGGAGCCCCCCGGTAAGTTTTTAATATGGACATCCCGTTGAGGAAAAGGTATCTCGATATTTTCAGCTTTAAACTGGTTGAAAATTTCAATACATACATCGCTTTTGGCCCTGAGCCCTATTTCAAAAGGGACCCAGAAGAGAAGGCGAAAATCGAGTGAACTCTCACCAAAGCCTGTAAATAATGCGGAGGGTTCCGGATCGACAAGGACATAATCAAATTTAACCGCGCAATCTTTCAGGACCCTTAAGACCAGATTCGGATCTGTGCCATAGGCTGTGCCAATGAGTACTTCAACGCGTTTTATGCTATCGGAAAGGGTCCAGTTGATCAGGTCGTTTGATATGAGGTTGTTGTTGGGTACCACAACCTCAGCTCCGTCGTAGGTTGAAATATTACACGCGCGGATACCGATCTTTTTAACCTTCCCAAAAAGATTATTGACCTCAACCGTATCTCCCGGAAGGATCGGTCGTTCAAAGACCAGGATGAGTCCTGAGATGAAGTTAGATACCACCGTCTGAAGGCCAAACCCGATCCCGAGTCCGAGTGCTCCCGCCATCAGATTGAATTCACTAAGGTCCACATTGAGATACGCCAGGGCGATAACCAGACCAAAAATGATTATGGAATAGCGCAACACCAGTGAAATAGCTGCAGGAATGCCTTTGGGAAGTTTGAAAAAATGCATGAATCCATATTCTTCCCCCAGGAAAAAAGCGATCAACCTTGAAACGGCATAGGATAAGAGTAAAACAAATAGGAACATAAAGATGGAACCCAGGGTAAATGAAAGATTGCCTACCTGGTAAGGCTCTGTCATAAAACTGCTTACCACCTCGTTGATCGTACGCCACTCATCGATCAGGTTTAAAAAAAAGAATACAAATAATGCAGCTACAACAAAGCGTATAAAATGGATTGTCCTTTTTTTCAAAAAGCTCAAAACCGCCGGACTCTGATCGACGTTTCTGAGATACCGTTGTTCCAGCCACCCCTGCGCCACAGAGGAGAGCGCGAGGAATAGCCCATAAGCTATGATGAGCATTAATGCCGAATTGAGAGAGACTTTCAGTAGAAAATCAGCAAGATTCGTATAGCCCATAAGGTTCGATACCACAGAAATAGCACTCAGGAGATACACCAAAGGCACCAGACTGATAATAAATTTGCCCAGGGAATTTGAAATCTCGGCCTTTGTTTCCATGTAAGGCCTAAGGTAGTATAAGAGCACGCCCACAAAGAGCAGGACCTCGACCATCATAAAAATGCGGTAGTTCGTGGAGGTAAACCATAAATAAGTTTTGATGGTATTCAGGAGCATAAAGGGTATGGAGAAGTAGAGCATTCCCCTGAATCGTTGCGGTACTCTGGGACGTACGATAACAATACCCAGTAGAAGAAGGGCAAGGATGATTAAATCCTCAATCATTTTGGGTGTTGATGCCAGGCTGAGTTTTAAAATGGCCAATAAGAGGAATGCCCCTGTAATTATGGGCATATGAAGTATTAGATTCAAATAAGAATCCGGAGCTTCAATGCCGTCAGGTTTTAAGACTCGAAGGCGATTTCTTAAATAGAAAATCAGAGTAAAAAGTCCTGTTGCCACAAATAGAAACCAAAATAGCCGTATCCTTTGAGTCCGAATCAATTCCGGGGTCCCGGACAGGGAATCTGATATAGGGTTGGTCCGTACTTCAGTTTGTGGAGAAGAGGATTCTTTGCCGAATGAGACTGCCCAAATCGGCAGGTGCCTTTGGTAGAACAGATCGTACGTCTCTGAAGACTTTTTTTGATACAGGGAGTCAACCACACTTTTCTGAATGCTGAGCAATTTGTTTATATGCGTCTGTAACCGCAGATATACGTTGTTGTTTTGTTTGGTTTTTTGCTCGATTTTGGAGTAGTCTCGAATAACTTCTTCTATGCTTGCGATCAGCTCAGGAGGGGCTTCTTCTGCTTTGGCCCTATCAAGGGTTAGACTCCACACCTTGCTTTCATTGCGAAAACTCTCCAAAAGGCGCATGTTCCGACTCGCGTATTCTGTAATAGCAGTTTGCCAGCCCGTCAGTTGCGCTCTATACTCCTCCCATTTAAGGATGAGGTTGTCTATCTTCTGACGGTTCGGATTGGAGTTGAGAAACAGTTTGGCTTCCTCTTCCTTGGTCGTCAGGAGCGTCTTGTATACCGGGTAGATGGAGTCGATACGGATCAGCGATTTTCCTGGTTTAATTTTTTCGTAGTTAACCTCTATCTCGCTTTTGGCACCCTCTATTTCCGAGAGCACGCTGGCTATGGGGATCGCCTCGGGCTGGCGCGTTCGGGTGGAATCCCTGAAGGTTGTGCCACTATCCTGAAAAGCCATGGCAAACAGGGGCAGGAAGAGGAAAAGGGTTCGAATAAAAAATGGGTGGAGGATACTGAGTTGCTTCATGGAATCAGGGATATAAACCGTTTGCGAGACCAGGCGTCTAAAAAAGCCAAATCGCGCTTTTTGAAATCCTAAAGATAAAAGTACCATTAAATTTCAAAGATAATCCTTCCGGGCAGACTAGTAGACCATGTAATTGCCGTTTCGTGGGTTGGAGAAATGTCTGCAGCGAATGACCTTTATCATGTGATTCCATGCGTATTTGGTGTATCTTCTAGCGAATCCTAAACAATAGTCCTATGAACCCCGTTCTATTATTCTCAGTCCTCCTCTTGATCTTCTTTTTTGCAGGCATTCGAATCGTTTACGAATACAAACGCGCCCTGAAGTTTCGCTTCGGCAAATATGTCGAAACCCTGAATCCCGGCTTTCGGTGGATCATTCCGGTGGTGGAAACCATTCAAAAAGTGGATATCCGGGTAATTACCATCAATATCGTCTCCCAGGAAGTGATGACGGAGGATAATGTGCCCTGTAGTATTGACGGGGTTGTATTCTTTAAGATCAGCAATGCCGAAAAGGCAGTCCTTGAGGTAGAGGAATACAATTTTGCCATTACACAGCTCTCCCAGGCCGCCCTCAGGGATGTCTGCGGAAAGGTGGAGTTGGACACGATCCTTTCCAAGCGGGAGGAAATGGGAAAGAATATCAAGACTATCGTAGAGCATGAAACCAGCGACTGGGGTATTGATATTATCGATGTAAAGATCAAGGATATCCAGCTTCCTGAGAATATGCGCCGGATGATGGCCAACCAGGCAGAGGCTGAACGCTCCAGGAGGGCACGGATCATACTGGCCCAGGCAGAGGAACAGGCCGCCACCGCATTGCTGGCTGCCGGTAAAATGATCGACCAGTCGCCCTCCGCCATTAAACTGCGGTTGTATCAAACCCTTTCCAATATCGCTGCGGAGAAAAATTCCACGATTCTCTTTCCTTTTCCTGAGGAAGTCCTTCCCAGGAACACCAAAGGGAAACCGGAGTAGGGCAGAGGAACTCTTTACGGAACGCAATGAAAATTTCGTATTTTAAAGGGCTCAAACCTTAACCCATTGTTTCGCATCTTTCGGAAAATTCGCCTGGATCAAGTAAAAGGCCAACGCTTTATCAGATATCTCCTCTACGCCTTCGGAGAAATTGTGCTGGTCGTCCTGGGCATACTGATTGCCCTCTACCTAAATGAGCAAAAGGAATTCCGGGAGGACCGGGCTAAGGAGCTTACTTACCTCCAGAGTTTTCAGCAGGACCTGGAGCGAAACCTGACGGAACTGGATCGGGTGCTGGAGAAGTCGAATAACATCATCCAATCCAGCGATTCCCTGATCTCTCTGGGTTCTCAGGGGCTTTCAGATTTGCCTCCCGGAAGTCTGAATTCCCTTATGGATGGCCTTTTGGGATACACCAAGCACATGACCCGACAGGGGACTATCGAAGACTTGCTGGGGAGCGGCGATCTGGAAGTGATCCGAAACGACACCATCCGCAGGGCCATGGCCACCTGGGATGCGGATCTAAAATTAGTCCGTGAAGTTGAGGTAGATGTAAAGGCTTCCTTTACAAAAACAATTGATTACCTGAACCAGCACATCCTGATGCTTGACGACCCCCAAACCGCTTTTGAAAAAGAACAATTACTCAGTAAAAAAGTTTTCTTAAACCACCTTTTTGACCGTGCCATCACGGCTGATTTGCTCAACGAATCCTAT
>CAKZOC010000200.1 GCA_937136025.1 uncultured Bacteroidota bacterium
AAAGAACCGGGGTGAACATCCTTTTCGCCTTCAGGCCTCCGGGCTGGCGAAGAGTTTTTCTTTCAAATAGCGCCCGGTGATAGAATCCGGATGTGCAGCTACTTCCTCAGGAGTTCCGAAAGCGAGTAATGCCCCACCTTTGTCTCCGCCTTCCGGGCCCAAATCGATCACGTGGTCTGCACTTTTAATCAGTTCAATATTGTGTTCAATTACAATAATGGAGTGCCCTTTGTCAATGAGGGCATTAAAGGAATCCAGCAGTTTTCGGATGTCGTGAAAGTGCAAGCCCGTTGTAGGCTCGTCAAAGATGAAGAGTGCCTTTTCGCGCCCTTGTCCCTTGCCCAGAAAAGAAGCGAGTTTAATCCGCTGTGCTTCACCCCCGGAAAGGGTAGAGGAGGGCTGCCCGAGAGTGACGTAACCCAGACCTACATCTTGAAGGGGTTTCAATCGGCTGGCTATTTTTACCGCTTTGTGCTCCTGGAAAAAGGCTATGGCTTCATCCACGGTCATTTGAAGGACATCATTGATGGAAGCCCCGTGAAACTGGACTTCCAGGACCTCTTTCTTGAAACGTTTTCCACGGCACTGATCGCACTCCAGATGGACATCCGCCATAAACTGCATCTCTACAGTAATGTCGCCCTCGCCTTTGCATTTTTCACACCGCCCCCCCTCTACATTAAAAGAGAAATGCTTGGATTTATACCCTCTGAGCTTACTGAGTTTCTGCTGGGCGAATAGGTTTCGTATCTCGTCATAAGCCTTTAAATAGGTGACGGGATTCGATCGGGAGGACCTTCCGATAGGGTTTTGGTCGACGAATTCTATATGCCGAATAAATTCAAATTCACCTTCCAGACCGCTGTGATGTCCTGCTTTTTCTCCATAGCCTCCCAGTTTTTTCTGCAGGGCGGGGTAGAGAATTTTATTGACCAATGTGCTTTTTCCACTCCCGGAAACCCCCGTAACTACAGTTAAAACCTGAAGGGGAAAGGTGACATCTATATTTCGCAAATTGTGCTGGCGGGCCCCGAGGACTGAAACATACCCCTTTCCGCTTCGCCTTGTGGCGGGAACCTGAATCTCCAGAGCCCCGCTCAGGTAACGCGCTGTAAAAGAGTCCGCTTTCAGGATTTCACCAAGGGTTCCCTCGGCAACTACCTCACCTCCCAGAGTTCCCGCTTCGGGACCAATGTCGATAATACGATCTGCAGCCCGCATCATTTCTTCATCGTGTTCCACCACGATGACGGTATTTCCGAGGTTTTTTAAGGATTTCAGGACCTCGATAAGATTTTCAGAATCCCTGGGATGTAGCCCCACACTGGGTTCATCAAGGATGTACATGGATCCCACCAGGCTGCTGCCCAAAGAAGTCGCCAGGTTGATCCGCTGGCTTTCTCCCCCGGAAAGGGTGTTGGATTTTCGATTCAGCGTCAAATAGCCCAGCCCAACCTTCAACAGGTACCGGATGCGGTTTTTTATTTCCAGTAAGAGTCTTTTGGAAATGGCTGCACTGTGCGGATCAAGGGATAATTCTTCAAAATACTGAGCCAGTTTATAGACAGGCATATCCACCAGTTCGGTTATCGATTTGCCCCCGACCCGCACATATGAGGTTTCTTTTCTCAATCGGGTACCCGAGCACAGGCTGCAACGGGTTTTTCCGCGGTATCGGGATAACATGACCCGGTTCTGAATCTTATAACTCTTTTCTTCCAGTTTCTGGAAGAAGGCATCCAGGCCCGTAAAATGCTCGTTTCCTTCCCAGACCAGAGCGCGTTGTTCCGGGGTTAATTCAAACCAGGGTTTGTGAATGGGAAAGTCAAAGGTATAGGCGTTGTTCACGAGTTGATCCCGGTACCAGCTCATGCTCTCTCCTTTCCAGGGCGCAATGGCGTTGTCATAAACTGAACGCTCCGTATTGGGGATGACAAGATCTTCATCGATTCCGATAACGTCTCCATACCCCTCGCACCTTGGACACGCGCCATAAGGATTACTAAAACTGAATAAATGCACATTCGGTTCGGGGAAGACCAGCCCGTCCAATTCGAACGTATTGCTGAATGCCGTTCTTTGTCTTCCATTTACAGATTCGACAATACAGGTGCCTTTTCCCTCAAAAAAGGCGGTGTCTACAGCTCCGGAGAGCCGGTTTACAAAATCCTCATCCTCTTTCTTTACTACAATCCGATCTACCACAAGGTCAAATGACCTGCCTATCTCAGGCATTTCGGGCCCAATGCGCACCACTTCGCCCTGATGCTGAATACGGGCGTAACCTTGTTTTGAGAGCAGATCGAGAGATTTCTGGATATCCCGATCTGCCGCAAGGGTAATGGGGGCTAGCAGTAAGAGCTTGCAACCTTCCTCCTGATTACACACAAAATCTACCACATCACTCACTTTGTGTTTGACCACTTCCTTTCCCGAAACAGGGGAGTAGGTTCTGCCAATACGGGCATAGAGCAATTTCAGGTAATCGTAGATTTCCGTAGAGGTTCCCACGGTAGACCTGGGGTTGGTCGAGTTGATTTTCTGTTCGATGGCAATGGCCGGAGCTATCCCGCGGATATAGTCTACTTTGGGTTTGTCCAGTTTGCCGAGAAATTGCCGTGCGTAGGAAGAAAGGCTCTCGACATAACGGCGCTGTCCCTCTGCGTACAGGGTGTCGAAGGCCAGGGTTGATTTTCCGGAACCGGACATCCCGGTGATCACCACCAGTTGATTTCTGGGAATACTTACATCTATATGCTTCAGGTTGTGCAGGTGTGCACCCTTGATAATAATGGCTTTTTTAGGATCTGATTCGCCAATGGCTTCCATAAAACAGGGGTAAACCGCAAAGATACAATATGTATAAGCCAAAAGCGATATGGGGGTTATTCTTTGGACGAGTTTATACCGTGTATTGTTTATGCTTTAAATTTTTTTCTATATTTGACATGTCAATACTCTAATAGCTACAGCCTATAAAGCACTATTACTTTTTTGAATTCTAATTTTCGTCTTTAAATGTGCGTCCCGCCAGGGAAGTACTGCGAGACTCAATCAAAAAAGTAATGTGTATGGAACTCCATGTAGATGACGCTTCGCTGATACGTAAATATTTAAAAGGAGACGAACGTTCTCTTGAATCACTAATAGATCGCCACAATCAGCGAATATTTAATTTTATTTATTCCAAGGTATTTGACCGGGAGGTGACAGAGGATATTTTTCAGGACACCTTTATTAAAGTAATACGTACCCTGAAACTCGGGAAGTATAATGAAGAAGGGAAATTTCTGCCCTGGGTTATGCGTATTGCCCATAACCTGGTGATTGATTACTACAGAAAGAGCAATCGGATGCCCCGGTATGAAGGCAGCTCTGAATTTCACGTCTTCTCCGTAATGCAGGACGATACGCTGAACGCCGAAAAACAGTTGATTCGGGATCAGATCAGTTCAGATGTGAGCGGCCTGGTTTATAAACTGCCCGAAGAACAGCAGGAAGTGATCCGCATGCGTATGTATCAGAATATGAGTTTTAAAGAAATCGCTGAGAAGACAGGGGTAAGCATAAATACGGCTTTGGGGCGTATGCGTTACGCTTTGATCAATCTCCGCAAACTCATTGAGGAGAATCAGATAGTTTTAACGGATTAACAGGTCGTAGGTCGAGACCCGTGGATGCTCAGGTTTTTTGGACGAATTAATGTGTCCTAGATCGAGCTGCCAAACAGCTTTCCCTGCAGATTGCGTTATTTTGACAGACAAAGCAATCTCATGGAAAACCCAAACCAGACTACCCATATCAATACCGATTCGCTAAAGGCATCTGACGAAGCCGTAAAGTTTTTGCTGGATTATTCGAAGTCCTATTCTGTTGTAAAATCCAGAGGACTCGTTTTTGAGCGGAATCTGAATTGAGTTATAAATATTATATGGAATAGAAGCCCGGGTACTTGCCCGGGCTTTTTTTTTGACTTCCCGTGAGCTTCGCGATCTGAGAGGCCCGCTGCAGCCCCCAAAAGGCTCTTAAAATTCAAATCCGGGGTTTTACATCAAGATTCGGCGGTTTTACAACAATGTTTTTTTGCGGGCACCCCCTTGTCCTAATTTTAGTTTGTATTTGAAACCGAGCAAACCCAAAACGGCATTAAAAAGCGAAACCAGCTTAAAGTCATAAACTGAACAAAAAAAACCCCTATGGAACTACAGATCGACGACTCAATCCTTGTAAAGGAATACATAAGCGGTAAAGAAAGAGCTCTTGAAGTCCTTATCAATAAGCACAATCAGCGAATTACGAGTTTTATCTATTCTAAGGTACTGGACCGGGACGTCACTGAGGATATCTTTCAGGATACCTTTATTAAAGTGATAAAGACCCTGAAGAAGGGAAATTACAGTGAAGAAGGAAAGTTCCTGCCGTGGGTGATGCGCATTGCACACAACCTGATTATAGATTACTTCCGTAAGAACAAGCGCATGCCCAAGTTTGAAGGTAGCGATGACTTCAATATTTTCTCCGTCATAGGTGATGACAAGCTCAATGCCGAAAAGCAGATGATCAAAGATCAGATTGACAGTGATCTGGGGATTTTGATCGATGAACTGCCAGACGATCAGCGGGAAGTTTTGATCATGCGTATATATAAGGATATGAGTTTTAAAGAAATATCGGAATCCACAGGGGTGAGTATCAATACCGCTTTGGGACGGATGCGATATGCCCTGATCAATCTGAGGAAAATTATTCAGAGAAACAAAATT
Organism: uncultured Bacteroidota bacterium; assembly: GCA_937136025.1. Classification (GTDB taxonomy): domain Bacteria; phylum Bacteroidota; class Bacteroidia; order Flavobacteriales; family Flavobacteriaceae; genus Robiginitalea. Next base: position 4,764 of record CAKZOC010000200.1, read on the forward strand.
GTCTTAACAAACTATTAATCGGAATAGGGGAAGCAATATTTCCATAAGGGTTGCGTTATTTAGTTGTAACGAACTCTAGGTATATGGAAAGAATTTACTCAGAACAGGCCAATACGTGCGCGGGGTGTAAAGCAAAAAAGGAAACAATTGCCTTTCTGCTTCAGTATTCTAAATCACTCCACATAACGGGCTATCAGGACTTCAAATTTGAAGCCACTTTAAACTAAAACTCAAGACCTGCTCAGCGGGTCTTTTTTTTTGCCCCGTATTCTCGAAGGACCGACCTTCTCCCAATCGTCCGGGTTATCACATCCTTTTCCAAATCCCAACCCCGGGCGGGACAGTATTCCCTTCCATACCAGATAATCTGAAGATGCAGCTTATTCCACAAAGATTCAGGGAATAAACGCCGGGCATCTTTTTCGGTTTGCACCACATTTTTTCCCGTAGATAATCCCCACCGATACATCAGTCTGTGGATATGTGTGTCCACCGGAAATGCGGGCACCCCAAAGGCCTGGGAGATTACCACGCTGGCTGTTTTATGTCCTACTCCGGGCAAGGCTTCCAGCGCTTCGAGATCTGCAGGTACTTCGCCCTGATGGCGCTCGAGCAGCAATTCCGATAACCTGTGAATCGCCCTGGCCTTAGTGGGTGAAAGCCCTACAGGTTTTATGATTTCACGAATTTCTGAGATTTCTAATTTGACCATTGCCATTGGATTGTCAGCCTTTGAAAACAATTCAGGCGTTGTTTGATTCACGCGAACATCTGTACTCTGCGCAGATAATAACACAGCAATCAGCAGGGTATAAGGATCGCTATGCTCCAAAGGGACCGGAACTTGCGGATAAATCTCTTCCAGGGTAGAAATTATAAAGGCAGCCTTTTCTTTCTTGGTCATTATGTTTAATTTTAGAAAAAAATAAATAAACAAATCAACATACGTATGAATACATTGAGCGCCGGAGACAAAGTACCGGATTTTAAAGCCACCGATCAAGATGGAAATGTTGTTTCCCTGTCGGATTATGCCGGTAAAAAATTGATTGTCTTTTTTTATCCCAGAGCGAATACGCCCGGGTGTACGGCTGAAGCCTGTAATCTCAGAGATCATTACACAGCCTTGCAGGAAGCGGGGTATTCCCTTTTGGGCGTAAGTGCAGATTCAGAGCAAAAGCAAGCCAATTTCCGCAATAAATACAACTTTCCTTTTCCGCTGCTTGCCGACGAGGATCGCACAGTGATCGAGACCTTTGGCGTTTGGGGGCCCAAAAAGTTCATGGGCCGGGAGTTCGACGGGATTCACAGGAAAACTTTTATTATAGACGGTAACGGAATTGTGGAGCGCGTTATCGATAAGGTCAAAACGAAAGATCACGCCGCCCAGATACTGGACGGGGAATGAGGCAGGCTCCTGAGGCAGTTGCTCAGGAGGTTATTCAACTTCCTGGGTAGCTTTATTTTTTTTAGGAAGAAACAGGTGATTCTCTTTGATTGTAGCGGCTACGCCATCGGGTAGCATTTCTTCCCAACCTTCCTGGTGATTTGTAATTTTCTTCAGGACATCCCTGGAGTAGATATCCAGCACTTCAGGATCGTAGTCGATGATGTCCATGACCTTCCCGTTGTATTTAAAGAATTTATAGAGCTCCTTCATACGCGGGTGCACCTTGATATTGTTGCTGGTGAGGATTCTGCCGGTTTCCGGGTCCCGCATGGGGTAGAGGTATACGATGAGATTTTTGAAAAAGAGCTTTCCGAAAGCCTCGAGTATCCCTCCACTCAGATGACGGTAGTACTTCTCATCAAACACATCTATGAGATTGCTCACGCCCATAGTCAGGCCCATTCGCTCTTTCGTATAATTATTGAAGTATTCAACAAGCTTGAAGTATTCCTGGAAATTTGAGATCATAACCATATGACCCAGAGAGCATAACAACTCTGCTCTATCCATAAAATCCTGTTCGTCTATTTCCCCGGAGGCCTTTAAATTCGAAAGTGTAATTTCAAAAATTACTATGGTATTTTCTTCCTTGACCGTTTGCTCCCGGATAAAGATGTCATAGGACTTCTTAAACATATCCATATTGACTTTGGTCACCGGGCGGAAACTCCCGCGCAAAGCCATAATATTTTTCTTGTAGAGTACCGCTGCCGGCAGCAGGTTATTCCCGTCCGACCCAAACATCACGGCATCAGTCATCCCGTTTTTAATAAGCTGCAGACTCATCAGGCGGTTATCGACATCCGCAAAATTGGGCCCCGAAAAGTTAATCATATCGATCTCAAGGGTATCCTTATCGATATGGTCATAGAGGTATTTTAAAAGTTTACGGGGTTTGTCGTATTTAAAAAAAGCACCATAAATCAGATTGACACCAATGATACCAAGGGTTTCCTGCTGTAACCGCGCCTCATTTTGGCGAAAGCGCACATGCAGGACAATTTCATCGAACTCCTTCTGTTTCGGATCCAGTTGAAATCGAATTCCAAGCCATCCGTGTCCCTTGTAGCGTTTTGTGAAATCTATGGTCGCCACCGTATTGGCATACGAAAAAAAGAGTCTGTCGGGGTGATCTTCCCGCGGGATGCGCTCCTCCATGAGCCGCATTTCGTGAGACAACATCTTTTTTAGGCGACTCTGTGTCACATAGCGGTTGTCCTGTTCAACCCCGTAAATGGCATCGCTGAAAGCCTTATCATAGGCACTCATGGCTTTGGCTATAGTTCCAGAAGCTCCTCCTGCCCTGAAAAAATGGCGCGCCGTTTCCTGCCCTGCACCTATCTCGGCAAAAGTTCCGTAAATGTCTGGATTCAAATTAATGCGAAGGGTCTTTGCTTTGACGGAAGGAACATTTTCAAAGGCAAATTCATTCTTTTGCACGGTGGCCATAATGGAGAGCTTATAAGTCTCAAAGGTAAAAAGATTGAACGAGCCAAATAATAAATTAAGTTATAAATTTGGATAAAATAGACCAGCGGTTGAAGATCACATTTTTGGGTACCGGAACTTCACAGGGCATCCCCGTTATCGGAAGCTCAGATCCCGTCTGTCTGAGCTCGGATCCACGGGATAATCGCCTGAGGGTTTCGGTATTGGTGCAGGTGGACAATCTCAATGTTGTATTGGACTGCGGGCCTGATTTCAGACAGCAAATGCTCCGGAATCCCATCGAACGTTTAGATGCGATTTTGTTTACCCATGAGCATGCGGACCACACAGCGGGGATTGACGATATCCGTCCCTTTTTTTTTAGTCAGGGCGATATTCCTGTCTATGCGCACAAGCGCGTACTGGCCTCCCTTAAACGGAGATTCGACTATATTTTCGCAGATGAAAACCGATATCCAGGGGCTCCTGCGGTGGAAATTCATGAAGTAGAGCGGGGAAAACCCTTCGCTTTAGGACCGCATTGGATTACTCCCATAGAGGGCTGGCACAACAGACTCCAGGTTTTCGGTTACCGGATAGGGGACTTTGCCTACCTGACAGACATTAAGACTATGGAGGCAGAGGAAACCGAACGGCTCGAAGGCCTCGAAGTGCTTGTGGTAAATGCGCTGCGAAAGGAACCCCATCATTCCCATTTAAATTTAAAAGAAGCCCTTGCCTTTATAGATCAGGTAAAACCGGAACGCGCTTTTTTAACCCACATCAGCCATAAGATGGGATTTCACGCTGAAGTTGATGCTGAACTTCCCGATAACGTCCGACTGGCCTACGACAATCTTACCATAACCCTTTAATTCCATGCAAAAAAACGTATTTCAATACCTTTTTATTTTCGCTGCACTCATCGCTCTGTATCTGGCAGTAAGTGGCTCCAGAAAGCTTCAGAGTCGGGAGGCGGAGATCGATGTATTGCGGCAAAACGTCAGTAAACTCGAGGATTCCCTCAAACAAAGTACGCTCAAAATTCAGGATATGCAGTATTTTAGTCTGGAGAACAACGATGATGCTCTGGCGTATACAGATCACCTGAATTTGGAGAATCCTTCCCGGTATGTCGCTGACAAATTGCTGGAAACCAATGAAACCCCGGGAGACAATCCTTTGGTGCCTTATGAAGGGATGAACGGTGATTTTAAACTGAACAAGATAAAGCTGCTGAATCACCGGTGGATCATCGTTGATTTTTCGGATGGGCAATATTGGGGCGAACTGTTATTGAACTATGAAGTTCAGGACGATCTCAGTGTGGATTTCACTTTGATGAACCATCTGCTCTATACCCGCAGTCAGTAGGGGCTACGTATGCCCGGACTCCCTTCGGGGAATCCATCTGCGCACAGCGTATTGTATTCTGAGCGCATCTACTCAAGGGGAGGCCCGTTCAATACTTTCCGTTAAGCCATTTTTTAAAGGACCTGAGGTTATCTGTAGACACTCCGTGACCGACCGGGTATTCCTCATAGGTTACCTCAACACCCAGGGATAGCAGGAAGGTAACGGACTCCTGTGCCCAGGCCGAAGGTATTATGGGGTCTACCTGCCCGTGAGAGGCGTAAATTTGAAGTTTGTCCAGGTTACCCGAGTTGTAATTTTCACTGAGCATTTCCGGATCGACGTACCCACTTAAGGCAATAAGGGAATTGATCCGATCCGGGTAGGAGAGGGCCAGGGCGTAACTCAGGATGCTTCCCTGGCTGAACCCCAGTAAATTGATCCGTTCCGAATCCAGATGGTAGGCTTTTATGGCCGCATCAATACTTTTTAACACCAGATCCCGGGAATCCAGAGCCTGAGGAATATCATTCCATTTTCCCTGAGGCCCTTCAAAGTTAATGGCGTACCACGCATGACCAAAAGGCTGGATGTCGTAAGGCGCCCTGAAAGAGACGATAAACAGGTCGTCCGGCAGTTCATCTGAAAAGGAAAAAAGATCCGCTTCATTGCTGCCATATCCGTGAAGCATAAACAGCGCCGGGTATGGTCCATTTTGTCCCGATCCGGGTCGGATCAGATGTTGAAGTGGTATGCTGTCTGAGGGGCGTAAAGACATTAATTTATAAATAAAAACCAGCGTTGAAAGTAATCGCCTACCAGCGGAACAGACTTCTTACGTCCCTGAACCGCACCGAGGAATCCATAGATCCACAGTACAAAATAACACGTGTATAAACCGATCCAGGCATAGGGATGCCACCATTGACTCAGAAAGAGCGCGAAGCCTAAAAACCCCAGATGCAATCCAAAGGCCTGCCGGGTGTGAAACCGGGCAAATTCGTATTTGGGTTCGGCATTCATAGTTAAGGCAATGAGGGCGCCCAACATGGTCAGGTAAGCCACTATGGCTATTGTTTTTCCCTGAGGGTGCTCTGCTTCCATCTAAAAAAGGCTTTTATCACCCCGTACAATTCCATAAACTTTTCCCTTTAGCGGGATGCCGAGGAACATCGAGTTTGAAGAAGTGCTCATCAAATCTTTTTGCGTCAGGGTGTAGTCCGCCTCGGGATTAAATAGGGTGAGATTTGCCTGTTGCCCCACTTCTATAGTCGTTTTTGTCAACCCAAATCGCTCCCGGCCCCGGGTCAGTATCCCAGCGGCCATTTCAGGTCCGAATATTTGGTTGAGGATGCCAAAGGTTTCTTCTAAACCTATAGCTCCGAAAGCGGCCTGGTCAAATTCTCTTCGTTTTTCCTCTACATCCAGGGGGCAGTGGTCAGAGGTAACATAATCGATCACACCGTCTCGCAGCCCCTTCAACAATGCTTTAACTTCTCTTTTGTCGCGTAAGGGGGGCAGCGTTTTAAAAGCGGAATCAAATCCATCTAAAGCCTCATCGGTGTGCCATAAGTGATGAATAGCCACGCTACAACTCACGTCCAGGCCTTTCTTTTTTGCCGCACCGATCAGGCCAACGGCCGCCCCCGTGGAGATGGTTGGGATATGGAGTTTTCCACCCGTATATTCTAAAATAGCAAGGTCCCGAGCTACTCTGAGAGATTCCGTAAGGGAAGGAATCCCCCGTAACCCCAGTCTTAAGGATACTTCCCCTTCATGCATCTGACCTTTGGGGTTCAGTTGTCCGTCTTGCGGAAAGGAGTACACCAGGCTCTGAAAATTCTGAGTGTAAAGCAGAGCCAGCTTCAGGAGGTTGGGATCGTCCAGGCTGTTTTTATAATCGCTGAAGGCCACAGCGCCTGACAGGTACATGTCGTACATCTCTGAGAGCGCCTTCCCTTTGGACTCTAAGCTTACAGTCCCCATAGGATACAGGGCTGTACAGTGGTTTTTGGTTGTTTCTTTTAAAAATACAATATCCCCTCCCGTATCCGGGTGGGGCTGGGTATTTGTATTGAGGACAATCCCTGTAAAACCACTCTTTCCAGCCACTTCCAGGCCGTTTGCGAGGGTCTCTCGTTCTTCGTACCCCGGTTCTCCAAAACTCACACTGCTATCGAACCAGCCCGGAGAAACATACAGATTCTCGAGCTCCAGTACTTTCATCTTCTTTTCTGCCGTGATACTTTTCCCAATAGCCGTTATTTGCCCTTTTTCAATGAGAATGTCCCTTTGCTGCAGATGCAGGGAAGTCTGAGATTTGTCGATGATGGTGGCGGACTTGATCAGTAGTTTCATCGCATCGTTTTTTGAAGTATCATTTCAGCCATCAGAAAAAGCACTGCTAAAATAACAAACCATTTCCAAAGCAAAGTGACCCGGGTGGTGTTTTGATATTCAGCAATCAGGCTGGCAGTATCTGAATATGTTTTAAAAGTTGACGGAACGGTGGGCGGAGTGCTGGCCTGGATGCTTTCAAGCCGAGGATAATTAAAGCTCACGTATTGCAGGGTATCCCCCCGATAATCAATTTCATAATTCCCGCTAACGGCGGGTTCAGGGCCGAAATACAAACGCGTTTTTCTGGAAAACGACTGCTGCAGCGGGATAAAGTCATATTCCGGTGCCCGGAGTTTTAAAATCTCATCCTCCTGAAGGGATATTTCCAGATCCACAACGGCCTTTTGACCTACCTGAAAATACAGGTCAGCCCTGGGAAGACTGCCCCGGCCTATGGAATAAAATGTCGGTACAATAAGAGGGGATTTCCTGAAGTTGCTGTTTTCACCACTCAGGGGAGCGGCAAAGACGTAGACCCCATCACGCCCTGCGAGAAAAGGGCTGCCGTCCTGAAAATCTATAATCTGTTGAAAGGCACCCTGAAGTGCGTAATGCATGCGGGCCTGGGGATATTCAAAGTTTTGGATCTGTTTCTCAAATACATCTTGAAAAACGGGGTGTTCGAAACGGATCGAAGTAATGAGCGTTCCTGAGTCTGTGCGTTTTCCCAGCACACCTCCAAATCCTTTGAGAAAACCATTAAAGGATGAAGTCTGGGTGTTTTCAGCAGGAATGACAATCAGGCTGCCGCCCTGTTCCACAAATTCCTGCAAGGGTGTACTCAGGCTGGGTGGAAGCGTTTCAAGCTCGTTGAGTATAATGAGGTGTTGTTGTTCTAAAGTGCTGTAATCCAGCTCTCTGAGTGCCGATTGTAAAAAAATAAAAGTGTCCGAAGTAAAAATCCTGCCTAAGTATGCTGCCGATTCTGCTCCGATGCTCAGTACTCTGATTTTGTCGGGTTTGCTCAGGGATACAAAAAGTGTGTTATCGTAAACTAAATCGCTGTCCGAAACCCGGAGCGTCCCGGCCAGCTCTGTATCTGCCGGTATTGTAAACCGGGCTTGCATACCGCCTCCTGTCCGTTGTTCCATTCCGGTTTTTGCGATTAAAACATCCCTGTTGTATAGGGAAATAGCACTGTTATCCAATTCGGAATCAGAGGTTAACCACACAATCAGGTCCAGGGTTTCCAGGCCCGGTCGCTCTACGAAGGCAGAATCAATCGAAATGTTTTTGCGAGCTTCCGCCTCGACAGGTAGGGCTTTTACCCGGGCTCCACTCCAGTTCTCCCAGGCCTGGGTGTTCCACCCTGTAAAGTCGGAAAATACCCAAAGTTCCCGTTCGGTAGAATCCGAACCGGAAAAGAGCGCTGAGGCGCGCAATTGGATTTCTTCAGCGGTTAATGTGGCCGGACTAAAGTCGAGATTGAGTAATTTTTGCTGCAATTCTTTTGTGCGAACCTGGGTAAAGCTCTCGGATTGAGTCAGGAAGGAGAATTGGAAATCTTCCGGAAAATTCTGCAGGATTTCCTGAGCGGAATGCTCCAGAAGATTCGAATTCTTCCACCGCGACTGCATACTAAATGAATTGTCTAGATAGACAATTATATCCTTCTTATTATCAACACTATCAGAAGGGATAAAAGGTTTGCAAAAGGCAAGAACAAGAGCCGTGATGAGTCCGAGGCGGGTAAGCAGTAACAACCATTTTTTCAGCTGACTGCTTCGGTTGGATTCTGAAAAAATCTTTTGAAGCACCTTAACATTTGTGAACGGAGTTTTGCGGTATCTGCGCAACCGAAGCAGATGAACCAGGATCGGGAGAATCAGAAGCAATAGACCCCAAAGAAGTTCCGGGTACTGTAATTGCATAGGCGGATAACAATTGGTCAAATATAGCCATTTCGTCGACCACAATGCAGTATTGACAGTATAAAAGCCAAATGGAAAACCGAATTTAATTCAGGAAGGCGGGCCTGGGTATCAACAAAAAAAGAAGGCGTCTTTTTCTGGAATCTGGCAACCCACGGCCAGAAAACGCCGAATTTCTTCCTGAGATACTTCGTTGGCCACAGTAACCAGGCTTTGGGGTGCTTTCATTTCTTTCAACACTTCAAAATGTGAAAGGGCTCTCCCATAGATCTTTTTCCCGATTTTCTTCGGGTTGTCGCATAGCCAGTGGAAATGAATTCCTTTGTCCACCAGCTGGCGCGCCAGGTGTTTGCCCTTATATCCGGCGCCCCATAGGACCAGCGGGCGGGAGGTATCCCGATCCAGTTTCAGAAAATAGTCTAATTTGAGATTGAGGAAATAATTTTGTGCGTAATGCTCCGATGTGCGGGACGTGCGTTCATCATAATCCCTCCAATGGTGCAGTACACTGGAGGACGGGAGGCAGGTCAGTCCTTTGGCATAGAATCGAAAACACAAATCGTAATCTTCAGGATAGCGTTCCGGCTCAAAAGCGCCACAAGCATCGAGATCCTGGCGATGTACCATCCAACACGGGGATGGGATCACACATTCTTTATAGATTTCATCAAAATTGGAACCTTTAAGCGTCAGGCGGTTGAGCCAGCGTTCATAGCGGGCGTACCCGTCAGAAATTCCCCGGTCGGAGAAATACGCCACCAGCCCGAGTGCAATATGCCCTGAGCCGGAGGCTTCTAACCGGCTTGCCATTTCCAGAAGCCGTCCCTGAGCCATCCGGTCATCGGAATCCATACGGGTAATGAGCCTTCCACAACTCTGTGCATAGGCGGTTCTCAGAGCGGGTATAATTCCGCTGCCCCGATTGGGATATACTCGAATCCTGGAATCTCGGGCGGCCCACTCGGTAAGGATAGCCAGGCTGGTATCGCTTGAATGATCGTCGACAGCTATGAGCTCCCATGCGTCAAAATTTTGTTCAGCAATAGAGCTTAGACACTCCTGGAGGTAGGCACTGGTGTTCTTAAAAGGCATTAAGACACTTACCTGGGGCATGGTGATCGGGGCTTTTGCGATCATGAATTCAGCGGCGTCGCTCCATAGCTTTCAAAATGGCAGCTTCGGCAAGAGGTCCCATAATCTGGTAGCCCTTCCGGGTGGGGTGCACGCCATCTTCTGCAAGGTCTTCATCCAGTCCCATTTTGTCATTGGCCAGCGCGCTGAAGTAGTCCAGATAAATCAGGTTTTGGGTACGGGCGTACTTCTGAATCATGGCATTGAGCAACGGTATTTTTTCATCTGGTTTTTTGGTGGGTTTCCATGAGTATCGCTCTGCCGGGAGCACGGAGCACAGCACGGGTTCAATTCCATTGGCCCGGGCCAGTTCCGCCATGGATGAAATATTATCCATAATCTGTTCCAGGCTCATGGGGCCTGTATTCCCGGCAATATCATTGGTCCCGGCCAGAATCAACACCACTTTCGGATGCAGGTCAATGACGTCCTGCCGAAAGCGCAGGAGCATTTGTGGGGTTGTCTGTCCACTAATACCTCTGTTGATATAAGGTCTGTCGTTAAAGAATTCAGGCACCCTGGCACTCCATCCTATGGTGATGGAATTACCCATAAATACCACTCGGTTTTCTCCTTTTTTTGGAGCGCCCAGTATCGTATTGGCTTCCTCGAATTCTTTCAGATTAGCCCAGTCCTGAGCGTTAGTGATCTTCGTTTGGAAAAGTGATAATATCAAAAGTATACTGGGCATCAGGCAACGATACTTTCTCATGTTAGCGCAATAGTGTTTTGGCCATGGAAAAATTTAAAAATCGGTGATCTGATCTCCGATTTAAGCCATAGCCCTTCAGTTTTCTTTCGGCGGCGTGATCATAATATGCGCCCTGTGCGTCCCGGGATTCATGAGCCAGGCGTGCCCCGGAGGTGTTGGAGTGGTCGGAAGACCTGTAGATTCCCCGGTGGCAAATGGCATATAAAACACATAGCGCACATACGGATCTTCGATTTCCCGGGTTTGCGGATTCACCTTTCCGGTAAATACGCATAGTGTTGTTTTGTCCGGTAAGGCAAGGGTTCCCGCCCGTACTTCCGCTTCCCGGATTTCAAAAATTTCATCGGCAGTTTTTCCCTGGGCCTTCAGTTCGCGTCCCCGCGCCATAAAGGGGTCCAGATCTTTGTGGTAGGCCGCCGTTGAGAAGTTCTCCCTGCCCGGATCATCGGCCAGGGCGATATACTCATTCGTTCCTTCCCGAAGCACGGTAAAGGCTCCTGAGTCGTCATAGCCGTATACTGCTGCCCCTGCCCGATAATCAGATGGAACGGCCATCAGGGCTGTTTCAATCTGCCAGGCTGCCGGCGGAACGCCCTGGGCAAACATACTCCCGCTTAACGGCAGGATGAGCATTAAAAGCACTATTTTTTTCATGATCCATTAGTATTTGGCGCTTTCGCCCTTTGTTACGGTTCTCAAAATAAAATTTCTCAGATCCTCGTTGGCCTGCTTGAGGTCTTCTCGTCTGAGGTACATCATGTGTCCGCTCCTGTATCCTTTAAATTCAAACCGATCTCTCATGCGACCACTCGGGTCTACCTGCCACATGGTGTATTTGGCATTGAAATAAGTGGTGGCACCGTC
>CAKZOC010000201.1 GCA_937136025.1 uncultured Bacteroidota bacterium
TTTTCCGATTCCAGTTCCTTACTCATCCGATAGGGAATCCCTTCAATTTTTGGAGGCTTGAAATACAAAGTGCTCAGACATAACTCGGTGGCACTTCCCCTGGCTCCGAGAATCAGGGGTGTGGAGACGGCCCTGCTGCGCATTTTCTCCGTACCCTGCTGTGCCAGTACATCCAGGGCGAGGGGGATAAAGATCACAAAACTGATCGCCAGGAGGAGGGCAATGGTTTTAGCCCGATGGTATTTCAGGTAGTTCCAGGCGAGAAATAGGATATGCTTCATGGTTTTTCGCCTTTAGATCCTGTAAATTCCCGAATGTCCACAATCCTGTCAAATCGAGGGAGTAAATCATGGTCGTGGGTGACCATGAGCATAGAGGCCTCATTCGTTTCGCAATATTTGGAGAGCATTCCCATGATATGATCCCGGTTTTCCGGATCGAGATTGGCCGTGGGCTCATCGCAGAGCAGGAGGGTAGGTTGGGTAACCAGGGCCCGGCACACGGCTACACGTTGCCGCTCTCCCTGGGACAGGGCCGAAGGGAAGCGGCCTGTTTTATCCCCGAGGCCGACCTCGAGGAGTAATTCAGAGGCGACTTCCCGCCACGAAGGTTTTAATTCAAGAACCGGGTTGAGGCGGAAAGGAAGCAGGACATTTTCCAGGACATTGAGATAGGAAAGCAATTCGAATTGTTGAAAAATAAGGCCGAGCCTTAGAATCCTGAAATCCTGAAGGTCCCGGGAACTGTAACGGCTCAGAGACACCCCACACACTTCTGCCATCCCATCTTTGGCCTTTAAAATCCCGGCAATCAGATGGATGAGCGTGGTTTTGCCACATCCGCTGGGGCCGACCAGGGCTATTTGTTCCCCGGGTAAAACCGTGAACTCAGGAACCCGAAGTGAAAAACCACCGCTTGCATAGGAGAATTGGAGGTCTCTGCAGTGGACTATAGCTTCCCCGAGGCGATCACCTGCCGGTCTTCTGACGTCAATGTGATTTCCGAAATTTTCCATGCATTTTCAATAGATTTAATTCCAATGGTACCCGTGTATTTATTCTTTCGGTAGTGAATGTGCTTTAAGTGTTTTACCTGGGCCGTAACGGTCCAGGTCGCCGGATATCGGAGGCTTCCTGCCCCGGTTTCATCTGCAATGGGAGTTCCCAGGTTGTCCAGGCTCACTTCCCGGACGGTCACCGTGGATCCTTCTCTTAACCCCATGGTGAGCCGCCTGCGGCTATCGAGGTAGACATGATCAAGGAGTCCTTCTTCCAGGTTTTCATTCAGCTGCTCGAAAAGCAAGTCTTCATCGGTGAGGTTAAACGCACGATAGGTATTCCAAAGCCTGTTTTCCATCACGTTTCGCGCCATTTCAGAATCCATATCCCCGGGGGTATACCAGGGGTTGGAAATCCGAATCCAGATCGGAAGGCAAAGCAGGGCCAGAAAGAGGGCCGTCAGAGCCCCCGCAGGAGACTTCTTATCTAGCTCGAGATCTTCATGGATTTTTTTTCGCCGGGGCCAAAGCAGAAAAGCTACGGCCAATAGCAGTATGGAAAGAATTGGTAAAGGGAGGGTGCCACCTGCCAATGTGGACTCAAATTCGGACTGGTAAATAGACGCCAGTTCTCTCAAGGCGATTAA
>CAKZOC010000202.1 GCA_937136025.1 uncultured Bacteroidota bacterium
ACATGTATGAGGACAGAGAAGAATAAAGAAGATTTCTCACAAGTTCGCCAGCCGACAGACGTTAACGTCTTACGTGCATATTGGTGAGAAAGAAAGGTGAGAAAGACGGATCCTTGCTGGAATAGAACACCTACCGTCTAGGCCATATGCCAACACTTAATCCAAGTATGCTTATCACGGGATACTGATGTATCTGACACAAAAAAGTGTCGCAGATGTATCTTCATATATAAGTTCCAAAGTATAAATTGCCTTAAAATTCTTTCCTAGCGTACAATTCGGGGAAGTTTCGGTTCATTCCAAGACATTGCTGGGTGAAATGAACTTAGAATGATAAATGCGTTCAAACTTTTGCATTTCTGATGTTAAGTTAATCACATTTCAAAACATTGTGATTCGAATTATTCAGAATCGAATGTACCTGACCGGATCGGGGAAGAAGGTGTAAATCAAAATTATGTGGTAGGAGCCTATAATTCTGTGCCCTATGTTACCCCTGATGATTATACCAACGGAGCGGACCTTCTCAATCCCCTGTTGTTTTACAATACCCCTTTATTTCTGGTCGATAAACTAAATACCTTTACGAGGAAGTTTGAAGAGTTAAAGATGGTCGGGAGTTTTAACGCCTCTTATAGAATAACCCCCCAACTCACGGCCGCCATCACCATGGGTGGGGATTACCAAAGCGAATTCCTGACCGAAGCCCGCGCTCCAGAATCGTTTAATGCCTTACTTTTCGGTGGTGCCGAGAATCCCACTTCCGGATTTCAGGAGCAGGCGAGTACACGGCAGTTTTCCTACAACCAGGTGACCTCCCTGTCTTATGCCAACACCTGGGGAAAGCATTCGGTTGATGTAGGTCTCTACACGGAATATTTCAAAGCCCATTTCCGCCAATTCGGATATGTTTCAAACGGCCTGATACCTGCCACCTTCTCCCCCGGAGACGGCTCAGGTTTGATCCCTGTCCATATTGATCCTGTCAGTGGAGGCCTCTTGTTTGTCGATACGGCGAATGCAGAGATTTTGAATGCGGGCCTCTTCTCGTATTTTGCACAGGCCGATTACGATTACGATCGCCGTTATGGATTTACCGGAACGATACGCCGGGATGCCTCCTACCGTTTTGCCGGGAGTAACAAATGGGCAACCTTCTGGTCTGTGGCCGGACGCTGGAACATCCACAATGAAGCCTTTATGGAGGGTTCGATTTTCGATCAGCTGAAACTCCGTGCTTCTTATGGTACGGCAGGTAACCAGCGTATTGCCGGAACTTCCTATTTCTCTGCTCCCGACCTTACCCGGAGTTTCTTTGCCTCGGGGAGCGGTTATGGGAACCAGAATTCCATTTTTCTTTCCCAGGTTGGGAATTCAACTCTTGAATGGGAGACTGTGGCCCAATTGGATGTGGGAATCGATTTTGGGATTTTTGACCGACGCCTTACGGGATCCTTTGATTATTACGACAAGAAAACCACCGACCTTTTCCAGCGGGCTCCCGTTTCTGCAATAAATGCCGTAACCTTTTTGAATGCCAATGTCGGGGACCTGACGAACAGGGGAATGGACCTCGCACTTCGTTGGGATGTACTGCGCAGCAGTGAGCCTGACGGGTTTAACCTAGCCCTTTCCGGCGTGGTCAACTTTAATGAAACCCGAGTGAATAATATTCCCACAGATAATGGCGAGAGTCTGAACGACAACGGCTTGACCGGACGACGGAACGGGGGAATTTTTAATGAGTACTACCTCTTGCAGTATGCCGGCGTAAATCCTTCCAGCGGGAATCTGTTGTTCCGCACAGCTGAAGGGGCATTAACTGAAAATCCAAATGCGGATACAGACCGGGTATGGCTCGATAAAAACCTGATTCCGGACTGGCAGGGGAGTTTTGGATTCGAAATGAACTACAAAGGCTTTTTCCTGACGACCCAGTTTAACTTCGTTACAGGCGTGGATCGTATAGATTTCGATCTTGAGGCCTTCCAGTCCCCGGATGTGATCGGGCAGTTTCGGTCCTCTCGCGACCTGTTGGATGCCTGGACTCCGGATAATCCCAGGGCTGACCTCCCTGCCTATAATGCTTTTAACCGGGCTTCATTTACTTCCGACCGTTACCTGAGGGATGCAGACTATGTGAGACTGCGCTTTGCCCAGATCGGATATGACTTCCCTACTCGCTTTTTGGATAAAACGGGGATTTCGAGACTACGGGTTTTTGGAAATGCAGAAAACCTGTTCACCTGGAGTAAATGGCGCGGG
>CAKZOC010000203.1 GCA_937136025.1 uncultured Bacteroidota bacterium
ATTTGATCTATATTGATTCCCTGACTCCGTCCCGCCCCTTACCCCTGGAAGCGGTACGGGATGAGATATTGCAGCAGCTGCAGTATGAGGATAAAAATGCAGCCAGCGAACAGTTTTATACAGAACTCTTGCAGCAGTACGACATAACGTATCAGGGACTCGCGAAAGAACTTATCGATGAATAGACAAGTGCGCAAACTCTTGTCCCGACTCATTTTTGTACTCCTGCTCCTGAGCGGACCACTGGCCAATGCAGACATTGTATATCCCGCAAGGCTACAGGTCACAGAAACCGCCCCCGGGCTTTACGATGTATTTTTTGTGTTGCCGGTCATCCAGGGTAAAATTCTAAAGGCACAAGCTGTTTTTCCGGAGTTTTGCAGCCCGGTGTCTGAACCATTTACCGAGGTGGACGCCTACCAGAAAAAAATGCGGTGGCAAATACGATGTAACCCCTCGAACCTGGTCGGCACGCAAGTGGGGATCGATGGACTCCTCGGCAGTCAGGTAGATATAATACTTGAAATAATAACCCTTGAAGGGCGCACCTATAAAAGCACCTTAAGCCCGGCGCAGGCTTTTTACACCATTCCCCCGCCTCCTGAAATTGGGGATTTCCTGAGAGAGGGGACCGTTCAGGCCAGTCGCTTCGTACTGCTTCAATGGGGACTCGCCCTGTTTTCGCTCTGCTTTTTTCTGGCATGGATGAAGGGTCCTTTTCTAAAGCCCCTCCTGGCTATGGGCCTCGGCCTTGGCCTTGGACACTACCTGGCCCTGAATGAGTGGATCCTGGTTCCGGCCTGGGCCGGTTCTACCCTCGCTGCCGGTATTGTCGCCCTGATTTCCGCCGGAATGGCATTTGGGAAAAAGGCCGAGGGCCGGTTAAACACAGGACTACTTTTACTGGGGATTGTCTCCATACTTTACGGGGCCGGATTTCGGAAAGATTTTGTTTTGTCCGGATACACCCCTTCCGAAA
Source organism: uncultured Bacteroidota bacterium (assembly GCA_937136025.1). GTDB lineage: Bacteria > Bacteroidota > Bacteroidia > Flavobacteriales > Flavobacteriaceae > Robiginitalea. The sequence goes on from CAKZOC010000203.1 coordinate 980, forward strand.
ACCTGGCCTTATTGGGTTTTTCTTTCCTGGGGTTACTTCTGGGAGCGGGTTTGCTTCTAGCTATCGCCCGGCAAATTTGGATCGTGGTGGGAGATCGAATCGAGGCGTTGTACCTCTCTGCCAGCCGTTTACTCAGCGGCCTGGCATTGGGTGTCTTCCTATGGGAGCTCACACTTTTCTGGCAGGTGCCTTCCATGTTCCCAGCGATACCCTTGCTCACGTTTTGCTTTACCCTGGTCCTGATCCTTTGGGCGTTGCAATCCGGCAGATGGTCGGTCCTTTGGGTGGTACTCCTAAGTGCGGTCGCTGGCTATGGAGCCGGACTGGTGGCACTGCACCTTCCCGGGATATGGATTCTCATCCTGGGCATCGTATCCTTT
>CAKZOC010000204.1 GCA_937136025.1 uncultured Bacteroidota bacterium
GGGTTGGATACAGTCTCGAGGTATTATTCTGAGCTTCTGCATCAAATCCACGCCATTTACTCCATGTGAAGAGGTTTTCCGCATTTCCGAATACTCGGAGTCTGGAAAAACCGGTCTTTTCGATAAATCGCTGCGGGAAATTGTACCCGAGCTGCAGGAATCGAAGGCGCAGATAATCCGCTTCCACAAGATACCTGTCCGAAGCAAAGGCTGCCCGGTTAAAGGCGTCATAAGACGGTATGTCCGTAACCCGGTTATCAGGAGTCCAGGCGCGAAGCAGGTCGCGCGTAGAACGGAACTGTCCGACGTTATCCGGATTCTGGAAACCTGCCAGGTCGTTGTCAAACCTGTCTACACCTGTAACATAGTTAAATTGAGTAGTCAGGAAGAAGCCTTTGTAATCCATATTGAATCCGAAGCTACCCTGCCATTTTGGATAGATATTCTTATCGAGCCATACCCGGTCTGTATCCGCATTTGGATTTTCAGTTACGTCTCCATCCGCAGTTAAGAACAAAAGATTCCCGTTCGCAGGATTGACACCGGCATAACGCAGGGTGTAGTACTCAAAGAGCTGGCCTCCGTTTCGTCCCGTGCCGATGATCTCCCCTTCTTCGCTCGGAAGGTTAGCCAACTCGGTTTCGTTAAAGTTACCGACTCCGTTCAGAGTGAAGTTGAACCCGTCAGGAGAATCACTGCGAACTATATCCCAGTTCAGGGTAAAATCAAATCCCCTGTTATACAGATCCCCGGTGTTGGCGTTTAGTGAAGTAACACTGTTTATAGCTGAAACAGGAGTACTCTGGAAAAGATCCGTGGTTTTCTTGTCGTAATAATCCACACTACCTCTCACGCGCCGGTCAAACATTTCAAAATCGATCCCTACGTCAAATTGTGCGACGGTTTCCCATTGCAGGGTGGTATTCCCGATTTGTGAAAGGAAAATCGATGTTTGGTTTCCGTATCCGGTTCCCGTGGCAAAGAAATTCTCGGTCAAATCGGGAGCAGAGAAATAGGAAGTTCCGGCAATACGCTGGTTACCTGCCGTACCATAAGATGCACGGAGTTTCAGCTGATCGAAAATCGAACCATCCATAAAGGCTTCATTGTGGATGTTCCATCGCCCGGCCACAGACCAGAAGGTTGCCCATTTGTTACTGCCTGAGAACCTGTAGGATGCATCCCGACGGATCGTCCCTGTAATCCCGTACCGGGTATCGTAATCATAATCCGCCTGACCAAAATAGGAGAAGAGTCCTGCGTTCAAAATCTGGGCGTTAGCCGTATCGACAAACAGGAGTCCTCCTGTATCGGGGTCAATCTGAACCGGTATCAAACCGGAACCATCTCCGGGAGAGAAGGTAGCGGGGACCAAACCGTTCGAGAAATACCCAAACTGTCGGAAATGCGCCTTAAAATATTCTGTAAACACCCCGGCATCCAGTGAGTGGCGCCCCCATGAGTTGTTGTAATTCAGGGAAGTCACCTGGTTGTAGCTAAACTGCCGCGTGCTGGTCTGTTGTTGAAAACCAGATGTCGGGTTTTCAGCTCCACCGAATAACAAAGCGTTGAAGGACTCCGGACCTTCGGCCCGGGTCAGGAACTCGCTCTGGTAATCCGCACTCATGATCACATTGGCCGAGAGCTCCGGGGTAAGTTTATATGAGGCGTTAAAACTTCCAATAATCTTAACCTCATCTTCCTTCCGTGTATAGGTGCGCAACCTGTCCAACAAAAAGAGTGGTGTATTGGAAAACAAAAGAGGCGAAAGCAACCCCGCTCCATCAGTATAGTCATCCGGAGTAATGTAGGGCACCGACTGGTAGGCCCCCAGGATATAGTTCCTGTTGATACCAGTACCCCCAATCGCATTCGGTTCATTAGACTCACTGTAGTTTATGGAAATCTGGGTTCCATAATCGAACCTTTCATTAGCTGATCTACCCGTAACGTTGTTTCGAATACTGAAACGCTTCAGGTCCGAATCCTGAAGGATCCCTTCCTGATCAAAGTACCCCAGAGAGGTAAACTGAGTGAAATTTTCTCCCCCGCTTTGGAAGGAAATGTTATGATTCTGAGTCAACCCGGTTCTGAAAAAGAAATCGGCCCAATCAAAAGTTGGTGCCGCCGCGATTTCCTGTGGGGTAAGTGTTGCACCCCGACCGGCTCCACGCTCATTTTCCAGGGTAAGCTGCTCCTGTGAATTCATCAGGTTATAGTCATTGTCCTGAAGATTACTGAAGCTTAAAATACCTGTGTAGTTGATTTGAAGCGGTTGGTTGAAGCTACCTCTTTTGGTTTTGATAACCACAACCCCGTTTGCACCCCGGTTTCCGTAAACCGCAGTTGCCCCGGCATCCTTGAGGACGTCAATAGACTCGATGTCCTGAGGGTTGATACTCCGGAAGTTGTCTTCATCTACTGGCGTGCCATCGATAATGAAGAGCGGAGAGGTGTTTCCGTTAATGGAGTTAACCCCCCGAAGCCGGACCGTTGGCGCAGCCCCCGGTTGTCCGCTGGACGTGCTGATATCCAGACCAGCCACCTGACCGGAAAGGGTTTGGATCACGTTTGCGTTCGGCCGGTTTTCGATAGACTTAGCCGTAATGGTTTGAGAAGCAATACTGGATTTTTCCCGAGCCGCGGTACGATATCCCTGTACCACCACTTCTTCCAGCGCTTCCGCGTCTTCCATCATCTGTACATTGACCACAGAAGCCGTCCCGACATTCCTGTCGACCGTCGTCTGCCCGATGTACGTGAAACGAAGAGTTTCATTAGAATTGACCCGGATGGTGTAGTTTCCATCAAAGTCTGTCTGAGTTCCGCGGGTTGTTCCTACAACAACCACTGAAACTCCGGGTAACGGGACATTATCCTGGTCCACTACATTACCCGAAACCGCTCTCTCCTGTGCGAAGGAGAAAGAAAGACTCAAAAGCACCAGCAAAGGTGTTAGAATCCATGTTAGTTTTGATCTCATTTAAAAAGTGTTTTGAATTAGCCAGTCGCAAAAATCTTAATTCTACGTTAATAATCCAAAGGAGATCGCACGCTGAGGTTGCTAAATGTTAAAGAAATCCCTTCTTTTATATTTTCTCTTTCATTTTTTGATAAAGCATACATTATTCCTAAAATTTTAACTTTTTATGTTTATTATTTATTTGAAATTCTTAAACAAAACGATTGCGTAAACATAAAAAATGCTCAAAACTTCATATAAATGCGTTTTGGAAGCCGGCACCGATGAAGCCGGACGCGGATGTCTGGCCGGTCCTGTAACAGCAGCTGCGGTCATCCTGCCGGATGGTTTTACACATCCTTTTCTGACCGATTCCAAAAAACTTTCGGCCTTAAAAAGAGAGAAGCTTGCCGCCATGCTACGGGAAACCGCAGTAGCCTATGGAATCGCTCACGTACCCCCCGAAATTATAGACCACATAAATATCCTCAACGCTTCCATAATGGCGATGCATCAGGCCCTCGACAAACTG
>CAKZOC010000205.1 GCA_937136025.1 uncultured Bacteroidota bacterium
CGTAATTCTGTGGTCAGGACAAGTGTTTTGTGCCGTTTAATTTGCATGTTATTGCGTGCCAAGGGATGAGTCCGTCGTCTTTTAGTGCAATTCTCTCTGTTATTCCATGGAAGGTACAGTCACTTGATCATTTTTGGAACTGCTTCATTTTCTTATCTTCGTGAAATCCATTCAATTTCACTTGAACAAATTTTAAATTCATTTTTTCTCGGAATTATATTTTCTGGGAGAAACCCCTAAATTACGTTTATAAAATGTAATATTTAGGACAAAAAAGATTCGGTCTTAATATGGATACAGCTCTTTTTAAGAAAAAAGGCGGATTCATGGTAACTGGAAAAAAATAGAACCTATATATAATAAGGTATAAAAAGATGTCAATCGGAAACTATAAACGTTTATGCCTGCCGAGGGAGGCCCTTGGGATTTTGGAATTATTTCACGAATTCCGGCACATGACGCAGTGCTTTATGGCGCCTCGGAGAGACCCCGAACTTAAAGGCCTGTGATTTTCAGATAAATTTAATTTCACGGGGTTTGAATTATAGGGAATAATTGCTACATTTGCCGACCCTTAAACAGGGCTGGATTATATTTTAGAGTTTATGCCAACAATTTCACAATTAGTACGAAAAGGAAGGGCCACAATTACCAAGAAGAGTAAATCGGCTGCTTTGGATTCGTGTCCACAACGCAGAGGCGTCTGTACCCGGGTGTATACCACAACACCCAAAAAGCCAAATTCCGCAATGCGGAAGGTGGCCCGGGTGCGACTGACCAATGGGAAAGAGGTGAATGCCTATATCCCTGGCGAAGGACACAACCTTCAGGAGCACTCGATAGTATTGGTTAGAGGCGGAAGGGTGAAGGATCTGCCAGGAGTTAGATACCACGTCGTGCGCGGAGCACTGGATACCGCTGGGGTAGCCGGGAGAACGCAGCGCAGGTCTAAATACGGAGCAAAACGCCCTAAGAAATAGGAATCACTAGTTAAGCAGTAGCAATGAGAAAAAGACAGGCAAAAAGACGCCCTCTGTTACCAGATCCGAGATATAGCGATCAATTGGTGACTCGTTTTGTAAACATGATGATGTGGGACGGCAAAAAATCTGTAGCATTTAAGATTTTCTACGATGCCATGGATATTGTCGAGGAAAAGAAAACAGACGAGGAAAAATCGGCTCTGGAATTGTGGAAAGAAGCCCTCTCCAATGTTATGCCACACGTAGAAGTACGGAGTCGCAGGGTAGGGGGAGCTACATTTCAGATCCCAATGCAAATTCGCCCCGATCGTAAGATTTCTACAGCCATGAAGTGGTTGATTAGTTTCTCCAGAAAGCGGAACGAGAAGTCTATGGCCCAAAAATTGGCTGCCGAGGTATTGGCTGCTTCCAAAGAGGAGGGTGCTGCCGTCAAGAAGCGCGTGGATACCCACAAGATGGCAGAGGCGAATAAAGCATTTTCTCACTTCAGATTTTAGAAGCAATGGCGAGAGATTTAACATATACAAGAAATATTGGAATCGCGGCGCATATCGATGCCGGGAAAACCACCACTACCGAGCGTGTGCTCTATTATACCGGGGTGAGTCACAAGATCGGGGAGGTACACGATGGAGCGGCCACTATGGACTGGATGGAGCAGGAGCAGGAGCGTGGGATTACCATCACCTCTGCAGCGACCACGTGTACATGGCAGTTTCCATTAGATAATGGTCAGCCTGTTGCGGACACCAAGCCTTACCACTTTAATATTATAGACACCCCCGGCCACGTGGATTTCACCGTCGAGGTAAACCGTTCCCTTCGTGTTTTGGACGGACTTGTCTTCCTTTTTAGTGCTGTAGACGGGGTGGAGCCTCAATCAGAGACCAACTGGAGGCTCGCAGACAATTATAAGGTCCCCAGAATGGGATTTGTGAATAAAATGGACCGTCAGGGTTCGAATTTCCTCGCTGTGTGCCAGCAGGTACGCGACATGTTGAAATCCAACGCCGTTCCGATCGTATTGCCGATTGGGGATGAGGCAGATTTCAGGGGGATTGTCGACCTGGTGAAGAACCGCGCCATCGTTTGGAATGAAGAGAATATGGGGTCTACCTTCGAGGAGATCGATATTCCTGCTGAAATGAAGGATGAGGTTCATCAGTATCGGGCAGAGCTCATCGAAGCTGTTGCCGAATACGACGAAACGCTGATGGAAAAATTCTTCGAAGATGAAGATTCTATCACAGAAGATGAAGTGCACGCTGCCCTGAGGGAAGCTGTAATGGATATGAGTATCATTCCAATGATTTGCGGGTCGGCTTTTAAGAATAAAGGGGTTCAGTTTCTACTGGATTCTGTTTGCCGTTACCTTCCGTCTCCTCTGGATAAGGAAGCTATTGAGGGTACAAATCCGGATACGGAAGCCGCAGAATTACGGAAACCAGATCCGAAAGCGCCATTTTCGGCACTTGCGTTTAAAATTGCAACGGACCCCTTCGTGGGCCGTCTCGCTTTTTTCCGTTGTTATTCCGGAAAACTGGATGCGGGTTCATACGTATTGAATACCCGTTCCGGAAACAAGGAACGGATTTCACGGATTTACCAGATGCACTCCAATAAGCAGAATGCCATTGATTCAATTTCTGCGGGAGACATCGGGGCTGCAGTAGGGTTTAAGGACATCAAGACAGGGGATACCCTTTGTGACGAGAAGCATCCTATCGTTCTGGAGAGTATGAACTTTCCCGATCCGGTCATTGGTATTGCTGTGGAGCCTAAAACCAAAGCAGATGTAGATAAACTTGGAATGGCGCTGGGAAAACTCGCTGAGGAAGATCCGACTTTCCAGGTGAAGACGGATGAGGCCAGTGGCCAGACGATCATTTCCGGAATGGGTGAGTTGCACCTGGATATTATTGTCGATCGGCTGAGAAGGGAGTTTAAGGTTGAAGTTAACCAGGGACAACCTCAGGTGGAATATAAAGAAGCGATTACGGCGACCAGCAATCACCGTGAAGTCTACAAGAAGCAGACGGGTGGACGTGGAAAATTCGCCGACATCGTATTTACCATGGGGCCTTTGGGTGATGATGATGAAGAAACCACAGGACTCGTATTTGAGAATAAAATCAAAGGTGGGAACATCCCTAAAGAATATATCCCTTCTGTTGAGAAAGGTTTCAAGCAAGCGATGAAGAATGGTCCTTTGGCCGGCTTTGAGATGGATAGCATGAAGGTTACTCTGACGGACGGATCTTTCCACCCTGTGGATTCCGATTCTCTGTCCTTTGAACTGGCAGCGCGTATCGGATACAAAGAAGCGGCCAAGACGTGCCGTCCGGTATTGCTCGAACCTATAATGAAGCTGGAGGTTTTGACTCCGGAGGAGAATATGGGGGATATCGTCGGGGATCTCAACAGACGTCGCGGACAGGTCAGCAGTATGTCTGATCGTGCCGGGTCTAAAGTGATCAAAGGAGATGTGCCACTGTCGGAAATGTTTGGTTATGTGACTTCGTTGCGTACGCTGTCTTCCGGACGGGCGACTTCCACAATGGAGTTTTCGCACTACGCAGAAACCCCATCGAATATCGCAGAAGAAGTAATCAAAGCCACTAAAGGTGTAACCGCTTAATTTTCGCTAGGATGAGTCAGAAAATAAGAATAAAGCTCAAATCGTACGACCACAATCTGGTGGATAAGTCTGCCGAGAAGATCGTGAAAACGGTTAAGACAACCGGAGCGGTGGTCACAGGGCCCATTCCGCTTCCAACGCATAAAAAAATATTTACAGTATTGCGTTCTCCCCACGTGAATAAGAAATCACGTGAGCAGTTTGAGCTCAGCTCATACAAGCGCTTATTGGATATATACAGTTCTTCATCGAAAACCATCGACGCGCTAATGAAGCTGGAGCTTCCGAGCGGAGTTGAGGTTGAGATCAAGGTCTGATCATAATGAGACGGAGGGTCCAAAGACCTTCTGAACATGTCCGGAGCCGCCCATTGGTGAAGGAAAAACGGAAACAAAAATACATTCGGGGTCGAATTGTTTTTGGCCCTGTTTTTTTGTCCGGAAATAGTGAAAGTGTAAATCAATACCGGAGGGACCCGGACCTGGAGTGAAAAAGGCTCGAAAGAGTGTTTAAGAGCTGCGGGAAAGGAAGCTTCAGAAACTTTAAATATTAATATAAATAGTATGTCTGGGTTAATTGGAAGAAAAGTAGGCATGACCAGCATCTTTGACGAAAATGGGAAGAATATTCCCTGTACCGTTATCGAAGCCGGACCATGCGTAGTTACCCAAGTCAGAACCGAAGAGGTAGACGGGTATAGTGCCCTGCAACTCGGTTTCGATGACAAGGCAGAAAAGCGTGCTAACAAGGCCGAAAGCGGCCATTTTAAAAAGGCAGGCGCTTCTCCCAAGAAAAAAGTCGTTGAATTCCGGGATTTTAAGGGCGAGTACAAATTGGGAGACACCATAGGGGTTGATCTTTTTAAAGAGGGGGAATTTGTCGATGTTGTCGGCACCTCCAAAGGAAAAGGTTTCCAGGGTGTTGTAAAACGGCATGGATTTGCCGGTGTCGGTCAGGCTACGCACGGCCAGCACAACAGGCTGAGGGCTCCTGGGTCTATTGGAGCAGCATCGTATCCTGCAAGAGTCTTTAAAGGGATTAAAATGGCAGGCCAGATGGGATCAGAGCGCGTAACCGTTCAGAACCTCCGGGTACTCAAAGTAGTTCCCGAAAAAAACCTGCTGGTCGTTAAGGGATGTATTCCAGGTCATAAAAATGCATTCATAACAATTGAGAAGTAATGAAGGTAGCAGTTAGAGATATCACAGGAAAGGACACCGGTCGCAAAGCTGAGCTTTCGGACGATGTTTTCAAAATAGAGCCGAACGAGCACGCTATTTATCTGGATGTAAAGCAATACCTGGCCCATCAGCGTCAGGGAACGCATAAGTCTAAAGAGCGCGCTGAAATCACCGGGAGTACCCGGAAGATTAAGAAGCAAAAAGGAACCGGAACCGCCCGGGCAGGAAGTATTAAGTCGCCGATTTTTAAAGGTGGAGGTAGAATATTTGGTCCAAGACCCAAAGATTACACCCAGAAACTGAATAAAAACGTAAAGCGATTGGCCCGGAGATCTGCCCTGAGCATGAAGTCCAGCGAGAACGCCATCGTGGTTCTGGAAGACTTTAGTTTTGAACAACCCAGGACAAAGGATTTCATCGGAGTGCTGAAGGCGCTGGGACTTGAAAACAAAAAGTCCCTCTTTGTGTTGGGCGATATAAATAATAACGTATATTTGTCGTCGCGCAATTTGGCGGGTTCTGAGGTCATAACAAACTCAGAATTAAGCACTTACAAAATTTTAAACGCAAATAGCGTTGTCTTTTTAGAAGGTGCCCTGGAAGCCATTGAGTCCAACCTTAAGAAATAGGAAATCATGAGTGTGTTGATAAAACCCATCATTACCGAGAAAATGACCTCTGATAGTGAGTTGTACAACCGTTATGGTTTCATCGTAAATCGGACGGCGAACAAATTACAGATTAAGGAAGCTGTGGAGCAGACGTATGGGGTTTCAGTCACTTCAGTGCGTACCATGAATTACGGAGCCGGAAGGCGGACCCGTTTCACCAAAACCGGGGTACAACAGGGGAAGACCGGAGCTTTCAAAAAGGCCATCGTAAATGTTGAGGATGGCGATGTTATTGATTTTTACAGTAACCTTTAAAGAAACGGCATGTCAGTTAGAAAATTAAAACCGATAACACCCGGCCAGCGATTTAGAGTCGTCAATGGCTTTGATGCCATCACAACGGACAAGCCGGAAAAAAGCCTCCTCGCTCCCTTGAAGAAAAGCGGGGGTCGGAACAAGCAGGGTAAGATGACCATGCGCTATAAAGGTGGGGGTCACAAGCGCCGCTACCGCGTGATCGATTTCAAAAGGGACAAGCAAGGTATTCCTGCCGAGGTGAAGTCTATTCAGTACGATCCGAATCGCTCGGCGTTTATCGCTCTTGTAGAGTATACAGATGGAGAAAAGCGCTACGTCATTGCTCAGAATGGACTTGAGGTCGGCCAGAAATTGATTTCGGGTCCGGGCTCAGCTCCGGAGATCGGAAATGCGTTGCCTTTGACTGAGATTCCATTAGGTACGATTATCTCCTGCATTGAACTGCGTCCCGGACAAGGGGCAGTAATGGCCCGGAGTGCGGGTACCTTTGCCCAGTTAATGGCGCGGGAAGGAAAATTTGCGACGATTAAGTTGCCATCCGGGGAGACCCGTCTGATTCTTATCAATTGTATGGCGGCCATTGGAGCTGTCTCGAATTCCGATCACCAGCTGATCGTATCCGGGAAAGCAGGGCGCAGTCGTTGGTTAGGTAGAAGACCTCGTACGCGTCCGGTGGCTATGAACCCTGTAGATCACCCGATGGGTGGTGGGGAAGGCCGTGCCTCCGGAGGACATCCGAGATCGCGGAAAGGTATTCCTGCTAAAGGTTTCAGGACGCGTTCCCGAACCAAAGACAGCAACCGATATATTGTAGAACGTAGAAAGAAATAAAAGTAAAGATACATGGCACGTTCCCTAAAAAAAGGACCTTACGTTCACTATAGTCTTGAGAAGAAAGTTCAACAGAACCTCGATTCTGGAAAGAAATCAGTCATTAAGACATGGTCAAGAGCTTCGATGATTACCCCTGATTTTGTAGGGCAAACCATCGCGGTGCACAACGGACGTCAGTTTGTACCGGTATATGTGACGGAAAATATGGTTGGGCATAAATTGGGAGAATTTTCCCCTACCCGGACTTTCCGGGGACATGCCGGAGCCAAAAACAAAGGTAAAAGATAAGCGCTATGGGTGTTCGTAAAAAACAGATGGCCGAAAGGTTAAAGGAAGAGCGGAGTCAGTTGGTGTATGCCAAACTGAATAACTGCCCTACTTCCCCCAGAAAAATGCGTTTGGTAGCTGACCTGGTACGCGGAGAAGACGTTGAGAAAGCCCTGGCAATCCTCAAGTTCAATTCCAAGGAGGCCTCCAGACGTCTTGAGAAACTCTTACTTTCTGCGATTGCCAACTGGCAAGCTAAGAACGAGGAGAGTGATGTCGAGAATGCGGAGTTGTTCGTGAAGGAGATTCGTGTTGATGGTGGGCGAATGCTTAAACGTCTGCGTCCGGCCCCTCAGGGTAGGGCTCACCGAATCAGAAAGCGTTCCAATCACGTCACCCTCGTGTTAGGAGCGAAAAATAATGCAGAAAGTCAAGTCAAATAGCATATGGGACAGAAAACGAATCCAATAGGTAATCGTCTCGGAATCATCCGTGGCTGGGAGTCCAACTGGTACGGTGGAAATGATTATGGGGACAAACTTGCAGAGGACGATAAGATCCGCAAGTATATCCACGCCCGTTTGGCTAAAGCCAGTGTTTCCAGGGTGATCATTGAGCGTACGCTGAAACTTATTACGGTTACTATAACCACTGCCCGTCCTGGTATCATCATAGGAAAAGGAGGTCAGGAAGTAGATAAACTCAAAGAAGAGTTAAAGAAAATTACCGATAAGGAAGTTCAGATCAACATCTTTGAAATAAAGAGACCTGAACTCGATGCGAACCTGGTCGCTGCGAGTATCGCAAGACAAGTGGAGAGCCGGATATCTTATCGCCGTGCGATTAAAATGGGGATCGCCGCCGCCATGCGTATGAATGCTGAAGGGATAAAAGTTCAGATCTCAGGAAGACTCAATGGCGCTGAAATGGCGCGGTCTGAGAGCTACAAGGATGGACGGATTCCATTATCCACCTTCCGTGCAGATATCGATTATGCCCTCCACGAGGCGCATACGACCTATGGACGCCTTGGGATTAAAGTATGGATCATGAAGGGCGAAGTATATGGAAAACGCGAGCTCTCTCCACTGATTGGAATGAGCAAAGGTACTGCAGGTACCGGAAAGCGTGATGCCAAGAAACGTCGTAGAAAGTAAAATAAGAATCTAAGAGAAGATGTTACAGCCAAAAAGAACCAAGTTTCGCAAAGCCCAGAAGGGTCGGATGAAAGGCATTTCACAGCGAGGCCATCAGCTTTCGAATGGAATGTTTGGTATCAAATCACTGGATTCGTGCTTTATCACTTCACGTCAGATCGAAGCGGCGCGTATCGCAGCTACGAGATACATGAAAAGGCAGGGACAGTTATGGATCAAAATTTTCCCGGATAAGCCGATTACCAAGAAGCCTCTTGAGGTACGGATGGGAAAAGGGAAAGGAAGCCCTGAGTATTTTGTGGCTGTTGTTAAGCCGGGCCGCGTCATGTTCGAAGTCGCTGGTGTGGATAAAGAAATAGCACAGGAAGCCCTGAGACTTGCTGCTCAGAAATTACCGGTGAAAACGAAATTTATTGTGGCCAGGGATTACGATCCCTCCTAAAATTAAGGGAAGATGAAACAGTCAGAGATTATAGCAATGTCTAACGAGGAGTTGACAGAGAAACTGGCCGAGACGAAGAAGCAATATGCGGACATGAAGATGGCGCATTCGGTCACTCCTTTGGAAAACCCGCTTCAGCTCAGAAAATCCAGGAGAACTGTTGCGAGACTGGCGACGGAATTAAATAAAAGGGAAAACCAATAATTGGTGTTGCTTTATGGAAAACAGGAATATTAGAAAAGAACGAGTAGGCGTTGTGACCAGCAACAAGATGGAGAAGTCCATCGTAGTAGCTGAGGTGAAGCGTGTAAAGCACCCCATGTACGGGAAGTTCGTTTTGAGAACCAAGAAGTACGTAGCCCATGACGAAACCAACGATTGTAATATCGGGGATACGGTGAAGATCATGGAGACGCGTCCGATGAGCAAGACCAAGTGTTGGAGATTGGTAGAAATACTTGAAAGAGCCAAATAATTATGGTACAACAGGAATCCAGACTAAAAGTCGCAGATAATACGGGAGCTAAAGAGGTTTTGACCATCCGTGTATTGGGGGGAACCAAAAGGCGTTACGCCTCTCTCGGAGACAAAATCGTAGTCACTGTAAAGGAGGCAACTCCGAACGGCTCGATCAAAAAAGGTGCTGTATCCACGGCCGTTGTAGTTCGCACCAAAAAAGAAGTGCGACGTCCGGATGGATCCTACATTCGGTTTGACGACAATGCATGTGTCCTTTTAAACCCTACTGGGGAAATGAGGGGAACTCGTGTTTTCGGACCGGTTGCGCGTGAACTGCGCGATAAGCAATTTATGAAGATCGTTTCCTTGGCACCCGAGGTACTATAAAGACAATTGAAATGAAAATTCGGATAAAATCAGGAGATACTGTTCAGGTAATTGCCGGCGACCATAAGGGAAGCGAAGGCAAGGTGGTACGCATCCTTCGCGATAAGAATAAAGCGATTGTGGAAGGTGTCAATACAGTATCCAAGCACGAAAAACCAAGTGCCCGTAACCCTCAGGGGGGAATAGTGAAGAAAGAAGCACCGATACATATATCTAACCTGGCCCTCCTCGATCCGAAATCCGGAGATCCTACACGTGTAGGTTATGAAGAGCGGGATGGAAAGAAAGTTAGGGTTTCCAAAAAATCCAATGAAGTTATTTAGTTATGGCTTACGTACCCAGATTAAAGCAAGAGTATAAAGAGCGCGTAATTCAGGCGCTCATGGAGGAGTTCGGTTACAAGAACGTAATGCAGGTACCCAAACTCAAAAAGATCGTTTTGAGCCGTGGGGTAGGTGCTGCCGTTGCGGATAAGAAACTTATAGACCACGCTGTGGACGAACTCACCCTGATAACAGGACAAAAGGCTGTATCGACAATGTCTAAGAAAGATGTTGCTGCCTTTAAACTTCGGAAGGGAATGCCCATTGGGGCTAAGGTTACGCTGAGAGGTGAACGCATGTATGAGTTCCTTGATCGGCTGGTGACCACTGCACTTCCCAGGGTTCGGGATTTCCAGGGTATCAAAGCCACAGGTTTTGATGGCCGCGGGAATTATAACCTGGGTGTTACTGAACAGATCATTTTCCCAGAGATTGATATTGATAAAATCATTTTTACAAATGAAGAACTGTTTGTCGAACAACTATTTTATGAAAGGTAATAGCATTAAACAATAAAAAGACACAACATGCTCAAAATGCTACCTATTTCTTTTACGTGGTGTGAGGTCAGTAGAAGTCCGTGAATGATTCTGCATCCATTGATTTCGTACTTTCGGGAATAATTGTTAGCGGAACGAGAAGCTTATCGACAGAAATTTAGTCATTGCAACAAAATTGTTTTTCACATTTTGTTTGAATATATATTTACCTCTTTGAAATACGAGCTTTTGCGTGAGACTCGTATATATAGAGAACACCAATAGAAACTGCAAGGATGACAACTTGAAAACATGCATATATTTATGTATTCAAAAATTTGCAATCTGTGCATATATTATTGCAAAACTCCTAGCAAGAAATCTTTAGAAATACACACTTGTATTCCTTTACATTATAATAATTTCATGTCATAAAAATATTTCAAGTTCACCGTGGAAGGAAAATATAGTCATTATAGTGAAGAAAAAGCACAAAAAAACATAAAAAAGTTTAAAAACCATTAAAAACCCTCAAAGCATAATTACTGTAGCTAATGAAGAAGCTCAAACAAAGATTAGAAAATATATGAAAGATCTAAACATGAAGGCTTCAAAAGACTACTTTTTCTTTTGTTAAAATTCTTAAAAAGTAAGGTATATTATCAATTTCATTTTAAAGTTATGCTACACAAAAATATTTTTAATCTCGTTGATAATGTTTGATCTTATAATTATAGTTTTTTAATGATTAATCCAGGATTTCGTACATAAAATAATACATTTATATATTTGGTAAATGCCATCATATATTTAGATTCACACTATTCTTCCCAAGTATTCCGCAAAATAAATTTCTTCTCAAATCCGACTTTTCCTCATTGCAAAAGTTTTTTGATCGCCTTTAGATGGCTTTGTCGTCGGCTGAGACTTCTCTTTTAATACTACAATAACTAGAAGAAGAAGGAGACGAGGACGGGGAAGAAGGAGACGGGGCACGGGCGGACGGTGGGGGGGGGGGGGGGGGGGTGCGGTGGGGGGGGGGGAGTGGTGGGGCTTTTCATCGGGGACGGATTGGGGGAACTGGAGGACTGCCGGCAGATGGGG
>CAKZOC010000206.1 GCA_937136025.1 uncultured Bacteroidota bacterium
TATAGATCTACCTTCATTATTCTCATTATTGCACTTATTGTTAGTATCATTGGCAACATAAGTTTAGGCTCCGTATCAATTCCCTTAAAAGAGGTATTCAATGGTCTTTTTGGCGCATTGGGAGATGGTCGGATACGAATTGTGGCCGGAAGTTTTCCACCTCCTTCAGACCTGTTTAACCCTGCGGCGGTCAAGTTTGGACCCGACGGGATGTTGTATATCCTGGACCAGGCTGGTAAGGTTTTTAAAGCAAACCCTGATGGGGACGATGAAAAAACCTTGTTCGCCACCTTGCAACCTGGCCTGGATAACATGACCTTCGATGAGGACGGCAGTTTGTACATGACCAATAACGACGAAGGCTGGGTAGCCGAGATTCTGGACAATGGGCAAGCGCGGATCCTAAGTCCGGGCGGGATCATCCGGCCACAGGGACTTGTGGCTATGGAAGGCCCGAACAACCAGGACATGCTCTTTGAAGCTGACCTCTTTAGCCTGCGAAAATTCAATGGGACCAATGGCCGGCAAGTAGATCAATATAAAGGCTTTCTCATCCCCCAGGGTCCGACTTCCCTTGTACTTCCCATGAACCTATCCCCAGATGGTGGCAAAATTATAGTCTCCTCCTGGTTTAGCGGGGGAGTCCAGGTTTGGGACCCACAAGATCCCGAGAACCCTGAAAATATCTCATACGGTGATGAGCGCCAAAAGGTTCCCATTGATGCCGTTCGTGTCAATGGCGAAATCTTTATTTCTGATCTGTTTTTGGGCGGTGTGGTCCGGCAAGGTGAAGTCAACCCCATACTACCCTTAACTGTTGCAAGTGGTTTAGCCGTTAATGGAGAAACTCTGTACGCCGCTGACTGGGCCACAGGAATAATACATAAGGTAGTTTTTGATGGTGGTTCGGTAGTCGAAACTGATGAAGTTGCCCAAGTTTCCTTCCCGGAGGGGCTTGCTTTAGATCAGGAAGGAAGGTTGTTGGTTGTGGAAACAGGGACTTCCAGCCTGCTGCGCATCGACCTTAACAATGGCAATCAGGTGACCATCCTGGCAGAAGGGCTTGAATTTGATACCGCAGAATTTGAAATAGTCCCGGAGGCTGCGCCTCCCACATTCTTTTTTGATGCGGTAGCCGTAGGGCCTTCCGGTGATATCTATGTAACGGGTGGTGGAATAAATGTCATTTATAAAATCACAGCGAATAAGGTGCGCTAAAGTCATCGCCACGGCGGTTTCCAACCCCAGACGTTGGAGCGCCATAGCTTAAAAGAGTACTATAAAAACCCGGCCATGTAAGCCGGGTTTTTTGCATGCGGCCTCAGGGGCCTTCAATCCTGTTGGAGTATCTGGGAGGAATATTACCTGTTTAAAAAAAAGGGATCTATAACATTTCACCCGGCCTGCCCATAACACCTAAGATTCATTTTCCTATATTCATATTCGATTTACATGCTGTTTTCGTTTGAAGCGATCACATATACTCTAAAAACACACCTAATTCATGGAACTCACGATTAACAATCTCTCAAAAACCTATTCCAATGGGGTGCAGGCCCTCAAGGATGTTTCCTTGACCATCCCTCAGGGCATGTTCGGGCTCCTCGGCCCGAATGGAGCCGGAAAATCCACCCTGATGCGCACTATCGCAACCCTTCAGGACGCCGACTCCGGAAGCATCATGCTGGACGATATCGATGTTTTGAACAACAAACAGGCCGTCCGGGAATGCCTGGGGTACCTGCCTCAGGATTTTGGTCTGTATCCGAGAATTAATGCCGAGACCATGTTAAACCACATCGCCCAAATGAAGGGTGTTGGCAGCAAAAAAGAACGCAAAGACCTGGTGAGTTTCCTCCTGAACCGGGTGAACCTCTACAAAGACCGTAAAAAAGCCCTGGGTACCTACTCCGGGGGGATGCGCCAGCGCTTTGGGATCGCCCAGGCCCTGGTGGGCAGCCCCAGTCTGATTATCGTGGATGAACCGACCGCAGGGCTCGACCCTTCGGAGCGCAACCGGTTTTATAACCTGCTTTCTGAAATCGGGGAGAATACCATTGTCATCCTCTCCACCCATATTGTGGAAGATGTCAATACGCTGTGTTCCAATATGGCCATTATTTGTATGGGGGAAGTCCTCATGCAGGGCAAGCCCCATGACGGCCTGGCCCTTGTAGATGGGAAAATTTATCAAAAGGCCATAGAGAAGTCGGACCTGGAGCATTACAGGGAGGAGTACAATGTGATTTCCACCAAGCTCATAGAGGGCAAGCTCAGTCTTCGGGTAGAAAATGAATCCAACCCCGGGAACGGCTTTGAGTCGGTGCCGGCCGAACTCGAAGACGTGTACTTCAGCTATATCTCCAAAAAAGTAGATCCCATCACCATATAAGCCGCCTCCATGTTTAAAGACATTTTTCTTTTTGAGCTCAAATACCGTTTTACAAGACCGGCCACCTGGATCTATTTTCTACTGCTGGTGATCGTGCCCATGCTGCTGATCGGGTTTGGAAACACTCCGGCCTCCGAGAAGGTTTTTCACAATGCCCCTATCGTCATTGCCAACCTGCTGCTACTGATTTCGATTTTCGGCATCCTGATTGCCTCAGCGGTCATGGGCGTACCCCTCTACAGGGATCTGGAGCATAAGACCGGCACCTACCTTTTTAGCTATCCCATTACCAAAACGGCCTATTTTATGGGTCGTTTCTGGGGCTCCTTTGTCACCCTTTTGTTCATCTCCACGGGCGCCTTGCTCGGGATATGGTTAGGGAGTATGCTCGGGCCGGCTTTTGGAACGGAAGCAGCGCGCTTTGGTCCCAATCTATTGGTCAATTATTTTCAGCCCTGGTTCACCCTTTTGGTTCCCAACCTCTGGCTGGCCAGTGCCCTTTTCTTTGCCCTGATCGTCTTTACCCGCAACATCCGCTCCATCTACTCCGGGGGGATTATCATTTTTATTGGGTATCTGTTGGCGAACTTCCTGGCACAGGACATCGATAACAAAGATTTAGTACAACTCATTGACCCCTTTGGCATAAACTCTTTTGACATTCAGACCCGGTACCTGACCCCTTATGAACAGAATAGTTTTTTCCTGCCCCTGGAAGGGAATTTACTCTGGAACCGGCTGCTGTGGATTGGGGTGGGCCTCGTATTTTTTATAGCCGCGTACTGGAGGTTCAGTTTTGAGTATTTCTTTAAAACAGACCGAAAAGCTGCAAAAGCGAAAAAGCAGGAAGCGGTCGAAGCAGTCCCGGAGCCTGTAACTCCCGTCGCTGATTTTTCCAAAGGCTATCAGTGGGCGAGTCTGAAAACGCTCGCTAAAATCGAGGTGAAAAACGTGGTGAACGACATCTATTTCAGATCGATCCTGCTGGGTGGGCTCATCTTCCTGATCCTGGATTTCTGGATTGGATTTACCACCTATGGAGTCCCGAATTTCCCCTCGACCTCCTTTTTGATGGAGTACAAAACCTTTGACTACAATTTGTTTGTCTTTATCATCATCGTCTTCTTTACCGGAGAGAGCCTGCACCGCGATAAGTCGACCGGGTATTCCGTCATCAATGATACTTTTCCCGTGCGCGACTGGGTGATTATCGCCTCCAAATTTATCGGGATGGCTGTCATCTGTCTGGCCCTGACCACCCTGCCGATTGTTGTGGGGGTCCTTATTCAGACCCTGAAGGGATATTTTGACTATGATTTCGGCGTCTACCTTACAGACAGTTACCTGATCTCCCTTCCCGATTACCTGCAAATGACTTTGCTGGTCTTTGCCGTGCACCTTGTAGTGAATAACAAATTTGCCGGCCATGCCGCGGCCATTGGTATCTGGTTGGTTATTCTGATCCTGAGGAACTTTGCAGATTACAATTTCAACCTCTTCTTTTTTAGCTACAAACCCGGATACACCTGGAGTGACATGAACGGTCTTGGGCATTTTGCAAAACCCCTGTTCTGGTTTAACCTCTACTGGACGGCCTGGGGGCTGTTCCTGGTGTTGTTCTTTAGTGCCTTTTTTAGCCGGGGAAGTGAAAGCTCCTGGAAAAGCCGTTGGAAAATGGCCAAAAGCCGATTCTTCGGGACTTCCCAAAAAATAGCCTTGTTCTTCTTAGTCGTGGCCCTGGCCTCGGGCGCCTATATTTTTCAGAACGTCGTCTATACAAAGAACTACCTCACCCCGGATGAATCCGATATGCGGCAGGCGGCCTATGAACAACAATTAAAGAAATACGAGGGCATTCCACAACCCAAGTACACCAAAGTCAATATTCAGGCTGACCTCTATCCCATGGAGCGGGACGCCTATTTTTCGGCCGAAGTGGAGCTGGTCAACAAAACCGATTCGCCCGTAGACTCCATCCATTTCAATTCCACGGCCCTTTCGGATTTCAAAGTTGTACTGAATGGGGATACCCTAAAACACCGGTTCCCATTAAACTTCAAGGCTCCTAAATTCCAGGTTTTCGGAAAGAATCCGGAGCGGGAATGGTATAAGATCACGGCCCTGCCCAAAACCATGATGCCCGGGGATACCTTGCAGATGACCATCGTGAGTAAGGCCATCAATACCGGGTTTCCAAATTCCGGCTATGAGCGGGAACTGGTCTACAACGGATCTTTCTTCAGCGGGGGTATCCCGGAGATTGGCTATGATGCCCAGGGGGAAATTTCCTCTGATGAAGATCGCCGAAAGTATGAGCTGCCTGAAAAACCGGAAGATCTCCCCCCTCATAACGATCCGAAAGGAAGAAGTACGCTCCTCTTTGCCGACGATGCCGATTTTATTCAGTTTGAAGCGGTCGTAAGTACGGTGCCTTCTCAAATCGCGGTCGCTCCGGGATACCTGCAGAAGGAATGGGAAGAAGGAGGCCGAAGGTATTTTCATTACATACAGGACACCCCCATCCAATGCTTTTTCACCTTTGTCTCGGCCGAATACGAGGTGCTCAGGGATGAAGCGACGCTCCCGGATGGGCAGAAGGTGGCCATTGAGATTTTCCACCACCCCGAACACAAATACAACCTGGATCGTTTCCTGCAGTCGTATAAGGATGGGCTGACGTATTTCTCCGAAACCTATGGGGATTTTCAGTTCCGCCAAATGCGGCTATTGGAATTCCCGCGCTATGCCGGGTTTGCCCAATCCTTCCCCAATACAGTTCCCTTTTCGGAAAGTTTCGGGTGGGTAGCGGACTTTTCAGACGTCAACGACTTTGATTATGTCTATTATGTAACCGCCCACGAACTGGCCCACCAGTGGTGGGGGCATCAGATTACCCCGAATTACACCCGGGGCTCCAACCTGACGTCGGAAGCCCTGGCCGAATTCTCGGCCTTGATCTTGTCGGAAAGACGGTATGGCAAGGATAATATGAAACGTTTTTTAAAGGACGAGCTCGATGACTACCTCAGGGGAAGGTCTAATGAAAGCAAAAAAGAAAACGTGTTTGTCAATTGCAACCGCCCGTATCAGTGGTACAACAAAGGCAGCCTGATCTTGTATGGCCTTCGGGATCTGATTGGGGAACAGGCGATGGACTCGGCCCTTTATAAATTCAATGCCGAATTCGGACTCAAACTTGAGCCCCCTTTTCCGGGCAGTACAGACTTATACCGCCATTTAAAGGCGGCCACCCCGGACAGCCTGCAGTACTACCTGGAGGACACCTGGAACCGCATTACCCTGTATGACAATCGGGCCGAGGCCACGGAGGTCAAAAAACTCGGGGAAGATGAATACGAAATCACCCTCAAAATAAGCTCCCAAAAGCTCTATGCGGATGAAACCGGAAAAGAATCCGACGCCTCCTACGATGGGGATTACATCGATATCGGTGTTTTTGCGGCGGACGATCAGGATGAAAACGGGCGGGATCGGGTGAATCCGTTGTATCTGAAAAAGCACAAGATAAAACCCGGGGAATCCACGATTACCATTCGGGTAAAAGGCACGCCGGAAAAGGCCGGGATCGACCCCTATAACAAGCTCATCGACCGTATCCCGGATGACAATACCACAGATGTGGAGATCGGATAGCCCTGTTCTGAACTTCAGTCAAAAAATGGAGATCCCCCATTGCCGGGATTCGGGTCTTTATGTGATGCTGCTTGCGGGGATGGAGTATGCCTAGAGCATCCCGTTAGCCGTCACCCAGGAAAACCGGTAGGCGTCCTCTGGATACGACATGCGCTCGGCAATCCGCTCCAGACGAGCGGGCAGTTTCATCAGGTACTCCCGGGCCCTTTCGGCATCATCGGACAGCGCCCTAAGGCCGTCTATCTCCCAGTAGTCATTGAGCTTTTTGAGGATGTCGATATAGTCCGTAGCCGTATACACTCCCAAACGCTGGGCGCAGACGGAAAAATTTTCAAAGGCTTTCCCGGCCGACTCTCCGGACTCCCGGAGGAAGTGGGCCGGCATCACGATTTTTTTCTTCATCATGTCAGTAAAGGCGAGCACCATCCCGTTGGGGTCGTGGTCCATGATGACCTTCACAAACTCCCGGTACGCCAGGTGATGCCGCATCTCATCCCCGGCGATGATGTTGCACATTTTACCCAGTAAGGTGTTGCCCTTTTTCCGGGCCAGTTGCGCCACCCTTTTATGCGAAAGGTTGGTGGCCAGTTCCTGAAAAGTGGTGTATACAAAGTTCTTATACGGGTCCCGGTCCGTTCCTATATCAAAGCCATCGCTGATCAGGTGTTGGGTGGATATCTCGATCTCACGCATATTTACGCGGCCGGACAAATACAGGTATTTGTTTAAGACATCGCCATGCCGGTTTTCTTCTCCCGTCCAGGCGCGCACCCAGCGGGACCAGCTGTTGGGCTCGTCCTGTTGGCTGATTCCTTCCACATCCATCAGCCAGGATTCGTACGTGGGCAGGGCCTCCTCGGTGATGGTGTCGGCCACCAGGGTCACCCAGAAGTCATATCCGAGTTCTTTGGAGGCCTCCCTGAGATCGCTGACCTGGTCGTAAAATTTATCGCTTTGAGAATCAGGAAGAAAATCTGTGGGCTGCCAGATATCCTCCGGAGCAATCAGAAATTCTTTCATATAGCCGTCTACTTTGGGCTCAATAGCCTCCATTACTTCCAGACGTATGTTTTTTTCGACCATGGTGGATTTTTCTCAAAGATCGGTATAAAATAAAAGGTAAGACCTTTAAAGCAGGGGTTTTCTAGTTGACTTGTCGCGTTGGACTCAAATGGTTTTCGAATGAATCTAATGATTTACCACAGGTTTCATGAGATTTCAGGGAGTACTCAGAAGGCTTTTTTTGTGTCTGCACAGGCAATTTCCCTCCCCTTCCCCTTGGCTTTTCGGTCAATTTCAATATTTTAAGCATGTCAAATCATTGTCATTCGAACCATGCTCCGCTTCTTCCGAAAACTCCGTCAAAGACTGCTGACTGATAATAAGTTCAGCAGATACCTCCTCTACGCCATCGGGGAGATCCTGCTCGTGGTAATCGGAATCCTGCTTGCGCTTCAGGTGAATAATTGGAATGAGGAAAGAAAGCAGCGACAGGTTGAAGTCAAGTATTTTGGCAATTTAAAAAATGACCTCCTTGCAGACATGGAACGGTTGGACTACATGCTGGATGTGGCCCAAAAGAAAGTGCGCATCTCCCGAAATGTTAAACGAAAGGCAGACCAGGATTCCATAGGCTCTTTGTACGATTTTTCAAACGATCTGCTCGTACTCTTTTTTGTGGAAGAGTTCCACCCCAATGACAACACCTATGAAGAAATGAAGAGTTCCGGCAATTTCAGTACGATTCGAAATGACGAACTTAAACTGAAATTGATGACCTTGAGGAAAACCTATATTGATATAGAGGCCGCTCAGGAACATATGAGATATGACTTCAATGTGTTTCTAGAGGATTTTGAGAAATACATAGATTGGGGCCGGTATTTTATCCTGCCCAAATCTAACATCCCAAAACTTGAGTTTGTCTATGACTCCGTATATATTGAAAGTCATTCCGATCTCATGGAGAAGGAAATTCGCGAGCTCTTTAAAAGCAAAGTCTTTCTCAACAATGTCTTCCTGCTGGAAATCAATTACGCCTACCATATGGATGTTCTGGAGAATACAAAATCACAGATTTTAGAAATCATGGAAATCCTCGATCGGGAATTCGGTGCGAACTAAGTCGCTTTTACAAAACCGTTATTTCCAATTATGGCAAAAGAATCGTTACTTTAAAATCCTAAAACCAACCCATTATGGACTACAAAAAATCGCTTCTTAAACTCGCTGTCAGCCTGCTACTATCGCCTATAGTCGTGTACCTGGTATTGCTCGCCGCCAAGGCGGCAGGGTCCGTGTATGAAATGTCGCATGGGGAAACCTTTATCATCTGGCTCCTGATGGCCATTGTGATCAACCTCTCACTGACCGGGAAGGAATAAAACGCCAGGGGCCGCTGGCTCATGAATCCCAATCGCACAATCACCCGCATGAAGATTGTCTTTATTGTAAATCGTAAAAACAATCGCGCGGTAAAAATGCTTCCCGGGCTTGAGCGGCATTTTCGCCAAACGAATCCGGGCCCTGTACAGTTCCTTACCACGGAGCGAAAAAAACACGCCATCGACCTGGCCCGGGAGTCGGCTGAAAACGGATGCGATTACATGATTGCTGTTGGAGGGGATGGCACGCTGCACGAAGTGATCAATGGCCTCCTGCAGAGTAGCCTTCCGGCCCATAAATATCCGGTAATAGGGCTTCTCCCCTGTGGTTCGGCCAATGATTTTGCGAGAACTGTACATGTCTCTGATTCCATGGAAGACCTGGCGCACCTTATTGAAACCCAGACCGCCCAAAAAATTGACCTCGGGCAAATCGTATTGAAACAAACCGGGGAAGTCCGCTATTTCATCAACATCGCAGGAGCAGGGCTTGGAGGCGAAGTGGTTCAAAAAATGGAACAATCCTCTGGAATGCTGGGGCCGGGCTTGAATTACTTCCGGCACATCTTCACGGGGTTTCTTCGCTATGTCAAAAAAGAGGTGCGCTGTACCAGCAGTGGCTGGCAGTGGAAGGGCAGGCTACTCCAAATGGCCGTGGCCAATGGGCGTTGCTTTGGCAATGCCCTCTGCGTTGCCCCGGATGCCAGGCTTACCGATGGACTGTTTCAGGTCACTATATTCGGCGATTTGAGTGTTTGGGATTACCTGAAAAACCTTGGAAATTTAAAAAAAGGCGTTAGGATAAACCACTCCCAAATCACCTACTACAACGCTAAGGAAGTATGGCTTGAAAGCAAGGTTCCCTGCTCTATTGAGGCAGATGGGGAGTACGTTGGCCTTACCCCGGCCACCCTGCGTGTGCTGCCGAAGGCCATTTCCTTTTTGATGCCGCCGGAGACTTCATAAATTTTGGCTTTTTGAGAATCCAGGCCCTTGAAGGTCCGGGGATCTGTTGCTGCACCCCCTGAAAACCGATTCCGTAGGAAAGAGATTTTCGCGCATTCCTGCCAATTCGATTAATATCGTAAATTGACTGAGTCTATACCCAACCCATGCTCCGCTTCTTCTGCTCCTTACGCCAACGCCAGCTCACTGAGACTATGTTCAGCAAATACCTGCTGTATGCCGTTGGGAAAATCCTCTACTTCCTGCTGTTGCTATCCTTTTTGGGCTGTGCTGCCCCGGAAACCTTCGATATCCTCATCAAAAACGGGCAAATCCTGGACGGTTCCGGAGGGGAACCCTATCAAGGAGATGTCGGGATCAACGGAGATATCATTGTCGCTGTTGGCGACCTTTCGGAGGCCAAAGGCAAAACGGAAATCGATGCCGGCGGGCAGGTAGTTTCCCCGGGTTTTATTGATCTGCACACGCACCTGGACCCGATTCTTGAGCTTTCGGATTGTGAAAGCCATATCCGGCAAGGGGTCACAACGGCCTTGGGGGGACCGGACGGAACAAGTCCGTGGCCCTTTGGCCACTATCTGGATTCCCTGGCTCAGATTGGTGTCGGCATGAATGTCGCCTACCTCATCGGCCATAATACGGTCCGAAGAAATGTGATGGGCCTGGATAACAGGGCTCCGACCGCGCCGGAACTCTCCGCCATGAAAGACCAGATCGCTCAGGCCATGCAGGAAGGGGCTTTTGGGATTTCAACAGGCCTGAAATATTTACCCGGCACATTTTCCAATGTAAATGAAGTCATCGAATTATCAAAAGTGGCCTCCGCCGGGGGCGGCATCTACACTTCTCATTTAAGGGAAGAAGGGTTGGGATTGCTCGAATCTGTCCGGGAAGCCATCGTGATATCCAAAGAGGCCGATATTCCCGTGGTGCTCACCCATCACAAAGTAGTCGGCAAGCCCATGTGGGGCAAAAGCGAAATAACCCTTTCCATGGTTGATTCTGCCAGGTCCTCAGGGCTGGACATCAAAATTGACCAGTATCCTTATAATGCCAGTTATACGGGAATAGGGATACTGATCCCCAGTTGGGCGCGGGCCGGGGGCAATGAAGCGTTCCGGCAGCGGATATCAGACCCCGTGCTCAGAGACAGCGTAAAAGCCGGCATCGTTTTTAACCTGATCAATGACCGGGGGGGCGCCGACCTGGACCGGGTGCAGTTTGCAAAGGTAGCCTGGATGCCAGACCTGGAGGGAAAAACCCTGGGATATTGGTGTCAGCTTCAGGGCCTGGAACCCACCATGGAAAACGGGGCAGACCTGGTCATTGAAGCCCAATTAAACGGGGGGGCATCCTGCGTTTTTCACGCCATGGACGAGGCCGATGTTGAGCGTATCATGAAACATCCACAAACGATGATCGCCTCGGACGGCAGGCTGGTCAAGCCCGGAACGGGCCATCCACACCCTCGTTGGTACGGAACATTCCCCAGGGTATTGGGGCACTATGTACGTGAAAAAAAGACACTTACACTCCCGGAGGCCATCTACAAAATGACGCAATTCCCCGCCATGACCATGGGCCTGCAAGACCGGGGGCTCCTCCGGGAAGAAATGAAAGCCGATATCGTCATTTTCGATCCGAATACGGTAGCCGATAAAGCAACCTTTGAAAATCCGCATCAATATCCGGAAGGCATCTCCTGGGTGATTATCAATGGGCAGCTTTCCGTCGTCAGGGGCGAATTTCAAGCTCTGAAAGCGGGGCGGGTATTGCGTAAATGAGGGAGACGTAAGTCATTCCCTAACCGGAGATAATCGGAGATGGCAGCAACAGCCTGAACTTTGCATACCTTAGAAAAACCCGGATTGGATTGCTCATTTAAAAACTGACATGAAAAAAATTTTAAAGATCCTCCTTGTCCTTGCGGGCGTCTATTGCCTGCTTCTTATTCCCCTGCCACAGAAGGAAGGGGCGCTGCAAAAACCATCACAGGCGCCCTTTGTCTGGGACCAGGATGCGCTTTGGGAGCAATTGGAAGCGTCATTCCTTTCCGGGAAAGCCATGCCTGCGGCGACATTGGATTCTTTGGTGAATCATATGGCCATGGAAACCGACAGCCTCCTGCTGGCCCATGCGGATAAAAGGATATCCCCTGAGGACGGGTTTTATCCCCGGATTGAAACCCGTTTTTTCCAGATCGCCCCGCTGATTGCCGCACAACACAACAGATCTGACTGGCACATCCATTTTTACAATAGCGTGCGAAAGAAGCTCAAAGAAGACGCCATGTATTGGGATATGAACAGCGATGCCGCGCGTAATATGTCTTATCGGGTGTTATACGGGATGCGGGCAGCTGTTGAGGAGGTTTTATTGCAATCCACCCATGAGCAGTTTGTTTCCACCATGTATGTTTCAGACGAAGCTTCTGCCACGCCTGCCGCAAACATCATGGGAATTCCTATACATAGTGGGGATATGTTAGTGAGCCGGGGTGGGGCGGAAGTATCGGCCTTTATTTCCAGGGGGAATGATTTTCCGGGCAACTTCTCTCATGTGGCCCTTGTCTATATCAGCGAAGAAACAAATCAGCCCTACTTTGTGGAGGCGCATATTGAAAAGGGGGTTGCCATAGCCTCCCGGGAAGCGTACTTAAAAGATAAGAAACTGCGTTTTATGGTGATGCGGCCCAGGGCCCATCTGCCAGCCTTAAAGGCAGACCCGATGCTTCCCCATAAAGCCGCATTATATATGTACAAAGAGGCGCAGGAGCGGCATATTCCTTATGACTTTAAAATGGATTATTACGACCCCTCGGCCATGTTCTGTTCGGAAGTGGGCTCCTATGCCTATAAACAGTTTGGAGTTGGTTTATGGGAATTTACCTCTACCATTTCTTCCCCCGGCATCATAGACTGGCTCCACAACTTTGGGGTGGAACATTTTGTGACCCAAATGCCCTCAGACCTGGAGTACGACCCCTCCCTGAGCGTCGTAGCCGAATGGAGGGATAAAGAAACCCTTTTTCAGGACCATCTGGACAATGCGGTCATGGATGCGCTGATAGGCCGGGCCAATGCAGGTGAAAAGCTCACGTATAACAGGTGGTTGCTCCCGGTTGCAAGGGTGATTAAAGCGTATTCATTTTTGCTGACCTCAGTGGGTAAAGAAGGAATCATTCCCGAAGGGATGAGCCCGGTCACTGCCCTGAAAAACAACGATTTCGTGGAGCGTTTTCAACAGGTTAAAGCCCGGACGGAATTAAAAATAGCAGCCTTTGAAAACGAACAGTCTTATGTGCCGCCCTACTGGCAACTTGTGCGCTTTGCAGAAGAGAGCCTGGACCCTTAGGCGGGAAGGGATTCAGCCAGATTCCCCGGAGCAAGCCATTCCGCTTCAGGAATCAAACCGATCGGCCCTCAAAAAGCCGATTGGAAAAGAGGTGGCGCCTTCCAGGGCAAGGTCTGCCAGTACTTCGCCGATAACGCTGGTGAACTTAAAGCCATGGCCACTGAAGCCCGCAGCCACAACCACGTCCTTCCTATATCCTTTAAGGTAGTCCACTACAAAATGTCCGTCAGGGGTGTTGGTATAGAGGCAGGTTTTCATCTCCAGAGTGCGTGCATAGCCCTGGGGGAGGAACTTTTCCAGAAATTCGATCAGCACCTGTTCTTCGGCCTTACGGGGGCTTCGGTCGGCCGTCTCGGGGTCAGCCACCACCTCGCCGGGGTGGTGGAGGGCCAGTTTCAGGCCGTGCGGGCCGCCAAAGGTTCCCTCGGGCATGATGGGGAACCCGTAAAAATGATAGCCCTCGTGCTCCAGGTGCCAGCACGGAAAAGTGCCCAGGGCAAACCGTTCCCAATCCTCAGGCTGCACCCAGGCCAGCGCCTGGCGGGTCACTTGCAGCCGGGGCGCCAGGCCGGGGAGCAGTTCCCGGGCCCAGGCCCCTGCAGTGATGACCAGTTTGCCGGCGCGGTACGTTTGTCGTGGGGTCCGAACCACGACCCCTCCGTCCTTATGCTCCCACCCGAGTACCGGCTCGCCCGAGTGAATTACCGCCCCGTGCTGCAAGGCCTGTTTAACGAGCAGGAGAATGCTGCGTTCCGGGGTGAGCAGGCCGGCCTCCGGTTCTTCCAGGCGCTCAAAGTGTTCAGGGAGCGCAAATTGCGGGTACTTGCGGCGGCAGGCTTCCGGGCTCAGGTCCTCGAGGGGAATCCGGTACGTTTCGCCCGATTCCCGGACCGTTTGCAAAAAGGGACTCCCGAGCGGGCCAAAATAGGTGAGCCCGGTTTCGTAAAAGACCCGTGACCCCGTTTCCGACTCCAGGGTCCTCCAGTTTTCGTAAGCCCTTTCCAACAGGGGCACATAGCCGATCGCTTCGCCATATGCCTTCCGGATGATACGGCTTTGCCCTGCGTGCGACCCCAGCTCGTGGGGAATATCATGCTGCTCCAGCCCCAGCACCCGGCAGCCGCGTTTGGCCAAATGGTAACAGGCCGAGGCCCCCATACTGCCCACGCCAATAACGATGACGTCATAAGACGATCCCCCAGAGGTGTTTTCCATGCTCTTATGCACCTGGGCATAAAGCTCCGCAACCGTTTGGCCCGTGGACACATTGCTCATGGTTTTGTTGCCGAATTCCCTTCGCTTCATAGTAGGCCGGGTCCCTGCATTTTTACCCTCCGGCGGGTCCTTCCTGGGATACGCGGGGTGCAGGGCTGCACTTAAAGATATCCATATTTTGAATAGCTTGAGCCCAGGGTCATTCCTCCGGATCAAATCCCATCTCTGTCTATCCCAAAACGCCGGCACCACATAGAAATGCTTGGCGGTTTATTTCCGGATGAAGCTATTGTGGTTTGAAAATTGTCAGATCCCCTGGGGTTGGGAAGGATGAATTTCATTATCTTGAAACAGCAACGTCCAATCCATGCTCCGCGTCTTTCGCACCTTACGCCAACAATTGCTCCCTAAAAATAAGTTCGGCAAATATCTACTTTACGCCATTGGGGAGATCCTGCTCGTGGTGATCGGGATTTTGATCGCCTTGCAGGTCAATACCTGGAACGAGGGGCGCGTGGAAAAAGCAGAGGAACAGGCCATTTTGCGGCAGTTGAAAACAGAGTTTACCCTGAACCTCACACAACTGGATGATAAAATCAAATCGAAGGAAGCGCTAATGAGTTCCGCCCGGACTTTGTTTGACTATATCGATCACTCTGAAACACGCATTCAGGACAGTATCGATTTTCATTTAGGGCGAACGATTCCCTTCCCTACTTTTGACCCGATCGTAAATGACCTGGCCAGTTCAGGGGCCCTCAGACTGATCCAGAGCGACAGCCTAAAATTAATGCTGTCGCTCTGGACCTCCGATATTAAAAATGTGCAGGAAGATGAATTGGCCTGGAAATTTTACCGGGATCATTATTATTTGCCCTTTTTGGTAGAACATTATCAATTGAGAACGATTCGCGATTTGGCCATAAAATCGGGTCTTCTCAACAATTTCCTAATCACGCCTGAAGACGGAGGGCGTAAGGAGGAAGACCAAAGTATTGGACGATCCGTACATCCAGCGGATTCGGACCACCTTCTCAGTCTTCCAAATTTCGAAGACCACCTGGAGCGGGCCCTGACCAGCAATACCTTTTCCCATGCCCAGTCTTTAATCTTAAGAGAAAAAATTCTCGTCATCATAGACCTGTTGGATGGCGAATTAGCATCGGAGTAGTTTTACAAAACCCGCTGGATCTGCACTGAGGCATAATTCATTGAAACCTTGTTGTTAGGGCCACTTATATTTAGAAAAGATCCTGAAGTATTTCTGCCCAGGAGGGGACCTCGATTTGGGCAGATTTTGCATAGATGAAAAACCCTTCTATAGACAAGGTGTACACCAGGGTGAGAAGATCGACCTGCGCGTCGGCAAACAATGCAATCAGGGGTTCGTACAAATTAGCACTGAGACCGTAGATTTTGATCGCGGGCAGCAAGATATGTGAGGTCTTGAAGCACATTGTTCAGGTTGTTTTTTGATAGCTCTTTCACTTTAAAGACTAGCCTCGGCAATAATTATTACACTCTTTAGCATCATTTTAACGCAACCATGACGGGATTTAAGACTTTTTTAAACTTTGGGTGTGGGCTTCCCTCTTTAAAATAGGTTCTCAACCAAGCCCCCGGGAATGGCCCTGGTGTTTACTTCTTTTTTGTACTTTAAACCAGCAATCATCCCAAATTCATGCTCCGCTTCTTCCGCCAATTACGCCAACGCCTGCTCACAGAAAACAAATTCAGTAAGTACCTGCTGTATGCCATCGGGGAGATCCTGCTGGTGGTGATCGGGATTTTGATCGCCTTGCAGCTGGATCAGAATGCAGAGAAAAAGCAGCAGGATAAAACCCGGCATGAATACTATATACAGTTGCTGGAAGACCTCAAAAAGGACCGGAAATTTACGGTCGAGACCATAGCCAGGTTCGAGGCGGATGAAAAAGCTTACAATGAATACCTCGAGTTGTACGCCGGACCCCCACTGGCCCCTCAGAAAGTCTATGAACACCTGATGACCTTAAACATTTATTCTACGGCCTTCTCCTTCAACTCAAACACTATTGAATCCTTGCGGAGTAGTGGTGAAATTATTTTGATCCCGCTAGATATCCGCAACAGGCTAATCAATCTGCTCCGATTGCAGGACAATATTTTAAAGGAGGTTCAATACAACGATACCGGTAAAAACAACATGATACAGGAATTGGGAATCTATCGGGGGGCCTCAACTCTGGAAAACAGGCTTCAGGGACAGCCTGAATTGAGGAAGTACTTAAAATTCGATGAGAATTTGCCTAAAATCATCCTGGGCCTGGAATCCGCCATCAGATGGAAGAATTATTCAGAAACGAGCTCAAAAAACATCCTACAACTGATGCTTGACGAAATTGAAGTCATTATTCAAATGTTAGAACAAGAAATAGAAAAATTCAACCCGTAATATGCTCCGTTTCTTCCGCAAACTCCGCCAACGCCTGATCACTGAAAACAAATTCAGTAAGTACCTGCTGTACGCTGCAGGTGAAATCCTGTTGGTGGTGCTCGGGATTTTGATTGCGCTGCAGGTGAACACCTGTGGCAGGAGGTCCGTCCGGAAGTCTTTTCTAATCCTTCAATAAATAATTGATCTCCGGCATGAAGTTTTCTTCCCAGCTCATCGTCTCAGCATTAAACCTCCACACGTAGCTGGCCACGACCTTCCCGTCTTCATATTCAAATTCATACTTGATTTGCACCCCAGACATACTTATATAGCTGGTTTCAGAAATCGGCAGGAGTTCCTTTCCGGCCACGCCATCCCGCTTATACATTAATCGGCCATCCTCAACCCAGAATTTTCGAACAGACAGTCATGTTTGTTGCTGTGACAGTTTCATTTTTCTCCGTGTATATGAAGGGTCAGAAGGGTAAGTGAGAAATCTCCTGTGTTATTCCTACGGGAGATATTACACTTACCCTTCTGACCCTTCAATTAGACAACTTATCCAATTTTTGATATTGTTTGTTATTCGAATGGCATTAGAAATTCTGAAATATTAAGTTTCACTTAATTGTCTAACTTTTCTGCTTCCAAAATATCCTAAATCAAAGCAGGGTAACCACACTGCTCTCGTACACCTTAGATTGCCATACAGTAATTCGTCTACCGCCTACAATATAATTCTATTATTACTGTGGTCTGTGGACATGTATTTGATTCTGCGATCCATGAATAATTGGAGTTTAGAGGATGGATGACAACATCAGATGCAGGTCCACTGT
>CAKZOC010000207.1 GCA_937136025.1 uncultured Bacteroidota bacterium
CAACAGGAACTTACTTCTATATATTAACTTTCCCTTCTGATCCAAGTCAGAATCCAGAGAAAGATAATTATACAGGATACTTATACTTAAATAGATAATAGAAAATTATAGATAAACCCCAAGAGACTTGTCCTCTTGGGTTAAAATATACAACTATGAAGAACAGTTATTTTGCAATCATAATTTTGATGTTACTTGGAGGAATATTTACAAGTAATGCGCAACAAGATCCACAATATACTCAGTATATGTACAATACCATGAGTGTCAACCCCGCCTATGCCGGGTCCCGAGGACAACTAAGTATGGCAGCTTTATATCGGTCGCAATGGGGAGGGCTCAAGGGAGCTCCGGAAACCTTTACCCTCAATTTTCATTCGCCCATACGGGACAGTAGAATAGGGTATGGGGTGTCTGTAGTGCATGACAATATTGGGGATGGTGTGGTACAGGAAACGTATTTGGACGCTGCAGTTTCCTATACTGTGGACGTTTCTGAATTCGCTAAACTGTCCTTTGGACTGAAGGCAGGTGGAAGTCTGTTGAGTCTTGATTTTAGCGGATTGTTGAATTTCGACCAGGAACCCGTAGATCAGGAGAATATAGACAATCAGTTTGCGCCCAATTTCGGTGTAGGGGTGTATTACCATACAGATCGGTTTTATGCGGGTCTGTCAGCCCCAAATTTGTTAGAGACCGAGTATTTTGACAACAATGCCCAGGATTCCAACGAAATTCAGTTCTTATCTACCGAACGCGTAAATCTCTATTTTATCACAGGATATGTCTTTGATCTGAATTACAATTTGAAATTAAAACCTGCCCTGCTGACCAAAGCCGTTAGTGGTGCCCCATTACAGGTGGATCTTTCAGCCACCTTCTTATACAATGAGAAGTTTTCCTTTGGGGCGGCCTATCGCTGGGACGCTTCGATCAGCGGGCTTATAGGATTTCAATTAAGTGAGCAATTGATGCTCGGATTGGCATACGACAGGGAAACGACTGCCCTGGGAGGTACACAGTTTAACGACGGCTCTTTCGAAATATTTCTCAGGTGGGAACTCGTAAAGACATTCCAGGGAATGGTTTCACCGCGTTTTTTCTAAACGGAAAGTTTCATGAAAAAAGTTTACAACTTTCTTTTCTTACTAATGATTCCGGTGCTGCTCACGGGGCAGGAACGTCTTGTTAAGCAGGGAAATGAAGCCTACAATACCTATTCATTCAAGCCTGCACAGGATATTTATCAATGGGTTTTGGATAAAGGGTACGTTTCTGCCGAAGTGCTTCAAAAACTGGGGGATACTCATTATTTTAATGCGGAATATGCCCAAGCTGCCGAGGTCTATACCCGGCTGTTTGAGGAGTTTCCGGAGGCAACGGATCCCGCTTACACCTTCAGATACGCACAGGCACTTAAGAGTGCCGGGGACTACGAGGGTGCGGAGCAGGCGATGGCTTTATTTTATGCATCCACGGGCAGGGATGATTTATCCAACGGATCTTTAGAAACAGACTATATGGAAGAGATACAGGCCAATAGCGGCCGGTATACGCTTCAAAATTTTCCTTACAATACTTCCTATCTTGAATTTGCGCCCAGCTTTTATGGCGACGAGGGCCTCCTTTTCTCTTCGGATCGGGATACAGGGAACCTGGCGCGTTACAGGCATTCCTGGAATTCAAGGGATTTTATGGACCTCTATAAAGTAAGCCGCGACAGTACCGGCGATCTGCCTGTAGAAAAGCTTCGTGAGGTCAACACCCGGTGGCACGAATCGACTTCGGTTTTAAGCGCAGACGGGCAAACGCTTTATTTTACGAGGAATAATAATAAAAATGGGCATGTGGTCACCGATGAGGCTGGTTTTGTGCGTCTGAAAATTTATAGAGCCAAAAAAATTGACAGTGTATGGTCCGAAATCGAAGAATTACCTTTTAACAGTGATACGTACTCCGTAGCTCATCCGGCACTTAGTCCCGATGGCAAGACCCTCTTTTTTGCTTCTGATATGCCCGGGTCTTATGGCTTTTCGGATATTTTCAGTGTTACGGTTAACGATGACCGTACTTTTGGTTCTCCGGTAAACCTCGGTCCTGACATCAATACAGATGCTCGGGAGACTTTTCCTTTTATTGATTCTGAAGGAATCCTGTATTTTGCCTCAGATGGACTGCCTGGGATTGGGGGTCTGGATCTTTTCGCAGTCCCTTTAGAACGACTTGGAGAAAACCCCAGGGTACTAAACCTGGGAACTCCTGTGAATTCATCGATGGACGACTTCACCTATATCATCGATGGCGAAACGAGAAAGGGCTACTTTTCTTCGAATCGCGAAGGCGGTCAGGGAGGAGATGATATCTATGCATTTATCGAGAATGAACGTCTTAATTTTGAGTGCGTCCAGGAAATAACGGGTACAGTTCGCGACAAAGTAACGCAGCAAATACTTCCCGGTGCTACAGTAAGGGTGATCGATGAATCCAATGCGGAGATCACCTCTGTCCTCACCGATTTTGAAGGGAAATATAGCCTGACCCTGAATTGTAATGAGGGCAACTTTATCAGAGCCTCCAGACAGGGTTACGTGCCTTCAGAAGTATTTTTGGCTCCTTCAGAAGGGACATCAAAGGTTGTTGATTTGTATTTGGATCCTGAATCACTTTCCGCGGGCTTCGGTTCTGACCTTGCCAAATTACTTCAGTTAAGCACCATCTATTTTGATTTTGACAAATACGATATCAGGCCCGATGCGGAGGTGGAATTGCAAAAAGTCATTGCGGCCCTGGAGAAGTACCCGAGTCTGAAGATTAAGGCAAATTCTCATACGGATAGCCGGGGTGCGGATGCCTACAACCTCTGGCTATCCCAAAAACGGGCAGAAGCCACGGTGGCCTATATGATTTCTAAAGGGATTTCTGCCGATAGACTGTTGGCAGAGGGATTTGGTGAAACTCAATTGCTCAACGATTGCGATGATGGCGTTCGGTGTCCTGCTGAGGACCATCAGAAAAACAGGCGCTCTGAATTTATTATCTACGAGTAGTTACGGTGGCCATGCCCCATTCATCCTATAAGATTATAAGTATTATCCGGGGAATTACCTCATTTGAGGGTTGAGTTAACCCTTATAATCATACGTTTCACCTGTTATATATAGTTTTTCACGGTATTTTTTTAACCCTGAAACTATAGGGTTGTATTTTTTGAGGCTCTAAGATCAGATTTACCCTGAGATGACAACGAATATCTTCGGACTTAAAGACATATCCGGTGGGACTCGCCTGAAACAAAGAGCAGCGATTGTATTACTGTTCTGGTCGCTCTGTACCGCTGGCCTTAGCGCCCAGGAAACCTACCTGGATACATTTAGTTCAGAATCGTATTCAAACAATGACGGAACCCGGGATTTCAGTGGGAACTGGACCGAATCTGAAGACGACAACGACCCGCAAAGGGGTCGAATCGAGATTCGCGATGATCAACTTCGATTCCGGGATATAGACGATAGATCAATCAGCAGAACCCTGGACCTGAGTAGTGCTTCGGAGGCAGTCCTGACCCTGGATTACGACCGGGCTGACGGCAATGAGCTTCTTGCGGTTGAGTTGTTCGACGGAAGCAACTGGAATAGGGTAGCCTCCCTCGGCGGTGAAGGTTCTCTAACTTATACGCTAACTTCAGAGGAACGGTCTGCCGATGCGGCTATACGATTCAGGTCTGACTCAGGTAACTGGGGTCGTGACGAGGAAATTTTCATTGACAATGTGCTATTTACCGTCACATTGGAGCCGCTCAACCAACCACCGATCCTCGTGGTGACAGGAGACCAGTCATTTTGCCCCGGGAGCACCTTACCCGTAGTTGAAAGTATCAGTATAACGGATCCCGACGACACTTCCGCCTTTCAGGCTTCGATTCAGATATCTTCCGGATATGTGCAGGGGGAGGATTTACTCACCCTCACCGGGTCACATCCGTCCCTCACCGCCGATTGGAATGCTTCGGAAGGTATACTGACACTCACCGGCCCTGCCCTGTTGACAGCATTCGAAGCCGCTATAAGGGCTGTGGTCTACTCCAACAGTGCGCCTACCCCTTCGGGAACCCGGGTATTCTCGATCACGGTTGGGAACGCTGATTACCTGCCCCTTACAGGTCATTACTATGAGTTTATAAGCGCCCCTGGAATTTCCTGGACGGAAGCCCGGAATGCCGCTGCGGGTCAGTCATACTACGGATTACAGGGATATCTGGTTACCCTGACATCACAGGAAGAAGCGGACTTTTCAACCTCCCGGGCCCCTGGTATGGGCTGGATTGGGGCCTCTGACGCGGCGAGGGAAGGCGACTGGCAATGGGTTACCGGACCGGAAGCCGGCACATCATTCTGGAGTGGGGGAGTAGGAGGTACGGAACTTACATTTGCCTTCTGGAATGAGGGGGAGCCTAATGACGCCACAGCATCAGGAAGTGAAGATTATGCCCATATAGCGGACCCGGCCGTGACTTCCATACCGGGTTCCTGGAATGACCTTGACGACCAGGGAGGTAATGGGGTATACTCTCCGAGGGGATATGTCGTTGAATTTGGGGGTACACCCGGAGATCCTGAACTGTCCGTTTCGGGAAATTCATTGATCACCATTGACTCGGCGGCCTGCGGCCCCTGTGAGGCAGGGAATACAGCCCCTGCTTTGAATTCGGATGTGCCTGCTAGTTTCTGTACGGATGAGGCACTTCTTTCGCTCGATGCATATACCAACAGCACTCCTCCAGCAGGGACTGAGCTGATCTGGAGCTTTAACCCGGATCCCTTGGAAGTGGACGGACACCTGACCCAGAACCAGGTAGACAATCCCACCCCTGGAAGCTATTATGGATTTTTCTTTGATTCGGTGAACACCTGCGCCAGTCCAACTCTGAATTTGACCATTTCTCAGAACGAAAGGCCTTCAATAACCTCTACAACTCCTGCGGAAAGTTGTGGTCCTGCTTCGCTTGTACTTTCCGCTACAGGTGAAATTCCGAATAGCGCTACGGCTCCGGATATCCTCTGGTATACATCAGAAACGGGGAATACTCCAGTTTTCGACGGGTCCAATTATACCACCCCTGAATTACAGACCACAACCTCATATTGGGCTGAGGCCAGTGCCAATGGGTGTGCCTCCGCCTCTAGGGTGGAAGTGGTTGCAACCATTTCCCCTGTTGCATCGGCCGGGACGGCCACCAACGCCTCTGCCTGCAGCGACCCAAATAATGGTCCTGCCACCCTGGACCTGGACGACCGCCTTCAGGGAGCGGACCCGGGGGAATGGAGTATTGTTCAGGATCCTTCCGGCTCCATTAGCATCGAACCCGGAAATATTTTGAATTTTACAGGGGTGCCGGATGGCATCTATATCTTCCGGTATACCACCAATGGCGCCGTAGCGCCCTGTGCGGATGTATCTGTGGATGTGGAGGTCACGGTCAACAATTGCGATTTAGACACGGATGGGGACGGGCTTCTGGATGGCATAGAAGCCACTCTGGGCACGGACCCTAACAACACGGACTCGGACGGGGATGGTATCGACGATGGAATAGAGGTAGGAACTGATACTGAAAATCCGCTGAACGAAGACGGGGATGAATTTATCGACGCGTTGGATTCCAACATCCTGGATGCGGACGGGGACCAGGTCAATGACCAGCAGGACCCTGCAAACGACAATCCCTGTGTGCCCAATGCCAGCAGTACCGCCTGTGTGGATCTGGCAGTTACAAAGACGGCAGATAGCCTGGAGGTGGATGCCGGACAGGAAGTGGTCTTTACCATTACCGTGGAAAACCTTGGTTCGGGGACTGTGAGCGATATCGAGGTGGGCGACCTGCTCGAAACCGGGTTTAGTTATGTTTCCCACACGTCAACCCGGGGGGATTATGACCCGGAGTCGGGTATTTGGAACCTTCAGGAAATGGCGCCCCAGGCTTTCGAATCCCTTGAAATTACGGTAGCCGTATTGGGTTCCGGGGTGTTCACAAATACAGCTGAACTGCTTTCCTCCTCTCCTGATGATGTGAACCCGGATAACGACCAAAGTACGGTTATACTCCAGCCTATACAGGGAGAAGGAGAAGGCCTGGTGCTTGAGAAATATGCATCGGTGGACGGTGGACGATTCGTCCAGGACCGGGTTGCTCCCCTGACAGGGGCTCGTGTGATCTTCCTGGTCATTGTCCTGAATGAGTCGTCTTCCATAACGGCACGGAATATCCGGGTAGAAGACCTGATCCTGCCTTTGGACCAGAGCGGTTTTGAGTACCTGTTCCACACATCTACGCCCCAGGCCGGGAATTCTTATGACCTGGGTACCGGTATCTGGACCATTTCAACTTTGGATCCAGGGCAACAGGCTGAACTTCAGATTGCGGTGGAAGTTCCCAGGGCAGGGAGTTTTACCAATACCGCCCGAATACTCAGTCCCACCCCTGCCGCGGGTCAGGAAGGGGATTATGAAGATAGCATCCTGGTCAATGTAAATACGGCCGTGGAGGCCGGACCTGGCTTCGTATTCAACCAATTCTCTCCCAACGGGGACGGAATCAATGATTTTCTGGTAGTCCGGGGCATTGCCTCCTTCCCTTTCAATTCCATACAGATTTTCAACCGCTACGGACAGCCTGTTTTTGAGGATGCCAACATGACCAATGACCAGGTATGGGATGGCAACCGCAGTGGGGATCGGGCCCCGGAAGGCACCTATTACTATATTTTGGATCTGGGTGTGGAAAATGAGACTACAAAAGGGTGGATTCAGCTTATTCGGTAGTAACATCTTTTATTCCCCCAAGACCCAGATATATTTGAAGGTTGTTCAATAACACTTTTCAGGGGTACATTATAAATCCTCAGATTTAGGTGCAAACCTTTTATTCACCTTGCTAAAACAGATGGGCTACGCATTGTATATCGAAACATAGTACACTCTCTTAGAAACTAATTTCAATGGGCTTATCGATAAAATGCAGGATGCCTCACCTCAGGAAAATGTGGCATTACCCTTCATACAGACCACTTCACAACAAAAGTTTATTGCATTTGATTTTTCAGGGTAGTTTCGATTTGAAGGGCAAAAAGTGATTTTATTGGAATACATTATTTGTGCTGTAAAAAATCAGCGTAATGAAGACATCAGATCTTCTTAGAGTTTCTATTCTGTTTTTATTTCTATGCTGCTACTGTGAACTGCAGGGCCAGACTACTGTTTGGAGTGAGGATTTTTCAACGTACACCAATGGTACAATATCGGGAACAGGTAGCGGCGCTTCTCCGGTTAACTGGAATTCTCAATCCGGAGCTGCCGTAAGTGGTGGTGTAATCCTGGCGAGTGATACAAGGAATGCGGCTTCTTCGACTTTGGCCAATCCCTTGATTTGGGTTACGGACCCTATAGATATATCCCCTTATTCCAGCGTAGATTTC
>CAKZOC010000208.1 GCA_937136025.1 uncultured Bacteroidota bacterium
CTCAATATACGTTTGCATGGCTATTTCTGGTGACACGTCCTGCGCCTGAATTAGGGCGTTGGCTTTAAATGCGTTGATGAGGGGGGTTTTGCTCCCGGGATTACTGTAGTTGTTATGCGCTATTTTGTAGTAGGCATAGAGTTTTAAGAGTAAATCAGCAGGAAGCAAGCGGTTATAATTGTTGATATAGGCAACCGCTTCTTTAAAATCCTTATGTAGTTTTTCATTCTTCATCCTCAGGCGCCAGGGTTGCAATACAGGTTTTTGCACCTACCACTTTTTGGTTGAGTTTTACGGTAATCACACTATCTAAAGGTAGCAACAAATCTACTCTTGAACCAAATTTTATAAAACCTGCGTCTGTACCCTGTTGGACACTTTCACCAACCTCGGCGTAATTCACAATTCTGCGAGCCATCGCCCCGGCAATTTGCCGGTAGCCAATTTGTCCGAAAAGCGGGGTTCGAATCACCACGGTCGTCCGTTCGTTTTCGGTACTGGATTTCGGATGCCACGCCACAAGATACTTGCCCGGGTGGTACTTGGAATACGTTATAGCCCCGCTTGCCGGGTAGCGGGTAACATGAACGTTCAGAGGAGACATAAAAATGGAAACCTGAATCCTCTGATCATTAAAATATTCATTTTCGGTAATTTCTTCTATAGCTACCACCTTGCCATCAGCCGGGGCGAGGATCTCGTCAAAGTTCCTCGAAGCCACCCGCCTTGGGTTTCTGAAAAATTGCAATATCAGCACAAGGACCAGGATGGCGGTGACTTGCACCAGAATCTTCAGCCACTGAGGTGTGATTAAATATTGCGCTGCCACGGTAAGCCCCGCGCACAGAAAAAAAGCGATCAGAATAATGCGTTGTCCCTCCTTATGAAACATATTGAAAAATAATTAACGTTAAATAGGCAAAAGGAGCGGCGAAGACCAGGCTATCGAGGCGGTCCAGCATGCCTCCATGACCTGGTAAAATGGCCCCACTGTCCTTAACTCCGGCCATCCTCTTTAATTTGGATTCAATAAGATCACCAAAACTGCCCATTACCACGACAACCAGGGCGAGGATAAGCCATTGGGTGGTGCTGAGAACGGGGGCGTATTCACCCAGTAAAAAAGCTGCGGTTAACGTAAAGACCAATCCTCCCATACTGCCCTCAATTGTTTTTTTAGGAGATACGGCGGGATACAACTTGTGCCTGCCCAGCGTCTTCCCGACCAGGTAGGCGAAGGAGTCATTCACCCATATCATAATGAAGATACCTATAATCAGGTATTTTGCAAAAAAATCATCCTGATAGGGGATCATGGTGAGAAAGATACAGCCACCCCCGAGGTAAAAGAGTCCTATAAGGTACTTCTGAAGGGTGTTAAACTTCTTTTCTTTAGGTTTAAACAAATAAACAATCAGGCCCACATTGACACCTATAGTGAGAAACAGGAGGGCTTGTATAAGGAACGGGTCGCGGGTGAGGTAGATAAAAACCCACCATAAAGCCAGGTAGCCCAGGAAGATGTAATATCCTTTTAGCAGGACCAGGCGCTTGTATTCGTAAAGACAGGCGAGTCCGAACACCATAAAGAGAAAATCATAAGCGTCTGAGCTGAGGAAAACGGCAGAAAGGAGCAGTAGTACGTAGACAACACCGGTCAATAATCTTCTCAGGACCTCCCTCATTCCTAAAGATCTTCCAGTAATAAAAGATACAGGTGTTTGGAACTGCTTCCGTAGGTGAGAAAATCCAGAGAATCTTCTTCCGTAGTAGGTTTAAAGTGCTTCAGGGTAGTAATGTTGGCGGGGATTCGTTGCCGGTACTTCTTTTTGATGATTTTCAGACCTTCTCCTATGGATTCAACCAATTGACTGGTCGTGGCAAAAACCACAATATTCTCCGGGATTTCAGAAAGCTTTTTTTCGAGCAGCTGATTTGAACTTACCAGGATAGAGCCGTTTTGAGCGATCAGATGTTCACATGTGGTGAAAAACACTTCACTCTCCGCGGCCGATCGGGTAAAACGGACGTTGTGATTTGCGAATCGGTCTTCAAGGGCCGCATTCAGAATAAAGAAGGCCGATTGTTCCCAATGGTTTTCCGTTATGATATTCTGAAGGCCGTCGAGGACTTCCTCAAAAGTATCGCAATAAATAAATTTACCCCCGTTCTTTTTAAACTGAATGGTAAACTTCTCATCCACCGGAATTTTCAAATCAGGCATATGGGCACCCCGCGTTTGAACGGTCTCTTTGGAGCCTTTCTTTTTCTTACCTCCACCAAAAAGTTTATCAAAAAACCCCATATACCTTATCAGGTATTTTCTCAAGATTCACGGACCGCACAGCGTATTTGAGCGTTCCGAACTTATTTCTTCTTATCTGTCGGTTCTACGGATTCTTCTGCAGCCGGAGCCTTTTCTTTTTCCGAATCCACACCGTTTGCTCCTTCAGTGGTGGCCGCCGACTCCGTCTCTTCTTCAGAATCCGGAGTTACTACGGCTTTCTCTTGCCCAAGTCTGTCAAATTGCTTTTCAAAGGGACGCTCTCCGAAAATTCGCTCCAGATCTTCTTTAAAGATAACTTCTTTTTCCAAAAGTAAATCAGCAAGCACTTCCAGTTTATCCTTATTATCCTCGAGAACCTGAATCGCACGTATGTATTGCTCCTCGATTAACTTTGAAATTTCCATGTCGATTATCTGGGCCGTCTGTTCGCTATACGGTTTGGTGAAGCCGTATTCCGACTGTCCGGAATCGTAAAATGTAATATTGCCTATCTCATCATTCAACCCGTAGATGGTCACCATGGCCCGGGCCTGTTTCGTGACTTTTTCGAGATCGCTGAGTGCCCCGGTCGAAATTTTATTAAAGACCACTTTTTCGGCGGCTCGTCCACCGAGGGTAGCGCACATTTCATCTTTCATTTGCTCGGGGCGCAC
Source organism: uncultured Bacteroidota bacterium (assembly GCA_937136025.1). Lineage (GTDB taxonomy): Bacteria > Bacteroidota > Bacteroidia > Flavobacteriales > Flavobacteriaceae > Robiginitalea. The sequence continues at coordinate 2,941 of CAKZOC010000208.1, forward strand.
GAGCAGGCGCTCCTCAGGGAGGTACCATGCGGCTCCCAGAGACTGCCCTCTGGGCACAATGGTGACCTTAACCAGGGGTGCGGCATGTTCCAGCATCCAACTCACAGTGGCATGCCCTGCCTCGTGATACGCAATGGTTTTCTTCTCATCCGGAGTTATAATCTTGTTCTTTTTCTCCAGCCCTCCCACAATTCGGTCTACGGCATCCAGGAAATCCTGTTTGGTCACTGCCTTTTTTTCCTTACGCGCGGCAATCAGGGCCGCTTCATTACATACATTGGCGATATCCGCTCCTGAAAAACCAGGAGTTTGACGGGCGAGGAAATCTAAATCGAGGGTTTCCGCCGTTTTGATAGGGCGCAGGTGCACCTCAAAGATCTCTTTGCGTTCGCGAATGTCGGGGAGGTCTACGTAGATGAGGCGGTCAAAACGTCCGGCCCGCATCAGGGCTTTATCCAGAACATCGGCCCGGTTGGTCGCCGCCAGGACAATCACGTTGGTGTTACTGCCAAATCCATCCATCTCGGTCAACAGCTGATTCAGGGTATTTTCCCTTTCGTCATTGGATCCGGTGAAATTATTCTTTCCCCGGGCGCGTCCGATGGCATCGATCTCATCGATAAAAATAATCGAAGGGGATTTGTCTTTAGCCTGCTTAAACAGGTCCCGTACTCTGGAGGCACCGACCCCCACAAACATCTCGACAAAATCAGAACCTGAAAGGGAGAAAAAAGGCACTTTAGCCTCTCCGGCCACTGCTTTGGCCAGGAGTGTTTTACCGGTTCCCGGAGGGCCTACCAGCAGCGCACCTTTAGGGATTTTACCCCCAAGTGAGGTGTATTTATCCGGGTGCTTCAGGAATTCAACGATTTCCTCTACCTCTTCTTTGGCGCCTTCCAGGCCTGCCACATCTTTAAAAGTGGTCCGGGTATCTGTTTTTTCATCGAAGAGTTTTGCCTTGGATTTTCCAATATTGAAGATCTGACCTCCGGCGCCACCAGCGCCTCCACCGGACATCCGGCGCATCAGGTAAATCCAGATTCCGATAATCAGGACAAAGGGCAGGAGGGTAAAGAGGAGCTCCATAAGCACATTGGACTCTGTATCATAATCCACAACTGTGTCCAGATTATTCTCCTGCTTTATCTTCTTGATGTCGTTCTCAAAATTCTGCAAGTCTCCGTAGTCCAGTACGTATTGGGGTACGGTGCCTGAGGTCAGTGAAAACGGTTGGTTCGCCACATCTTTGTGCACATCTTTGGCCAGGGCTTCCTGGGTGAGGAAAACCTTGGCCTGACGGGCATTTGTAATGATCAGAATTTTGTCTATGTCCCCGTTTCTGAGGAACTCCTGCAATTCAGACGTAGTCGTTTTGCTGGTCGGAGAAAAACTCTCGCTTCCGATAAACTGGTAGCCTATTAAAAATACGATGATGATACCGTATATCCACCAGGAACTAAAACGGGGTTTTTTCTGTGGGGTATTGTTATCTTTTGCCATTGGATTTTTTACTAATTAAAGCTGCTTTCTACGAGGGTTACTTTGGCATCGCCCCAAAGGCCTTCAATATCGTAGAACTCTCGCGTGTGTTTTTGGAAAACGTGAACCACGACATTGACGTAATCCATGAGCACCCATTCGGAGTTCTCGGAACCCTCTACGTGCCATGGTTTGTCGTTAATGGCTTTGCTGACCGTTTTCTGGATAGAATTTACAACTGCGTTAACGTGGGTATTGGAAGTACCACTACAAATTATGAAGTAGTCACAAACTGTGTTTTCAATTTCCCTTAAGTCAAGTATATTTATGTCTAAACCTTTTACTTCTTCTATTCCGTGTAAGATTAAGGCAATCAACTCATCTGCGCTCGCTTTCCGATTCTGCATTCAAAAAGTTTAGTTTGTGCAAAGTTATTATTTTTTTGTTTTTTGAACCCCCGCTTTTAACATAAGGTTATTAGTGCTCAAAAGAACTGAAATGCAGGTGATCAAACTTAATGCCACGGATTCCACGAATGCCCATATAAAGCGGTTGAGCAGGCTTGAAATCCTTCCTGATTTCACGGTGGTACAGGCCAATCGACAGACCGCCGGACGGGGTCAGATGGGCGCCCGATGGGAGGGTGAGGAAGGTAAAAACCTTACTTTCAGTCTGTTAAAACGCTTAGGAGCTTTTCCTGCCCGCCAGCATTTCGCACTCAATGCCACGATTTCTTTGAGCATTTATAAGGCCCTTCAGGAATTGAATATACCTGAATTGAATTTGAAATGGCCGAACGACATTCTGTCATGTGGCCGTAAACTCTGCGGAATTTTGGTGGAAAATCAAGTGCAGGGAACCTATATTTCTCAAAGTATTATTGGAATTGGCCTGAATGTGAACCAGACGACGTTTGCGAATCTGCCGGGGGCAACTTCCATGAAGCAGCTTACGGGACAGGATTACGAACTGGATCAGGTGCTGTCTGTTCTGCTAAAACACCTGGAATCAGATCTGGCCAATGTCGATGCCGGAGCTTTAAACTCCAAGTTAAAGCAATACGAAGACGTTCTCTATTTAAAGGACACGCCTGCCGGGTTTCGGCGAAAGGACGGGAGCCCATTCGAGGGAATAATACGGGGGGTGAACCCCGAGGGTTTACTTCGAATAGAACGCCCGGATGGCTCCATTGAATCTTTTGCCAATAAAGAAGTACAATACCCGGGTACTAAAATCTGAAGGGAACACAGACCTTCTGCCGGGCAGCAGGTTCGAAGGGTTCGCCGAGTCCCTAAATGGAACTCATATTGGAACTCAGTGTATTGAGGAAATTGCCGATAGGTCCTTTGATCATCATGGCCATCATGGCATTGAATTCTCCTTCAAAGCTCAGCGCAACCTCTGTTTGTTCAGCCGTGATTTCCCGCAGGTCTGCCGTAAGGGTAAAGGGCAGTTTGTCGCTCGCAGCCCCCAGGACAATCTTATCATAAGGCGTTTGTTCTTTGCGCCTGAGTACGATCTCGGGCATCCCTTTGAGCGCGAAGCGAAAGGTGTCCGCATCCAGTACTTCAAAAGTTTGTATGGAATCGGGCATTAACTGCTCAAAATTCGAAAGATCGGAGAGAAACTCGTAAACTTCTTTTTTCGATTTACCGATTTGATTGATGGGGGCTTCTAAATGCATATCAGGGGTTCCATTTTTCAGGGTTTTCTCTCCAGGACTTCAGGGTTTCCAGTTGGTTCTGGTTCACGTACCCTGTTTTCGAGGCCTGAGAGATCAACGATTCATAATTACTAAGGGTATGGAGCGAAAGCCCTCTGGTTTTAAACCGGGCCTCGGCCAGATCAAAACCATAACTGAAAATAGCAAACATACCTTTTACTTTCAGTTCAGCAGCTTCCAGGGCATCCACGGCTTTGAGGCTGCTCTGACCCGTACTGATCAGGTCTTCCACCACGACCACCGACTGACCTTTTTCGGCATATCCCTCAATCTGGTTTTGGCGCCCATGTCCTTTTGGTTCCGGGCGTACGTAGATAAAAGGAAGGCCCAGCTGTTCGGCTACCAGTACTCCGATTCCGATCGCTCCGGTGGCTACTCCTGCAATCACGTCCGGCCGGCCGTAGTGTTTTTCTAATTGTCGGGCCATTTGTTCCCGCACGTAATTCCGAATGGGAGGGTAGGACAGCAGGATACGGTTATCGCAATAAATCGGGGATTTCCAGCCAGAAGCCCATGTAAAGGGATTTTCAGGTCTTAATTTTATTGCATTTATTTGTAACAGTAGCTCGGCTGTTTTAAGCGCAGTATCTGTATCTAAAACCATGGTGTAAATGTATAAAGTTTTTGTGAATGAGCGGCCTCTGATTCTCACGGATAAAATTCGGGATAAGGAGGAAGGACCTTACTTCATGATGAATAAAGCAGAAGTGCTGAGTGCTGTGGAAGGTCTGCGGAAAAAAAAGTTCGATACAGCCTTTGTCTATCATCCCAATCACGAAGAAATACTCAATAAATTCTCCAGCTATATCCCGCTGGTAGTCGCTGCCGGGGGAGTGGTGACCAACAAGAAGGGGAAGGTCCTGTTTATCTATCGAAACGACAAATGGGACCTTCCCAAAGGGGTTATCAAAAAAAAGGAGGACCTCGAGCAGTGTGCGCTTCGGGAAGTGGAAGAAGAGACAGGGGTGCAGGATCTGCATATTGAGAATTTTCTGCGTACTACTTACCACATTTTTAAGCGCAATGGGAAATTACGCTTGAAAGAAGTGCATTGGTTTGCCATGAAAACGAAGTATGATGGCATCCTGGTCGGAGAAGAAAAGGAAGGTATTGTGAAGGTAAAGTGGAAAGGGCCCGAAAAAATCCGAAAAGCCCTGGAAAACTCCTATATCAACATTCGGATCCTGTTTGAGCCCCCTACGGTATAAACCCCCTTATTCAATCCTGTATACGGGATACTGCATATGAGCAGACTCGTAATTCGGACTTCGCAGGAAGAGCCATTCGAGTTGGACATATGCGTTGTTGCTAAAATCGCTATCCTCGGCTTTCTTCATTTCAAATGCCTTTCTGAGGGCCGAATCGGCTCGCAACATTTCGGCAGCCGTATCTTCAAACACATAAGGTGAAAAGCCCTCTTTCTGTTGCAGGATCGGATCGAAAAAATTCCAGTTGAAAAAGGAGTCGGGGAGCTGGGGTTCGAGCGTCTCCAGAAGATAGCGTACCCCTTCCTGAGTAGTGGGAATCCAGAGATCCCCTGCACGGAAGGCTACCGTATCCACCTCTGTTTGGATTTGGGTCTGATAATGCGGGTAATGCCCTTCATAGGGGCGAGCATACGTTTTGTAATCTTCAATACGGTAGCGGGTAACTTCCAGGGTGCTGTCGGCTTCGAACTCCATATATTCAATACCGTTCCAGTCCAGTCTTTCGCGGATACGTGTCCAGGACCGGGGCAGGATATAGGCCCTGGGGATCTGTATGGAATCCAGATTTCTGAACTCATTGTAATAAGGGACCTTCAGGGTTACAGGCTCCTGCCGATTGTACTTAAGTCTGGGAAGCCCTGTGACCGAACTGATAATAGTATCCGCCCGATACCCTATGAAAGTGAGGTCCTGGTAGGCTGTGGAATCGATTTCCCAATTAAAGGGATAAAACTTGCCCGCCCGGTAGAAGTCCTGTGATACTTCACGGATTTTTTTCAGCGCATCCCCATGGGTTTCGGCCAGGCTCATAAGGCGTTGCATGAGTTCGTAGGTCCCCTCAACCCTTGATGCATAGGGTTTGAGCATATGGGTTTCCACCATAAGCCCAGGGGTGTTCCACAGGGCCGCATACCCTGTAGAATATCTGGGATAGTCCATGAACTGACTAAACCCGGCATCGGGCGGGCGGTTGAAAACATTGACATACGGAGTGATCGACCAGCCGTTATCCAGGAGCGCTTTTTCCAGTCCGGGCCGTAAGGTGTTCTCGAGAAAACTTCCCGCAGGACCCCCCAGTTTGTTGTGCTGGGTAAAAAGATGGGTAAGGGTATAGGTATAGTCCGCGCCATTGCTGACATGTGTATCGAGAAACAAATGGGGACGCACCATCTTAAAAATGGACGCAAAAGTGCGGGCATTGCCCGTATCCATTTTCAGAAAATCCCGGTTCAGATCGTAGTTTCTGGAATTCCCCCTGAATCCGTAGGATTCGGGACCATTTTGGTTCGCCCGCGATCCGCTATTTCGATTCAGGGCACCTCCGATATTGTATACAGGGATGGCCGAAATGACGATATTCCCCGGCACTGTAACCTTCCCGCTGGCCAAATCCCGCATCAACAGGCTTGTGGCGTCAATACCGTCCGGTTCCCCGGGATGAATGCCATTGAGAATCAAAAGCACAACTTTTTCCTTCCGCAGTTTTTGAAAGTCAAATCCGCCGTCCGCGTTATAGGTAATCAGGTGCAGGGGTTCCCCACTATCGGTTTCCCCCAGGGTTTGTAAATTGATTTCAGCATATTCCCGTGCCAGATCCCTGTAAAACTCCATAAGCTCCTCATAGGTAGCGGTGGTGTTCCCATTCCCCCTTTCAAAAGGCGTTTGATGATCCGGCGATACTTTTTCTGTGTTTTCGACACAGGAACTCGACAGCAGCGCCAAGGAGCAGGTTAAAAAATATGTGGTTATGGAATGGAAACGCATTGTTTTTTTAAGGATTTAGAAGGGCTCCGGAATGACTGATAGCGGGTTAAAAGCGCATTTAAAACCGCACTGTATCGGGCACAAGGCCGGTATAATCACCGCCATTTCGTATGACATCCCGGACGATGGAGGAACTGATATAGGATTTTCCGGATGAGGTCAGTAAAAATACAGTTTCAATTTCAGAGAGTTTCCTGTTGGTATGCGCAATGGCTTTTTCGAATTCAAAGTCTGCGGGGTTCCTGAGTCCTCTGAGAATAAAATCCGCATGGACCTTTTTGCAAAAATCAACCGTAAGGCCACTGTAGGCAGCTACCCGGATGCGCTTTTCATCTTTAAAAGCTTCTTTGATAAAGCCCATGCGCTGTTCCATAGTAAACATGTAAGACTTCTCGGCATTTTCACCTATGGCGATAATCACCTCGTCAAACAAGGATATCCCACGTTGGATGATATCATAGTGTCCAAGGGTAATCGGATCAAAAGATCCTGGAAAAATGGCGCGTTTCATAGGTGGTGTTTGAGAATTATTAATGTTCTGATTTGTCTTTTAAGGCAGCTTCAATGGCACTGTCAAAGAGGGAGGGTAAGGGGATCCCCGCCACCCGGGCTTGCTCGGGTAAAATACTGGCAGCGGTAAGCCCCGGGATGGTATTCATCTCCAAAAAATATGGGGTTTGGTCAACCAAAATGAATTCGCTCCGGCTAAATCCTTTCATTTTTAAAGTTTCATAGATGAAGCGGGCCGTATCCTCCACCTTTTTTTGAAGGCTGGCCTCGATTCGGGCAGGGGTAATCTCCCTGGATTTTCCTTCATATTTAGCCTGGTAGTCAAAAAAGTCTCCCTCGGGAATAATTTCCGTTATGGGCAGCACCCGAATGTCACCATTATATCGCAGTACGCCCACAGATACTTCGGTCCCTTTGAGGGCCGTTTCAATAAGAATTTCCTCGTCCTCTTTAAAAGCCGCTTCTATGGCAGCTTCCAGCTGCTCAGGTTTCTTGACCAGCGTGACGCCGAAACTGCTCCCCGCCCGGTTCGCCTTTACGAAACACGGCAGTCCAACCCGGGCAAATATGTCATCGGGACGGATTTCGGCTCCTTTATCGAGCTGGTAGGACTGTGCACAGTGAATCCCCCTGGGTTTGAGTACGCTCAGCAGATCTCGTTTGTTAAAAGTCAGAGCGGCCTGGTAAAAACCGCAAGAAGTATAAGGAATATCGAGAAGATCCAGATAGGCCTGTAGCAACCCATCCTCACCGGGCGATCCGTGTATGGCGTTAAACACACAGTCAAATAAAAGATGGGTGCCATCCACCGTAACACTGAAGTCATGTCGATTCACCGGGAACTCTTCCCCCTGATCATTGAGAAGTACCCAACCTTCTCGCCGGATAATTATACGGTATGGGCGGTAAAGCTCCCGGTTGAGGGACTCATACACCGTATGTCCACTTTTAACGGAAATATCGTATTCACTCGAATACCCTCCCATCACTATTGCGATATTTTTTTTCATCCTGCGGTCGGGGAGATTTTGATCACCATGTGATATCCCCCTCCAAAATAAATAAAAAACAAGGCGGTTTCCTATATTTGTGCGGACAACACCATCCTAATGCGAAACTTTCTGAGTTTTCTGACGTCTAAAACCTTTCTCATACAGCTCGGACTCGCCTTGCTGGTGTCCGGGGTGCTCATATTTCTGTCCATGCAATGGTTGAAAAGCACAACCGACCACGGAGAATTTGTACAGGTACCGGATTTATCTAAAAAATCGGTGACTGAAATGAGGGATGTGCTCGGAGGGATGGACCTGCGGTATGAGGTGGTCGATTCTGCAAATTTCGATCCGCAATATCCCCGGTTTTCTATCATTGAACAAAATCCGCCCGCGGGAAGTAAAGTCAAAAAGAATCGGAAGATTTATGTGACCGTGAACCCGTCAGGGTACAAAACGGTAACCGTCCCCGATATCATTCAGGTTACCCGACGCAACGCGACCTCCATGCTCAGAGCCGTAGGTCTGGATGTGGATAAGGTCACTTACATCGATGAACTGGGTAAAGATATGGTGTACCGCATCCGGTTTGAAGGCAAATACATCAAACCTGGCGATAAACTTGCACGAACTTCTTCTATCGAGCTGGTCTGCGGAAATGGCACGGTCCCTGACGAGGCCCGGATTAAAGCGCAAACAAAGGAATGATTCCCGCCGAACACGAGGACGAAGATCCCGGCGAAGCGGAACTCTTTGAGCACTACAGCTTTGAGGCTGCCTCCGGTCAGGAGCCTTTGCGCATCGATAAATATTTGATGAACCTGATTCGCAATGCCACGCGAAATAAAATTCAGCAGGCTGCCCGGGACGGTAATATCAGAGTCAACGATCAGGTCGTTAAGCAGAATTACAGAGTTAAATCCGGAGATGTGGTCCGGGTACTCTTTGAGCACCCCCCCTATGAACATCTTATAAAACCTGAGGCCATTCCGCTGAACATCGTCTATGAAGATGATGCCCTGATGGTCATTGATAAACCGGCGGGCATGGTGGTTCATCCGGGTCACGGGAATTATTCAGGTACCCTGGTCAATGCGCTGGCCCATCATCTGGACGATATGCCGATGAATTCGGATAACCGGCCCGGACTGGTACATCGAATCGACAAGGATACCACCGGACTTTTGGTTATTGCTAAAACACAGCAAGCCATGGCACATCTGGCCCGTCAGTTCTTTGAAAAAACCACGGAACGGGAATATATTGCCCTTGTCTGGGGCAATGTGGAAGAAGATCAGGGCAGTGTGGAAGGCGCCATAGGGAGGAATCCCAAAAACCGCTTACAAATGCAAGTTTTTCCCGAGGGGGAACAGGGCAAAGAAGCCAAAACAAACTACGAAGTGCTGGAGCGTTTCCGCTATGTCACCCTGGTTTCCTGTCGCCTGGAAACCGGACGCACGCACCAGATTCGCGTGCATATGAAATACCTCGGACATCCGCTCTTTAACGACGCCCGCTATGGAGGCGACCGCATCCTGAAGGGCACTACATTTACCAAATACCGTCAGTTTGTGGAAAATGCCTTCGCGATTTTACCCCGTCAGGCCCTGCATGCCCACACGCTGGGGTTTACACATCCTGAAAGCGGAGCATGGATGGCATTTCGGGCAGAACTCCCACCAGACATGACCGCCTGTATTGAGAAATGGCGGCACTATACCCGTCATGTGCCAGACGAATAAAAAGGATTGATAGAACTATAAAAAAGTCCTTTGAGATTTCAGGCCTCAAGTTGCCTTTACATTGTATTTTCGAGCTTTATAACCTCTTTAAGGTACGGATCATGAAAGTAGTAATCTCCCCTGCAAAGTCTCTGAATTTTGAATCTCCCATTCCGACAGAGCGTTATTCTGAACCTCTTTTTTTAGAACAAGCTGTCAAAATCAATAAAGTTTTGGCCAAAAAGAAACCCAAAGCGCTGTCGAACCTAATGGGAATCTCCGAGGCTCTGGCGACTCTGAATTGGGAGCGCAACCAGGATTTTTCGATCCCTTTTACCCCGGAAAACGCCCGTCCGGCCGTATTTGCGTTTGACGGGGATGTCTATCAGGGTTTGGACGCGTATTCTCTGAAACCCGGGCAACTCGACGCCCTTCAGGATTCCCTGAGAATACTCTCCGGACTCTATGGCCTTTTACGTCCGCTGGACCTGATCCAGCCCTATCGTTTAGAGATGGGTACAAAACTCCAGATAGGCCGGAAGAAGAATCTCTACGAGGTCTGGAAGGGGGATATCACAAAGCGACTCAATGAAGAACTTGAGGAAGGAGAGCTTTTTGTCAATCTCGCCAGTAATGAGTACTTCAGTGCCATAGATACGAAGCACCTCCAAGTACCGGTAGTGACCCCAATCTTTAAGGACTGGAGTAAGGACAAACTAAAAATAATCAGCTTTTACGCGAAAAAAGCCAGAGGTTCTATGGTGCGTTATATGATCGACCAAAACATAGAGACTCTGGACGGGATTAGGGGCTTCAATTACGAGGGTTACGAGTTTAGTCAGGAACACACCTTAAAAGAATCTCAGCCGGTTTTTGTTCGATAAAGTTGCGCCTTGACCGGGTAATAAAGATCGAGACCATAACCCGGCGGACGGTTTGCGTTTGTTATTGGATTGGGGCGCGGGATCAGGTTTTTCCCCGGATACTGATTTTCTCCTCAACCGTAGTCCTTTTGCGTATCTTCCGTGGGCGCCGTACCCCGTAGGTTTTATTGGCGATTTTCCCCCTTTTCGATTTTCGATCTCCTTTTCCCATGATATCCTGTTGTTTCCCTAAGATACAAATTCTATAAGGCTTGTGAAAGCTTTCTGAGGTTTGAAATCCATTCAAATCGGCTATTTTTGAGACCTTTCAGCACGGTTATGGCCCCATTTCAACATATTCATCCCTATGCTCCCTTCCTGTTTGAATCGGCTCAAAAGTGGATCGTAGGAACGCTTCCTCCGCCCCGGTTTACCCAGGGGATGCTCCGGCCCGGAGATGTGGATTTCTGTTACGGGAGCCGGGACGGCCAATTATGGCCCATCCTGAATGAGATTTTTAACCTCGATCTCGTATTTGAAACCACGGATGCGGCTATCGAGCAGCGGAAAAGTTTCCTGCTTCAACGGGGGATCGGTATTTGCGATATTGTCGACCGGGCAGAAAGGGATCGCATAGATGCCTCAGATCTGGGCATGAAAAATATCGAGCTCCGCGATCTGCTCTCCTTACTGAAGCGCTTTCCAAATGTAACCCACCTTCTCTTTACCGGGGGCAACAGCAAGAATGGCCCGGAATACCTTTTCAGGAGACATCTGAAAGAAAAAGGCCTCCGCCTTGAACGGATTTCAGATTCCGTCCCCAGAATCCATCAGTTCCGTATGCCTGAACGGGGAGCGGCTGAGCGGCTCATCACAACAGTTTCATTAACAGCACCTTCGGGTTCTGCCAACCGGGCGGTGGGCAGCCTGCCCGAATATAAAGCGCTTAAGGCCGCTGATCCGAAGTATACCACCCTCGATTTTCGGGTGGCGCAGTACCGGAGGTTTTTCTAGAGGTATAAGATTGCCAGAACCTTGAAAGGCTATTTTAAATAAGACACATAACATTCTTGCTCATGATATCCACGTCATGCAAAACCCGTGAATTCGCCAAACCCCATCAATTTTTTTCAAAACTCGAAATTCGCCACTTGAATCGGACTTCATATAATAAACCGCTATCGAAGCATCATTGAGTAAAACGGGCATCGAGATATAGGTGGTTTCTGGGGCTCCCCATGTTTGTTTCACGAGTTTTTTACGGGTGAGTTTGTCTTTGTTTCTAATTGGGATATTATTAAGATTTACAGGTGTTTGACTCTTAATCTCCCTTTGTAAATGGTTCAAATCCTCTTTGTTTAAACCGAGTTCTTTGTCCTTTAGAAGGGGAGTAAACAGACAATCCCCAATAAAAGGCAACCCATCCGGTTGTAGGTATAAATAAATCGGTTTCCAGTCTTCCGTAATGGTTTTATAAAAGATGAAATCATTATTGGTTAAAATCCAATCTAAAACTTCTATTTCCCTAGGGTCTGGTGTTTTGGTTTTTTTGGTTGTGGAGCAACCTGAAAGAAAAAGGGCTACAAAGAAAAATAACAAAATGTAATTTTCGAATGGCTTTTCCGGATTAAGACGCATTGAGGGCTAGGCTTAACAGTATTGTTTAATTATCTAATTTAAGTTTTCTTTAAATAAAGGTCATAAGGATGTCTGGCAAAAGCAATTTGTATCAAACGCTACAAAACCTTGCGCTAAGAGAAACCTTCGTGATTCGTGTGTTTTTGATTGCCATACAGATTGTCCCTTTTCGCCTCTGCCAACCGTGCCGTAGGAAGCATTCCAGAATACAAGGCGGCGCGAAAGGCCAAGGACCCCACCTTCACCGTAATTGATTTCCGGGTGGCGCAGTACCGCAGGTTTTTCAAATGAAGGTAACATTAGGGAATTAAAATTATGGTTAGTGAAGCTTTAGAATAGGCTCCCAGTTTTATAAGTGCTGTTTCGTTCTCAGGAAATCCACAAGGTGATTTGCCAGTAATAAATCCATGTTCCGTTCAGTTTTCTATAGATTTTTAATGTGCCACTACTTCCTACCTCTGTATAGAAAACCGGGTAATTATAGGAAATAGCCCAATCTCCCACTTCATTAAAAACAGGCCTAGTGAGTACTAAATAGTTTTTTTGGTTTTTCAGATGGGATTTTGGGTCTGTAACAGGGAGTATCGCGTTGTGAAGGTTATCAAATCGGATGGTATTACCAAGGGTATTATTTTTCTCAGCCGTTTTTCTTGCTTGCGCTAAGTCAAAGCTTTTCAGAAAAATTTCAATGTCAGGGAGGTTTTTTGCTTTTAGGGGCTCCCATTCTTGACGCATGAAACTTTCGGTTAAACAACCCGTAATCAATTCCGTTTCCAACGGTTGAAAATGAGATAGGATATAAACAGTATCCTTTCTATTGCCAAGGGTTTGGTTCAGGAATTCATAAGTTTGGGGGTGGTCTTGAAGAGGCTGAAACTGCCTTAATTCACCTGTTTTGATAGCAGTTGCCTGCGAAAATATCAAAATTGGAAATGCAAGAGCTACAACTGAATAAAAGCCCATCCTTGTCATGAGAACAAGGTACAGGATTCTTACCGAAACTGAAATACCTGCTTTTAAGTACCTATTTCTTGAAACCTGAAACTATGTAAGTGTACACTATTGCCCTCTTCGAACCGAGCGGTGGGTAGCCTGCCGGAATGCATAGTCCGCAAAGCCAAAGACCCCACATACACGGTCATGGATTTCCGGGTGGTGCAGTACCGCAGGTTTTTTTAGGGGCTCAAGTTGTTTTTACGTACAGTTTCCGCTACATTGATGTAAAAGGATAAAGGCAGGGACCGGACGGATTCTTATGGCGACCTTTAGGGTACGAAATCGGGGCTTTCACCGGGTATTAAAATTCAAAATGAAGTAATTATATGAGCCAGATCGAGCGGGTTAAGGAATTTCAAAAATCAGTGCGGAACAGTTTTAACGTCTACAACAGTCTGCTGTTAAACCTCCCTTACACCGAGGGGGATGATATTGGAATCCTGATTCCATTTTTATACAAGGAGAGCGAGGAAGGGCTCAAGGCGGGTAAGAATCCCACGGAAATTCTCGATACTTTTTTCAACACTTTTACTACCGCTGATACTGAAGATAAGCGCATTGATCTCATGTTTCGTATTATTCAGTATGTGGAGCGGCAGGTAGTGCTTTATGACAGTGTGGAAGATGCCGCTTTTCCCAAACTGCACCGCCATAGTGATTCTCCCGTAATCCGCGATTTCATTCAAATCGCCCGAAGAAAAAAGCGGTGGGATGAGGTAACCCATAAACTGGAAACCTTCAGTGCGCGAATTGTGCTTACGGCCCATCCCACCCAATTCTATACCCCCGCAGTCCTGGATATTATCTCCCAACTCCGCGCGCTGATCGTTGAGAACAAAATTGACGAAATTGATCTCATCCTTCAGCAACTCGGCCTTACTTCCCTGGTCAATCGAAAAAAACCTACGCCCCTGGACGAAGCTAAAAACATCATTTATATCCTCCGCCACATCTATTACGATGCCGCCGGTGATCTTTACACCCATATTAAGTCGAGCATAGGTAATCCGGAGTTTGACAACCCCGACATCATTAAACTCGGATTCTGGCCCGGGGGTGACCGGGATGGAAATCCGTATGTAACCGCAGACATTACCCGCGATGTGGCAGATGCCCTGCGCACAACCCTGATGAAGTGCTACAATTACGATTTAAAAGAGCTTCAGAAAAAGCTTTCCTTCCGGGGGGTTCAGGAGGCTATGGAGGATCTGAGAAGTCAGATTTACATCGCTATGTTCGACCTTGAAAAACCGGTGTCCTTCCAGCAAATTTTAGAACCCTTACTACAAGTGCGTACTACCCTTCGGGATCGGTATCACGGTTTATATCTCAAGGAGCTCAACGCCTTTATCGATAAGGTTCGGTTATTTCGCACCCATTTTGCGACCCTGGATATCCGTCAGGACCACAGGGTACACCGGCAGGTGATTGAAGCTGTCCTCCGGCAACACGGCTATATTACGGATAGTCTGGGAGAACTGGATCAGGAACATTTACTCAGGCTCCTCAGCGAGGAATCCCTGAGGGTGGATCCGGAAGTGTATGGCGATCCTGTTGTCCGGGATACGCTTGTCAATATTGCGCAACTCGGGGAGATTCAGGCCAAGAATGGGGAAGCGGGATGCAACCGTTACATCATCAGTAATTCAGAGGATCTGTATGCGGTCCTTTTTGTTTACGGACTCTTTCGCTGGTGTGGGTGGGAAGGCCGGCCAATTACTTTTGATATTGTACCCTTGTTTGAAACCATGGACGGGATGGACGCTTCGGAGTCTGTAATGCAAGCCCTTTTCGACCTGCCTTTTTATCGCGAACACCTCCGACAGCGAGGGGGTCGTCAAACCATTATGCTGGGGTTTTCAGACGGCACCAAAGATGGGGGGTATCTCAAGGCCAACTGGTCTATTTTTAAAACAAAAGAAAACCTGACTCAGGTTTGTAAAAACAACGAGGTGCACGCGGTGTTTTTTGACGGACGTGGAGGACCTCCGGCCCGGGGTGGGGGAAAGACGCACCGTTTTTATGCCGCACAGACGGATCGAATCGCCAACGAAGAAATTCAACTCACCGTGCAGGGGCAAACCATCACCAGTACTTTCGGAACGCGGGAGCAGTTTATTCACAACAGTGAACAGCTCCTGACCGCCGGTTTGTCCAATACCATCTATGGAGAAGAAAATGCGATTTCCCCGGGCGAGCGAGAACTGATTGAAACCCTCTCGGAGTTGAGTTTTGATAAATACAACGCCTTGAAGCACCATGAAAAGTTTATCTCTTACCTGGAAGAGCGCAGTACCCTCAGATTCTATACGAAAGCAAATATTGGAAGCCGTCCCGGCAAACGGGGAAATAAGGCGAAGCTTGAACTCACAGATCTGCGCGCCATCTCCTTTGTGGGATCCTGGAGCCAGCTCAAACAAAATGTACCCGGGTATTTCGGGATTGGTACGGCATTAAAGACTTTAAAGGACGAGGGTAGAATTTCTGATTTAAAAGCCTTATTTCGGGACGTAGCTTTTTTCAGAGCCCTGATGCTCAACAGCATGATGTCCCTCACGAAATCCTATTTTGAGTTAACGGCCTATATGGAGCAGGATCCGGAATTCGGGGAATTCTGGAGGATTCTCAAAGGGGAATACCTGCTTTCCAAAGAAATGCTTCTCGAAATATCGGGATATAAAGAATTGATGGAGGATGAGCTTTTGTCCCGCGAATCCATTCGGATCCGGGAACAGATCGTACTCCCTTTACTCGTGATACAGCAATCCGCCCTGCAAAAAATCAATGAAGCCTCCCCAAAATTGAAGCTGTATGAAAAGATCATCACCCGATCCCTCTATGGGAATATCAACGCAAGCCGGAATTCCGCCTGAGCCTCCCAACCGGTTTCAGCCGAATCTTATGGGTGCAGGTGCCTTCGCTCACCCCTTCTTATTCGGCTAAAGGAGTCGTCAACAGTGCCTGCAGGGCCCTGATGCCATAATCGATCTGGCCGATTTTAAGATTTTCATTCGGACTGTGTTGGTTGTTGTCCGGATTTACGAGGGGGAGCAGAAAAGCGGGAATTTCCAGCGCATTTACAAAGGGAGCAATAGGTACCGTGCCCCCCATAATGCGTATTTGAACAACGGGTTTGCCGAAGGTCTCCTGCAAGAGTACTTTGAGATGTTCCCCGTATGGATGTTCCAGGGAGGTGCGGAAAGCATCGGTGACACTTCCTTCTTCCACGGTTACCCATTGGGCTGTGGAAGCCCTCATTTCAGCAGTAGGTACACCTTCGGTGATCTCATACCCGAGGGATTCTATATGTTTTCGCACCAATCCCTTTAATCGCTTCCCGTCGCTTTCGGGGACCAGTCGCAGATCGAGTTCAGCGGTGGCTGTGGATGGGATGATCGTGCGGGCTTCCGGACCCACCCACCCGGAGGACAGCCCCCTCACGTTTAAAGAAGGGTACTGCAGGGCTTCCTGATAAAAAGCCCCGACTTTTTCAGGTGTTTTGATTTGTAACGCGGCATTGATCCGTGAAGCGTCGTCGGGGACATCCTGCAGGATTTTCTGTTCATGATCCGTGAGTTCGATCCCGTTATAATATCCCGGGATCAGCACCCGACCCTCCGCGTCTTTCATGCTGGAAAGGATTTGTGCCAGTTGCATTCCGGGGTTGGGCGCATAGTTTCCATAGTGTCCGCTGTGTTGAGGGAGAATGGGCCCGTATGTGGTCAGGCTCAGCGTAGTGATTCCCCTGCATCCGTATACAATAGTGGGTTGTCCGGAGACGTGTACCGGCCCATCAGATATAATGAGATAATCTGCTTCGAGGAGTTCCCGGTACTGAGTGACTGCCGCCGGCAGCGGGGCACTGCTTTTTTCCTCTTCTCCGTCCAGAATCACTTTTATGTTATAGGGGATGTCCTGTTCCGTTTTACGAATGAGATCTATGGTGTTTAATAACATCACGATAGGTCCCTTATCGTCAGAAGTAGAGCGTCCGAAAAGTCGCCATTCGTAAGGGATGTCGTCGTTGAGTTCTGCAAAGTCCATGGAGCGCCATCCATTGTCGTCCCGAACTTTCAATACGGTTTTATACGGATCGGGCTGGTCCCATTTTGAAGGGTCTACGGATTGACCGTCAAAATGCATGTAAAAAAGGAGTGTCGGTTTTTTAGCATCCATGGGGAGGGCCGCAAAAAACAAGGGCAGGCCCTCGGTAGGGAGGACCGAGGTGTTAAATCCTCTTGCGTTGAATTTATCGGAAAGCCATGTGATATTCCGGTTGATATCTGCGGGATTCAGCGCATCGTTCGGAATGGCCACAAATTCCACAAGTTCATCTATGGTATGCCTGACCTGAGTCTTGATAAGCGCGTCGTCCTGTGCCCGGCACCAAATTGCGGATAAGGCTAGAAATAAGAAAAGTGGTTTGTGCATGGCGTTCTCGTGTTTGAGTCTAAATCTAAAGAAATTTGTGGGAAGGACTTTCCCGGGTTTGACATTATGACTTCTGGAAATCAGCCCCGGGGTTTAACTTTTAGAAATACCAGGCGAAGGAGCGCAATCCAGGGCAGGCTGTGAAAGGCCAGGTCAAACCAGTCCATAGGCATCATGCCTTTTGCCCCGCCGGCAACCCACCTGAGTTTCCCTAAGAGATGAGGTTCCGGAAAATAAGGTGCGAGCCCGAGGGTAAGACAGGCCAGAATAACAATCCGGTAGTCGTTCAGAGGGTTCTTCATGGTCGAATGGAGTTTATAAATCGGGAAATCCCGGAAATCCCATGTTCCGATAGATTTTTGATAAATGCAGATCCGATTATGGCACCCCGGGCATGGCCGGTCGCCTGCCTGAAGGTTTGGGCATTGCTGATACCAAAGCCCACGATTAGCGGATTTTTGAGCTTCATCTCCGATATGCGTTTAAAATAAGACTCTGCCGAGGCTTCAAAACCGGCCTTGGCCCCCGTAGTACTCGCAGAACTTACCATATAGATGAATGCATCCGAGGAGGCATCAATCCTCCGGATTCGCTCCACTGAAGTTTGAGGCGTGATCAGGAATATCATTTTCAGATTGTATTGCTCGAAGATGGGGCGATACTCTTTTTCATAGATCTCCAGGGGTAAGTCGGGCAAGATCAGGCCGTCGATACCAACCTCCCGGCACTCCCTGCAAAAAGCCTCTACTCCAAATTGCAGGACCGGATTAAAATACCCCATCAGGATGAGCGGCAGATGGATTTCTGGGCGAACCACCTTTAGTTGTTCAAATAATTTCCTGGTGGTCATTCCATTTTTCAAGGCAGCCAAAGAACTCTCCTGAATGGTAGGACCATCTGCAAGTGGATCGCTGAAAGGCAATCCGATTTCGATCATATCCACCCCGCTGGTCTGAAGTTCACGAAGTATCGGAAGGGTATCCTCTAATTGGGGATGGCCAGCCGTAAAGTATATGGAAAGCAGACTCCCTTCTTTCTGAAATGCTTCGCCGATCCGGTCGGCAACTTTTTTCGTTTTTACTGTCATGAACATCTCCACTTACAAATTAAAATACTCGATATAGGTTTGAAGGTCTTTATCGCCCCGCCCGGAAAGGTTAAAGACCAGGACATCGTCGGCCTCAAATTCCCGCGACTTTAAAATCGCGAAGGCGTGGGCGGTTTCAATAGCCGGGATGATTCCTTCCAGAGCAGCGAGTTCTTTCCCGGCCTCCATCGCCTGCTCATCGGTAACTGAGTGAAATTCGCCCCTGCCCGAGGCGAACAGATGGGCGTGCATCGGACCAATCCCCGGATAATCCAGACCGGCCGAAATCGAGTAGGGTTCGGTGATCTGACCATCTCCTGTTTGCATCAGCAGGGTCTTGCTGCCATGAATAATCCCAACGGTTCCCAGGGCCGAAGTCGCTGCGCTTTCCCCACTGCTAATTCCTTTTCCCGCAGCTTCCACGGCGATAATGCCTACTTCCGGACGATTCAGATAATGATAGTACGCTCCGGCCGCATTGCTCCCGCCCCCTACACAGGCGATGACATAGTCCGGGGCATCACGACCCTCTTTTTCCTGGAGTTGTTTGCTTATTTCCTCAGAGATAACCGCCTGAAACCGGGCGACCATATCAGGATACGGATGGGGTCCGACCACGGATCCTATGATGTAATGCGTATCCTCCGGATTGTTGATCCAATCTCGTATCGCTTCGTTTGTGGCATCCTTGAGTGTACGGCTACCCGAACGAGCCGCGCGGACTTCGGCCCCGAGTAATTTCATCCGGGCGACGTTGGGCGCCTGGCGCGCGATATCTACCTCCCCCATATAGACGATACAGGGCAGCCCCATCAGGGCGCACACCGTAGCTGTGGCTACCCCGTGCTGCCCGGCTCCGGTTTCCGCTATAATTCGCTTTTTACCCAGTTTTTGAGCCATCAGAATCTGACCGATGGTATTGTTGACCTTATGGGCTCCGGTGTGGCACAGGTCTTCCCGTTTCAGGTAGATCCGCGTGTTGTATTTTTCAGAGAGCCGCCGTGCATAGTACAGGGGGGTAGGCCGCCCTACATACTCCCGGAGCAAATGTCGGAACTCGCTCTGGAACTCAGGGGTCCCCATAATTTCCAGATATCTGGATTTAAGTTCATCTACATTGGGGTACAGCATCTCCGGTATAAACGCCCCTCCGAAAGGCCCGTAAAAACCATCTTTATCTGCGTGATAGCTATCCATATCGTATTCCAGTTTAGTGCTCAATAGTCTGTTTTTACTTCCAGATTCCACATTTGAGAAACCGTTTCAGGGCATTGACATCCTTTTCACCCGGCCGGATTTCAAATTTACTGTTTACATCGATGCCCGCACAGCATTCAGCCTGCGGAGTTCGAAAGAAATGCAGTAGTTTATCGCAGTCGTATTCTCCGATTCCACCACTGAGTAAATAGGGTTTTTCATAGGGGTAGTCCCTGAGCTGTTCCCAGTCAAAACGGGTCCCGTTTCCACCGGGCAGCGCGCCACGGGTATCAAAGAGAAAGTAATGGCATACCTCCAGGTACCCCTGAAGACTTTCAAAGGAAAAACCAGGACCGATCGCGAAAGCCTTGATCAGCTCGACTTCGGGAGCTTCCTTTTGAAGCCTCTCATAGAGTTCAAAACAGTATTCTACAGATTCCTGACCGTGTAATTGTACCCCTTTCAGACCGTATTTCTCAACAAGACCGAATATGTTTTCGATGGATTCATCCACAAAAACTCCTACTGCTTTTGTGTTTACAGGTAATTCAGGTATTGCCTGTCCGGTAAAATTGCGAGGGGTACCCTCCCAGAAAATAAATCCGACGTAGTCCGGGCCGAGTTGTATCACTTCAGCAGGATTGTATTTCATGCCACAGACCTTGAATTTCATTCGCCTGTTCTTTTTAGGAAGTCGCTCAGGGCTTTACCCGGCTGAGCTGTTTTCATAAATGCCTCTCCCATGAGAAAGCCGTCGAACCCCAGGTTTTTCAATTCCCGAATCTGATCCGGGGTTTTTAAACC
Organism: uncultured Bacteroidota bacterium; assembly: GCA_937136025.1. Taxonomy (GTDB): domain Bacteria; phylum Bacteroidota; class Bacteroidia; order Flavobacteriales; family Flavobacteriaceae; genus Robiginitalea. The sequence goes on from CAKZOC010000208.1 coordinate 23,354, forward strand.
GCTCTCAGAAATCTTGCCCACGCCATCTGGAATTAAATCGCTCAGGGCTCTGCTGATTTCCAGTGAAACCTCGAAAGTTTTAAGATTCCGATTATTCACCCCGATCAGGTCCGCCCCGGCGTCCAGGGAAAATTCGAGTTCGGCCCGGGAATGCACCTCGAGCAATACCTCCAGGCCCAAAGTGTGCGCGGATTCACAAAGACTCCTGAGGGCTTCCCCGGAGAGAACGGCCGCGATAAGCAATATTGCATCCGCTCCGTAGGCTTTGGCTTCCAGGATTTGATACGGATCTATTATAAACTCTTTTCGGAGCAGGGGCAGGGAGGTTGAGGCCCGGGCGAGCAGCAAATCGTCCAGAGACCCCCCGAAGTATTTTCCATCGGTCAGCACGGAAATTCCGCCTGCTCCTCCAGCCGTGTATCCGGCCACTATATCGGATACACTGCTATCCTGATTGATGATTGCACGGGATGGAGATCTTCTCTTATGTTCTGCAATAATACCTGTTTCCTGAGCTTTCAGGGTATTTTTAAGAGAGACGGTCGGGCGGTCAAAAAGTCCAAAACCTTCTAGTTTTGCTGCCGGAAGCACTGTCTTGCGCAATTGGACTTCCTTTTTCTTATCCTGGATGATTTTTTCGAGAATACTCATGGCGTAGGGATCACTCAAGCACTTATGGCCTGCAGCTTTTTAAAAGATTTTTGGGCACTACCGTTCTGCAGGGATATACAAGCCTTTTCATACCCTTCCAGGGGCGTGCAACCCGTGGCCGTGGCAATGGCAATTCCCGCATTCACACAAACTACGGCTTCCTGGCTCGGGGTTCCCTTGCCTTGAAGTACGTCGATGAATATTTGCGCCGCTTTTTCGATACTATCACCTCCCTCAATTTCCTGAGCCGTTATTTTGGTGAGTCCAAAATCTTCAGGGTTCAAAACAGATTCCACCTTGTTTCCCAGTACCTTGGCAGGGCCGGTAAGCGTGATTTCGTCATAACCGTCCAGTCCGTGAAGAATACTATACGTCTTGTCTGTATTCTGATAGAGGTACCCGTACATCCGCGCCAGTTCCAGATTAAAAACACCGACCATCTGGTATTTGGGAAAAGCCGGATTTACCATGGGCCCGAGCATATTAAAAAAGGTTTTAACACCCAGTTCCCTCCGTATTGGGGCTACTTCCTTCATAGCCGGGTGAAATAAGGGGGCGTGGAGAATACAGATTCCGGCCTGGTCCAGGGATTTTCTCAGAAAATCGGAATCGGCGCTGAAACGTATGCCCAGGAATTCGAGGACATTACTGCTTCCACAGGCCGAAGAAACCCCGTAATTTCCGTGTTTGGCTACCGGGATTCCCGCTCCGGCAACCACAAAGGAGGCCAGCGTTGAAATATTAAAAGTGTTTTTTCCATCACCCCCGGTGCCACACAGATCAATAGCCTGATACTCGGCCAGGTCCACGGCATGGCAGAGTTCTAAGAGGGCGTCCCGGAACCCTTCCAACTCCTCGATGGTGACGCTGCGCATCATATAAACCGTGAGGAAGGCTGCGATCTGACTGGTGTTGAAGGTGCCCGAAGCCACCTCGATAAGGACCCTTCGGGATTCTTCCCGACTGAGCCACTGGTGTTCAATGAGTTTATTTAAAATCGCTTTCATTTTTTTGCATTTAACCAGTTCGCAATTATGGTTTTCCCCTGTGGCGTCAGAACAGATTCCGGGTGAAACTGCACGGCCCGGACATCGTATTCCAGGTGTCTGAGCGACATTACGGTCCCCGTAGCATCTGTGGCCGTCACCTCAAGGCAGGGTGGAAGATCGGGGTGTACCACCCAGGAGTGATAGCGACCCACTTCTATATGCCCGGGCAATCCCCTGTATAAAACATCATCGCCTTTGATGGTAATGGAGGTGGCTACCCCATGGTATACCTGCTTCAGATTCACCAGCCGACCCCCGAAGACTTCTGCAATCGCCTGCTGGCCCAGACAAACCCCGAGGATTCTCTTGGATGCGGCCCCTATTCGAATCAGTTCTTTAAGCATTCCGGCTTCATCGGGGATGCCAGGCCCCGGGGACAGGACGATCTCTTCAAAATCTGCGAGTTCCGCGAGATCGATCTTGTCATTTCTTCGCACCACAACGGTACAGCCCAGATCTTCCAGATAATGCACCAGGTTGTAGGTAAAGCTGTCGTAATTATCAAGCACCAGGACCTTTTTCATATCAGAGTTTTTCTGCAATTTCCAGCGCCTTGGTGAGTGCCCCCAGTTTGTTGTAGGTCTCCTCGAGTTCTGCCTGCGGATCGGAAGCCGCCACCAGCCCTGCTCCGGCCTGAAAGTAGAGGCTGTGGTTTTTACTCAGGAAGGTGCGAATCATAATAGCGTGATTGAAATCTCCGTCAAATGCCATAAAACCAATTGCTCCCCCGTAGTAATTCCGACTGGTCTTTTCATAGGTTTCTATCAGCTGCATGGCCTTGTGTTTGGGGGCTCCACTCAGCGTCCCTGCCGGGAAGGTGTCGGCGACAACCTTCATAGTGGGGATTCCTTTTTTTATTTTCCCGGTCACTTTGGAGACCAGGTGGATCACGTGTGAGAAAAACTGAACTTCCCTGTAGGTCTCGACCTGTACGGAATTCCCGTTCCGACTCAGATCATTGCGAGCCAGATCGACCAGCATGACGTGTTCACTGTTCTCCTTTTCATCTTGTGCGAGCCGCTGGGCCAGGGCCGCATCTTCGGGATCATTCCCCGTGCGCTTAAAGGTGCCGGCTATGGGGTGGATTTCAGCTTTTCCATCCTTAACCACTAACTGAGCCTCTGGAGAACTTCCGAAAATTTTGAAATCACCATAATCAAAATAGAACAAATAAGGAGAAGGATTGATGGACCGCAGCGCCCTGTAGACATTGAATTCATCTCCCTTGAATTGTTGGCGGAACCTGCGCGAGAGAACGAGTTGAAAAACATCGCCACGGGCGCAGTGTTTTTTGGCCTGGGCAACCTGTTCCAAAAATTCTTCATCCCTCAAGTTGGACTCTTTTTTTCCTTCCCTTTCGAAGGGATAGGTGGCAAAGGTCTGAACGGCGAGAATCTGTTCGAGTACTTCCAGATTGTTTTGCTGATCAAAACAGTGCGCAAACAGGTAGGCTTCGTTTTTAAAATGATCTATAGCAATGATATTCTGGTAGACCGCGTAATACACGTCGGGAATGGCCGGCGCATCTGGTTTTTTCTGAATATCGATGTCCTCAAAGAAACGGACCGCATCGTAGGTCATAAAACCGAACAGGCCATTGTTGATAAACTTATACCCGTGGTCCTCTACTTTAAAAGTGCCTGCGAAACGGTCAATCTCCATAGCGAGGTCCGTATCCTGGTCGATCTCATCGGTTTGCTGCGTACCATCCGGGAATACACGGCGAATGGTATTCTGTTCCACGGAAATCCATGCGATCGGATTGCAGCATATATAAGAGAAGGAGTTGTCATTGGCGTGATAATCACTACTCTCCAGAAGGATACTCGCCGGAAACCGATCTCTTACCTTGAGATAGACACTTACCGGAGTAATCGTATCCGCCAGTATTTTCCGGGCATAGGTCTTTAAGTTGTACGTCATTATTTTGAAATAAAAAAAGGCTTGTCGTGACAGACAAGCCTTATATCGTGTTTACAAACAGGGCTCAGGTCACAACCGCACAGGTTCTGAGATCCACCACCAGGTTTTATGTGTAAAATTTTTCATGAGCGTCAAATATAGAAAGGAAAATTAAGATCTCAAATCTTCACAGAAAAAAAGGCGACCGGAAGTACCAGTCGCCTTTTTCAAAGGTCCTTTTTCAATTAGAATTCCAGATCGACAACAAGGTCAAACTCGTCGTAAATCGTTTTGTCTCCCAAATCGTCAAAAAAGCTTCCGGAACCGTATTTGACATCAAATTGGGTCCGGTCTACTTTCATCGTGGCCGTAGCCTTGCTTCCGTAGACGGAAACATCGAAAGTAACGGGTTTGGTAATGTTTTTTACCGTAAGGTTTCCGGTGACTTCATACGAATTTTTCCCAGTGGACTTCACGTTGGTGAAAATCAGTGTAGCGGTAGGATTGGAAGCTACGGAAAAGAAATCATCAGATTTCAGGTGACCTTCGAGTTTTTGACGGCTTTCCCCTTCCAGATCTGTAGCGATCAGGGTGGTCATATCTACAGTGAATTCACCTCCGGTCAACTTGTCGTTGTCGAACATCAGGGTTCCGGATTTTAAATCTACCGTACCGTTGTGAGAACCGGTAACTTTGTAAGCTTTCCAGGCTACTTTGCTCTCTTTGGTTTTTATTTTTCTAGTCTTCTTGCAGATTTCTAACAAAATTGTACCTATTCTTTGCTTTCTGAAGCCTATATACTGTTAATTCAAAATTTATCACTCGGCATTCATAGATTTTAACAATATATAAGATTTATCGAAAACTGAACAAGCCATAATAAATCCAACAAATCACACATTTTCATGTCATATATCCCATTATTATTATTACAATATTATTATT